>CAZCTP010000049.1:0-20382 GCA_964501575.1 uncultured Thermodesulfobacteriota bacterium
AAGGTGGTAAGATATGCTGCATAATGTTATCACGAAAAAAGAGATGCTTACCTTCCCCAAAATTATATTGACAATATTTGAATATTGTTATATATAATTTACTTAAACTGTTTATTAATTACTATAATAATTTTGAAGGAGGTTCTTGTATATGGATATTAATAATGTAGGTATAATAGGAGCAGGTTTTATGGGAACAGGAATAGCCCATGTTTTTGCTCAGGCTAATTTTAAAGTAAATTTAAATGATGTTAGTAAAGAAATAATTGAAAACTCCTTACGGAGAATTAAAAAAGAGTTAGAAAAGGGAGTTAATAAAAGGAAAATAACAGATGATGACATGAATAGAGTGTTAAATAACATTACTATTACAGATGATATTAATGAAGCTGCAAAGGATGCAGATATTATCGTTGAAGCTGTCATTGAGAATATAGAGGTTAAGAAGGACGTGTTTAGAAAATTAGACGGCATATGTAAACCGCACACTATTTTTGCTTCAAATACAACAGCTCTGAGTATTTCAGAGATGGCAAGTGCAACAAAGAGAGCAGATAAATTCATAGGTATGCACTTTTTCAGTCCTGCCCAGATTATGAAGCTTGTAGAGGTTATAAAGGGTATTAATACATCTGAAGAAACATTTAATACAGTTTTGGAATTAGCGAAAAAGTTGGGAAAGAACCCTATCGGGGTAAATGAATCACCAGGTTTTATAGTAACAAGGATATTAGCACCCATGGTAAATGAGGCTTTTTACGCCTTAATGGAGGGGGTTGCATCTGCAGAGGATATTGATAACGCAATGAAGATGGGGATGAATTTACCTATGGGACCATTAGAGCTTACAGATTTTATGGGATTAGATATTGGCTTGGCTGCAATGGAAACATTGTATAGAGAGTTTGGAGACTCTAAGTATAGACCTTGTCCACTATTAAGAAAATATGTAAGAGCTGGCAGATTAGGGGTTAAGACAGGGAAGGGAGTTTACGAATATCCGAGAAAATAGGATTATGAAAGAATTTAAATCTCTATTTTTCCCAGAATCTGTAGCTATAGTTGGAGCTTCCTCAAATCCAGGTAAAGTAGGGTATATTGCTATGAATTCGATAACCTCTTCAGGTTTTAAAGGGAGAATATACCCTGTAAATCCTGAAGAGGATCATATATTTGGATTAAAGACCTATAAAAGTATAGAAGATATTCCTGGTAATGTGGATTTCTTTATATTTGCTATATCAATAAATAGATTATTCAATTCCCTGGATAGGGCGATAAAAAAAGGGGGTAAGGGAGGAGTCATATTCTCTGCAGGATTCAAAGAAATTGGTGAAGAGGGTGCTAAGCTTGAAATGAAATTAAAAGATATGGCGGATAGAGGAAACTTTAAGATAATAGGACCAAATACAATGGGATTGCTTAATCTTAAACATAATTTTAATGCAACTTTTATCCCTGAATTTTCATATCTTTCAAAGGGTAACGTTGCTGTTATCAGCCAGAGTGGAGGGGTTGGATTTACAATAGTAAGTCAACTAAAAAATAATAATCTTGGTATAGGGAAATATGTAAGTATAGGTAATAGAGCAAATGTTGAATTTGCAGATCTTATAGAGTATCTTGTCTACGATCCTGATACAGATATTATACTATTATATATTGAGGGGATAGATGATGCAAGAAGGTTTTATGAGATTTCGAAGAAATATGCCTTCATAAAGCCTATAATTGCATATAATGCAGGATTTGGGAATAAAGCTAAGGGGATGGCCCTGACCCATACAGGGACTATGGCGAGCTCCCCTGATATATATAAAGCCGCATTTAAACAGTCTGGGATATTACAGGTTAATAGTACCGAGGATTTAGCCTCAGCAGCAAAGATATTATATATGTCTCCACCTGTTAATAATAAGAATCTTGTGATAATAACTCATACTGCTGGACCAAGCATTATTGTATCTGATATATGTGAAAGAGGCGGTGTTAATCTTGTTAATTTAGAAGAGGATACAAAGAAGAAGATAAGAGAATCTATACATGGAATTGTAGAAGTTGGTAATCCTGTTGATATGCCGATGGCAGGATTTGACCATAGGTTCTATTTAAAACCTCTTGAGGTGGTTATTCAAGATAATAGTGTATCAGCTATACTCGTAATATATACATCATGGCTTGATAATAATATAATGATTCCTATTGAGGATTGTGCAAAGCTTTCAAAGAGGTATAATAAGCCACTATTTGTTTTAGCAGTAGCCCCCGAAGATTATAGAATCGAAATATTAAAATGGGAAGAGAATGGGATTCCAGCATTTAATACACCTGAAAAAGTAGGAAGGGCTATCGTGAATTATTTCAGATATTATGAGTTAAAATGGAGGACTAATGGAGAGGGTTAAATATATATGGTCAGATGATTATGTGGGAGAGAGGCATGGTCCAGTTATACCAGAAGAAGGGGATAGAACAAAGCCTTATTCTGATAAATACTGGTCAAAGGTTGAAACTCTTCCTATGAGCAGGATTAGAGAGATTCAGCTGGAGAAATTGATATATCTTATTAAGTTTGCTTATGAAAACAGTGCATTTTATAGAAAGAGATGGGATGAAATGAAGATAAAACCCTCTGATATTAAAAGCTTAGAAGATATTGTAAAACTTCCAATATTAAAAAAAGAGGATTTTGAGAGAGATCAGGTAGAGTATCCTCCATATGGAACTGTTCCAACAAGTTCTCCAAATACCCATTTTCAATATTATCAGACATCAGGGACAACTGGGAAACCTCGGTTATATACTGATACAAAAGAGGATATAGAGAATGGTATCGAGGTTACAATAAGGGCTTTTTATGCCCATGGTGTAAGGCCTGGATGGAGAGGATTCTATGGTTTTCCATTTCCTCCTTTTATGGGATTCTGGCATATATTTTATTCATCTGCTGCCTTGGGATGTCAGAATGTTCCAAAGGGGCCAATACCAACAGCTGGATGGCTTAAACTCATAATGAATCTTGCTGGGAGTGCAGAAAGTTTCCTTGTTTCTACTCCTACCTATGCCATAAGACAGCTTGAGGTTGCGAAAGAAGTTGGTATTAATCCCCATGATCTTAAAATAAGTAAGATAATTGTGTCCGGCGAACCTGGATATGGAATTCCTGCTACAAATAGACTATTAGCAGAAGGGTTTAATGCTGAAGTTCATGATCAACCGGGTTCTACAGAGCATGCTGGACCTCAATTTTTTTCCTGTGAGAGCTTGGCAAAGAAGGAAGAGCCATCAGATCATATAACAGCAGATTACTGGCTGGTTGAAGTCCTTGATCCAAAGAGTTTAGATCCTGTGAATCCTGATAAAAATGGCATTAAAAGTGGTATATCCTGTGTAACAGCTTTGTCAAGATTTGGAATGCCCTCTATTAGAGTCATGCTTGGAGATTATATAAATGTTATTGAGGATACCAGATGTGAATGCGGAAGGACATTGCCAATAGTTTTAGGTGGAATAAAGTCAAGAGGGGATGATATGTTTATTGTAAAGGGGGTGAATATATATCCGGCTTTAATTGAGAATTCTGTTAGGAGTATAGAAGGTTTATCAGCTGAGTATAGAATAAAGAAGATTCCTGGTAATATATTTGTTCTAGTAGAGGCGGAAAAGGGTATTTCAAAAGATGATTATCCAAGGCTTTCAGAACTTTTACAGAATGATATCAAAGATAAGACAACTGTTAGAGTTAATATTGAGGTATTAGAACCAGGGAGTCTTCCAAGGGAAGAGGCAAAAACAAAAAGAGTTATTAAAGAGTAGTTTAAATAATAAAGGAGGGATGTATTAATGGCACAATTTCCGTTTAGATCGATGAGGGATTGGATAGAATTTTTAGAGGAGAAGGGAGAGCTTGTTCATAATAATCTTGAAGTAGATCTAAGAGGGGAAATCGCAGCAATATCAAGAAAGATATGTGAAACTCAAGGGAAGGCTGTTATTCATGAGAATATAAAGGGTTATCCTGGGTGGAGGATATTTTCAGATGGTCTTGCTACAAGAAAAAGGATGGCTTTAACACTGGGTATTGAGGAAAAAGGAATGGTTCAGAAGTTAGCAGAGATATTAAGGACACAGAAAAGAATTTCACCTATTGAAGTAAATGATGGACCATGTAAGGAGGTGAAGATATTTGAAGATGATATAGACCTTACAAAACTTCCGGTTCCATTTACTGGGGAGTATGATATACCACCATATATTACTGCAGGAATTAGTAATATAAAGGATCCTGAAACAGGATGGCAGAATAGTGGAATAAGGAGATTCCAATTGAAGGGTAAGAGAAAGCTTTGTAACCTTATATTATCTCCCCAGCATGAAGGGATAATATTCAAGAAATACATAGTTCAGAATAAACCTATGCCTATTGCTATTGTTGTTGGGGCAGATCCACTATATTATTTAATAAGTCAGATGCCAGCTCCTGATCAAATTGCTGAGATGGATTATTGGGGTATATTTGCAGGTGAACCCTTACAGGTTGTAAAATGTGAAACTAGTGATATATATGTACCTGCAACAGCAGAGATGGTTATTGAAGGATTTATAGACCCCAAAGAGAGGATACTTGAAGGACCTTTCTCAGAATTTCCAGGATATTATTCAGGCATGAATATGTGCCCTGTTATTGATGTAAAGGCTATAACATGTAGGAAAGATCTATATTATCAATATATGTATATGGGTGTTCCTCCAAATGAGGGACATGATATGGGATGTTTGATGTTTGAAATCGGGATTTATGAACAGGTTAAGCCATTAGTACCAGTAATAAGAGATGTAGCAATATTATCAGTATGGTCATTTACAACAGCAATTTCTATATCGAAGCAGGAAAGGATAAAGACTCCCGGCCTTGTTAAAAAAGTAGCAATGGCAGCAAAGGGGGTTAGAGCTGGAGATATAATAAAGAATCTATTAATATTTGATGATGATATAGATGTCCATAATACATCTCAGGTGCTATGGGGATTTTCTACAAGATTCCAGCCAGAAAAGGATATAACTGTTATACCTGATACCATGGGGATACATCTTGATCCCTCAGAGCACTGGTCTATATATGGATCGGGGCATACATCATTTGCAATATTTGATTGCACAGAGCCTCCACCTCCCTATGATGAGGGATATAGAAGGGGGTTAGCATTGCCATCAGGGGATATTTTAAAGAAAGTTGAAGATAATTGGGAAAGGTATGGGTTTTAAGAATAATAAAAAAGGAGGTAATTATGTTTGGGAAAGAGGTTACAGATTTACAGAGGGCAAGGGCTAAGATGCTTGAAAATAGAGAATATGTTGATATGAATATAGATGATATAAGGAAGAGGTATGGTGGAAGATGGATCGGTGTTTTAGATAAAAAGGTTGTTATAGATGCTGATAGCCCAGAGGTTATAAAAGAAACTCTTAAAGACAGAGAGGAAGAGGGGGTTATAATAAGAGTTCCTACAGAACCTATAAGAGTGCCCATTTAGGAGGTGAGATATGTTAGATTTAAGTATAACAACCGAAGAACAGAAACAAAGAGCAAAACTTCTTGAAAATAGAGAATGGTTTGATATGAATTTAGAAAAGATTAAGAGTGAATATGCAGGGAAGGTTATTGCTATTTATGACTCAAAGATAGTAGCTTCTGGGAATAGTGCTGATGAGATAAATAATGTCATTGGAGGCAAATATCCTGAAATAGAGGTTTTGAAGATACTGGTTCCATCTGAACCATTGCTTGTGGTTCCATACCCCGAATAGAAAGGAGATAGGGAAATGGCAGAATTTCCATTTAAGTCATTAAGAGATTGGATGAAATTTTTAGAAGATAAAGAGGAGCTTGTTCATAATAAGACGGAGGTAAATCTTGAAGTGGATGTTTCGGCGATCGCGTATAAAGCTTGTAGAGAGAGCGCTCCTGCAGTTATCCATGAAAATATTAAGGGTTATCCTGGATGGAGGGTATTATCTGGTACATTCAATACAATGGATAGAATGGCTTATGCTCTCGGTGTTGAAAGGGAAACCATGCTTAAAGAACTTGCTCCCAAGCTAGATGTTCATGTCCCACCAATGGAAGTTTCTACTGGACCATGTAAAGAAATAAAGATATTTGGAGATGATATAGATCTTACAAAGATTCCTATACCGTTTACTGGAGAGTTTGAAGGAACACCGAATATAACGGCTGGGATGAGTAATATAAGGGATCCAGAAACAGGGTGGCAAAATATAGCGGTAAGAAGATTTGGATTAAAGGGGAAAAGAAGACTTTCAGAATTTATAAATCCAACCCAGCAGGACTTTATGATATGGGGAAAATATAGAAGAGTAAGAGAGAAGATGCCTATTGCTATAATAATAGGTCCAGATCCATGCACTTATCTTGCCTCTCAGGCAAAAGCCCCTGTAGGGTTCTGTGAGTACGATCTTGTGGGGGCCTTTACCGGGATGCCACTTGAGGTTGTTAAATGTGAAACCTCAGATTTACTTGTTCCTGCAGATGCAGAGATAGTTATAGAAGGGGATGTAGATCCTTATGTAAGAGAGCTTGATGGACCATTTCCTGAAATGGTTGGCTATTATACGACTGTTGCTTCTGTGGCTAGGGTTGATGTTAAAGCTGTAACGATGAGAAAGGATCCCATATATTATTACCTGAATATGGGTATGAAGCCAACAGAGGGACATGCTATTGGTGAGTTGATGTTTGCTATAACATTCTATCGGGAATTGACAAAACAGCTCCCTGGGATACTGGATGTTAGATCAATAAATTGGAATTCTGTAGCTGTTAAGGTAGATAAGAAGATATCAAAAGCATGGCCTCAATATGCTGCAGCAGTGGGGAATATACTTAAATTTGTGGCATCTCCTGCTATAAAATTGGTTATAGTTGTAGATGAAGATTGTGATGATCTTGAGAATCAGGATGATCTCTTTAATGCTATATGGTCAAAATTTCAGGCAAGTAAGGATATAACAATTATACCAAGAACAACTGGTACTGTTCTTGATCCATCAGAACCTTGGGCTGGAAGCTGGGGATGGACAGATTTTATGATAATGGATTGCACAGAGCCTTCTCCTCCCTACGATGAGGGTTATAAGAGGGGTAAAGCAGTTCCAACTGCTGAGGCCTTAAGAAAGGTTACAGAAAATTGGGAGAAGTATGGGTTTAAAAAATGATATAATGTAAGGTAGAGGTAAATATAAAGTAGAAGGGAAATTTTAGGAGGTAAGTTTTGGATATATCTGAAGAGAATGAAAAACTTCCGGAATTAATAAAGATAAATGTTGATTACGGATGTTATGGAAAAAGGTGTGAAGACTGTGGTAAATTCTTTGAGTGTCTCTATCCCAAAAAATATGAAATGTATAAACATGGTAGAGTGGAGAAGATAAAAGAAAAGATGAGCAGGATAAAACATAAGGTAGCTGTTATGAGTGGGAAAGGAGGAGTTGGGAAATCTACTGTTACATCAAATCTTGC
This sequence comes from uncultured Thermodesulfobacteriota bacterium, assembly GCA_964501575.1. Taxonomy (GTDB): domain Bacteria; phylum Desulfobacterota; class CAZCTP01; order CAZCTP01; family CAZCTP01; genus CAZCTP01. The sequence goes on from CAZCTP010000049.1 coordinate 7,541, forward strand.
AATAGCTTTAGCCAGGATGAAATTGCGCGTTGGAGTGGTTGACTCTGATTTCCATGGACCATGTATACCCAAGATTCTTGGTGTTAAAAATAAAAAAGTTAAGATAGGTAAAGATATTATTCCAGCTAATGGTCCTTTAGATATAAAGGTTATATCCACTGCATTCTTTGTAGACGATGATGAGGCTATTCAATGGTTTCATGACCTTAAAAGGGGGGCACTTGAAGAATTTTTAGCACATGTGGATTATGGAGAACTGGATTATCTATTAATTGACCTTCCACCTGGCACAGGGGCTGAACCTGTAAATCTTATGAAATATATACAAGATCTTGATGGAGCAATTGTTGTTACTATTCCATCCGAAGTCTCTCAAGATGTTGCAAAAAGGGGCATATCAAATCTTAATGTAGCAAAAGTTAAAACAATAGGAGTTATAGAGAATATGTGTGGATTTGTCTGTCAATGCTGTGGAGAGGTTGTGAATATATTTCAATATGGAGGTGGAGAGAGATTGGCAAAGGAGATGGAAGTTCCATTCTTAGGTAGAATTCCTCTTGATGAAAGGGTATCTGCAACCTCTGATAATGGTGTTCCATTTATAGTAGAATATCCAGATTCTTCTGTTAGTGAAGCGTTTATGGATATTGTTGATAAGATAAGATGTAGTGTAGAGGAGGGGGAATAATGTCAGAAGAAAAACTTGCTGAAATTCAGAGAATAAATGTTGAAGTAGGAATGAATTGCCAATTTGATTGTAAAAACTGTTACAGGTTCTTTTTATGTAAACTTCCGGAAAAATGGGATATTTTAGCTCAGGGTAGAATGGATAAAATTAGAGAGAAGATGGGAAGAATCAGGCATAAAATTGCTGTTCTAAGTGGTAAAGGAGGAGTTGGAAAATCTACTGTAACAGCTAATTTGACCATAGCATTTGCGCAGATGGGCATGAATACAAGTATAATAGATTCAGATTTTTATGGACCATCAATTCCAAAAATGTTAGGAGTAAAGGATAAGAGGCTTAGAGTTGGAAGAGAAATAATTCCTGCCAAAGGACCACTTAATATAAAGGTTTTATCAACTGCATTCCTGATGGAAGAGGACGAACATATTACATGGTTTGATGATCTCAAAAGGGATGCCTTAGAGGAATTTTTATCCCATGTAGATTATGGAGATTTAGATTATCTTATTATAGACCTTCCTCCGGGAACAGGGGCTGAAACGATAAATATAATGAAGTATATACCTGACATTGATGGAGCAGTGGTAGTTACAATACCTTCAGAAGTTTCACAAGGAGTTGCAAGGAGAGGAATTGCTAATTTAAATATGGCAAACGTGAAAGTAATAGGGGTTATAGAGAATATGAGTGGATTTGTATGCCCCAAGTGTGGTGGAGTTAGTAATGTATTACAGTATGGAGGTGGAGAGAGGTTGGCAAAAGAGATGGGAGTTCCATTCCTTGGTAGAATTCCATTAGATGAGAGAGTTTCTGCTACATCTGATAATGGTGAACCATTTATAATAAGATATCCTGATTCTCCATCCGGGAAGGCATTTAAAAAAATTGTTGAAAAGATTAAAAATATCATAAAGGAATAATAACCTCTTTTTTAATTTTCATAAAATGTGATAAGTAGGAAGATTTGTTTTTAAAATAGATTTAATTCAGGACTCTTTAAAAAGATTATTATATAAATAGGAAATTAAAAATTCTGGATATTATTAATTGATATAAAGTATATGGAGTGTCGGATAGCTCATAAATTTATAATTAATTGGCTTCCAATAATAATATATTGTTCTATTATATTTTATTTATCATCAGGACCTTCTCCTGAAGTAATACCAGACTATCCATATATAGATAAGTTATTGCATATTATAGAATACTCAATATTAGGATTATTGTTTATGAGAGCTGCATACAATTATGAGTTTGGTTCTCAGAAGAAATTATTATTTTTATCAATCTTATTTACTACACTATATGGTATAAGTGATGAATTACATCAATATTTTGTTCCGTATAGATTCTCTGATATAATGGATATAGCAGCAGATTTAGTTGGTGCTACCATTGGCAGTTTAACTTATATATGGGTAAGGTTATAGATCTACATATTCATACAAATGCCAGTTCTGATGGCGAACATTCCCCTGAAGAAATATTTATGATGTCCAGAAATATCGGACTAAAAGCAATCTCCTTTGCTGATCATAATTCTGTAGATAATATAGATGTTGGGGTCTCTCTATCAGATATTTATAATATAGATTTTCTTCCTTCTATAGAGATAAATAGTAACTTTAAAGGGAGTGATATTCATATATTGGGCTATTTTATAGATTATAAAGATAATGAGTTTAAAGAATGGCTTGATAAAGTTAAAGAGAAAAAGATGAAACAGGCTATTGGCAGGATTGAAAGATTAAGAGAGATAGGATTTTACATTGATTATGAGGATGTTAAGAAATTTTCCAATAATAAAATTCCTACTGGGACTGCTTTTTTAAAAGCTATAATAAGTAGAGAAGAGAATAAAAATGACTTGAGAATAGCTCCATATATAAAGGGATATAAATCTAAATCTCCATATCTAAACTTCTATATAGATTATTTAAAACCTGGCAAGTCAGCCTTTTATCCGCTTGATATAGAGGAAACACCAGAGATAATAAATATTATTAAGTACTTTAAAGGTATTCCAGTGCTTGCTCATCCATCTGATATGGAAGAGGATGATATAATTAAGCTTATAAAAGCTGGATTAAAGGGGATAGAAGTATATTCCAGCTATCATGATAGTAATAAAATAGCCTGTTTTAGAGAATTGGCATTAAGATATAATCTACTTATTACCGCTGGTTCAGATTTTCATGGGAAGGGGATAAAGCCAGATGTAAATCTTGGAGCTAATGGGGGAGATTACATGCTTGTAGAAAGATTAAAGGAGTTTAAATGAAAATTGTGGTTGTTTCAGACTTTGATGGAACGATAAGCATAAAGGATGTGGGATATAAATTCTTTGAAGAGTTTGTCGGTGGGGAGTGGGAAGAAATTGATAAAGACTACAAAGAAGGGAAGATTGGCTCAAAAGAGGCATACTTAAGAATAATGGAACTATTTAAAGGTAGTAAAGAAGAGATAATGGAGTTTATTAATAGAAATTCATCAATTGATCCATATTTTAAGGATTTTTATAAATATTGTGAGGATAATAATATAGATTTAAAGATAGTAAGCGATGGATTTGAGCTATATATTGATATTGCATTAAAGAAGGAAGGGATTTATGGAATAGATATATATTCCAATAGATTGATATTTAACGAAAAGGGGAAGATTACCGTTGAATTTCCATATTCTTATTCTGAATGTAGTGATTGTGGAAATTGTAAATTATTAATAGTAAATAGATTAAGAAAATATTATTCAAAAGTTATATATATTGGTGATGGTATATCAGATGTATGTGCTATAAAGGGAGCAGATTACATTTATTCTAAGAGATACCTCTATAATTATTGTATCAAAGAGAAAATAGCCTGCAAATATTTCGGATCTTTTAGGGATATAATAGGCGATTTCAAAGATATATTAACTACTATTTAAAGGAGTATTTTACTATTCTTCAGGAATTGACTTACCAATCTTTAATATAAATCTCTGCAGTCCCTTTCCACCATCATTATCCTTAGCAGCAATTTCAACCTTTACTTTACCAATGTCATTTTCGGATACTTTCCATTTTACAATTCCGGTATCCGGATCTATTGTCATACCTTCTGGTCCTGATATTATTTCATAGGTTAAAGGATCATTATCTGGATCTTTTGCAAGAACATGATACACATACATATTATCTTTTGTAAGAAAGGCAGGGGGATCTGAGACTATACTTGGAGGTGTATTTGATATGGTTACTTCTTTGGATTTAAAGGACTTTTCCTTTGATTCCCCATCCGATATTGTAATCTCCACAGATACTTTGTCTCCTTTTTTTAAGGGAGCATTTCTTAACTCATTTTCGTATACACCAAATACCTCCTTATCGTTTACAAACCACTTGTATGCTAACATTACGGAATCATTATCAGGATCGTAGGAATCAACTGCGACTTTTATCTTGCTATCTTTAAAGGGTGGGAAGGGAAGAATCTTTATAGACTTTATAATCGGCGGACTATTGGCAATTTTTATCTCTTCTGTTTCGTAAGGAGTCCCATAAATTTTTCCATCATAGGGAATAATAATACATTTAATAATATCCCCTTTTTTAAATAATGTTCCTTTCAGAATATTCTTATTATTTCCTTTAATCTCTTTACCATTCTTAATCCATTTATAGGAGTAAGATATATGATCTCCATCTTTATCAAAGGCCATGAGATTAACCTTTATATCAACGCCTCTAACTGGAGCTTTTGGGGTTATATAAGCTTCCTTTACTACTGGAGGAGAGTTTATAACGCCAGCCTTCCTCCTATTTCCTTCCTTATTACATCCTATTATTAATGCTAAGAATATAGGAATAATAATCCAGTATATTTTCATTTATCTCTGTCTCCAGAAGATCGTTCTATTCTTTGGATTAAAGGGGAGTCCTGTATCAATTTTAACTATAGCCCCTGTAGATTGTTGTACAAATCCTGACGCTTTATTCCCTACGCCAATCTGAAGACCAGTGCTCGATGGCATTCCGGATCCCAATTCGGTAGATTTTAGATATTCAGTTTTACCCCCCTGGGTTTGGGTCCCTAAGATATCAGCTGGATAGGCACTACCTGTCTCAAAGTATAGGGCATATAATGTACCGCTTCCTCCAAATCCACATACATCAGAACTCGGGGTAAATGTAGTAAATATTGATAACCCACCTATTAAAGCCGGTTTCTGTAAATTTCTTTCCCCCCCTGTTAAGGTTATATACCATCCACTCTGAGCTCTTACATTCTCTACAAAAGTATGGAATGGTATAGTAGATCCACCTACATCAACCTCATCTCCAACATATACCTTTACATTTGTTGTATCATAGAGATCACTGTCTGTAATAGGGTTTGAACAACTCTGATCACACAGGTCTTTAACACCATATAGGTATTGATCAGATGTATCTGTTTTATCAGCCTCCTTTAAATATCTACCCGTTCCTAAAAAGACCCATATGTTGTTCCTACTATCAAGAGAGGCTGATGCAGCAGAGGTTATTGGTGCATCTGTTGTTAATAGAGTTGATAGAGTCCAATTTGTAGGGTCTGTCTCATAATTACCATCAGCATCCTTTGTATATAACCTATACATCTTACCTTTATAATTTGAACCCTGAATATATGTTTCACCGATATAAGTCAAATCTACATTATAGTTTAAATTTCTATCAACTGTTATCGGGCTTGACATAAACGCATTATTATCTCCGGTGAATTTTGCCCCATTTGTGAGGGTGTTTAGATCAAATACATATAGAGAGGAGGATTGACTGCTATCACCATCGTAGTTTGTCGGACCAGATCCCCATATAGCAAACCAGTTGTCTCCAATCTTTGCAACAGCCGGATAGGAGAGGGTGAACCCTAAATCATCATCTGTCCATTCGCATAGAAGTTCGGGATCGGATGGGTCGGTAATATCAAGAATAAAATAGGCTGATTGGAATTTTCTTGTTTCGCTACCTCCTCCAAAATCATCTGTTACGTTTATTGCTCCTCCACCAAACCTCATTCCTCCTATTAATATTGTACCCCATCCTCCAGGATGCTTTGTATCATTGGCAAATATCTTCACATCTGTAACCTTGGGTTTTAGGTCAACATAATATATATGGGAATAATCTGTCTGGGTTAGCCATTTTAGATGAGGCAATAGATTATAAGGGATATATGCCCATATTTCTTCACCCAGGTTTGTCCCTGTAATCCAACCATGCTCTGTCTTATCTGTGGTATCAGGGTCATCTCCATCATGATATAACCCTGCCTTAAAGGCATGTAACATTCCATCATTTGATCCAACATATACAACATTATCTCTGTTTTTGTAATGATTAACAAATTCCAGATAGCTTTCATCTCCGTATATTACATCATATCTCTCAGATGGCTTCCCGACAAATGTGGGGGTTGAATGTACAATATCTCCAAGCTTCCATGTTCTGCTCACTCCGCCCACTGTTACTTCTCTCTCTCTATACCCAGATATTGGAGTCCCTCTTATATAGTTTATTATATTATTCGCCTCTGTCAGGTTCGAAGCTCTTAAGAACGGCCTCAGGGTTGATGCATTTGTGGTTGAAAATTCTATAAATTCACCGGAGTCCGCCTTCATATTCTTATTGCTATCCACAAATGTATATATATTTCTATCTGCTGGATTAGTATTTGCCAGAATCCTACCTGCTTCCCATAATGGATGAAATTCTGAACTATCTGAAGAAATTTCATCAAACTTTGTATCAGCGTCACCATCGCCATCAGTATCTGTCCATCTTTCAATAACTGTATTTCCTTCAGAGTCTATCTTAAAAGTTATTATACGATCATTTTCTAATACAAGTCTATGATCTCCATCTGTATCTTCTCTCAGATTTCCATAGGGGTCAAGGAATAATCCCTGAAGATATCCAAACCATTTCCTCTTCCTCTCTTCAATTCCCTCATATACAATAGGTTTAAAAAAAGCCTGAAATAGAGACCCCGCACCCTCTGCGGATGTAGCAAGGACTGATACAGCAGTCCCCGATGAAGCCCTTTTTAATATATCGTTAATAGCTGAAATTAGTGCCTGTTCCAATCTACTTCCTTCTTGAGCCTCAAAATATGTATCTGGACTTCCATCCTCATCTTCATCCCACTCAGCCTGAAGATCAGGAATATCATTACCATTCTTGTCATCAAATCCACCATATTTAGCCGCCTTCTGAAGTATATCCCTTCCGATTGGAGAGTCATCAAAGGCAAATACTGTATATGTAGTAATACTCTGTTCTCCAGACCAATCGCTTCTGAGGTCGGTTACATGAGCCCAGTATGCAACACCTTCAAGATAATAGGTTCCATCAGAGCTATTGGCAGGAGTGCATGCCTGACTTGAATATCCTTCATTTGAAGCTATATTATTCATCCATGTTCGCACATTAAAACCTGATGAATCCGAGACAGCAGACCCATATCCTCCAAAGCATGTTCCTGGAAGGTTTTCATCCTTTGTAGATTCTCCATCTGTCAGGATAAGTACAAAGTTCTTCTGACAGCTATATTGTATCGGGTCCTTAGGGGCATAGTTTACTCCACCATTATAGGCTGATCTTTCTCCCCTGAATATCCTTGTAGCTTCATATAGGCTTTCTGCAAGGGGAGTCCATGTTAATGGATCTGTATTCTCAATTGAAGTTACAATACTCGTTGTAAGAGCCCCAACATCATTCTGTAGATATGCTCCATCCCTTCTATATCCATCTTCATAGCTATTGCCGTAACTATTAAAGAACATTAATCCAAATCTAACTCTATCAGCGGTCTTCTGAATAACCCCATCTGGTTCCTGGTCTCCTACATATATCTTTACAGAATATTGAGTTCCAGAAGAGCAGGAAGCATTTGAACATACTCTGATTTTTTCTACCGAACCTGTTCCATATACGTAATAGAGCTGATTTCCATATTTCTTCCAGAAATTTCTATCAGAGTCCTCCATAGCTATAAGGTATTTAGGATTATTGGAAGCCCTGTTTAATGCCTTACCACCAACAAGAACCTTTCTCATAATATCAACCCTTCTCATGGTGAGCCAGTTAAGGAAATTACCAGACCAGAAGCTTGTTTTATCCAGGGGTTTTGATGAATCTATCATAAAATATCCACCAGAAGTAGAAATATACTTATACATTTCGTTGCTATCAAAATATCCATAGTAATTATTTGAAGGATTATAACTTGTATCTGGATAGTATTTGCTTTCAGTAAACCAGTAATATCCTACATGCATGACATCATCGCCCTGACTGAATGTAACGCTCCAGTTTACTGTTATTACATTATTTTGTTGATTTATTCCGGTAATCCTTCTATAATAATATCCTCCACTGACAAATATATATATGTAATCTCCAACACTAAAACCTGAGACACTATTTACTGGAACATTTCTTGTATTTCTACCAGAAGATGATGTGGTTGTATAGGGGTATGGATTATTCTTATAGGCAAATTCATTCATACTTCCTGAATTATCAAGTAGAATCATTATATTAGGGGTTACTGATTGGGTTATAAATATTGGAGATGCTGTATAATCAGCCATGGTTGGATTGTTAGGAGCAGTAAGGGATAATGATATATTCGGAAAGAGAGGGAGAGTGAATAGGATTAATACATATAGCTTAAATTTAAAAAACCATTTTTTCATTTTAAACCTCCCTCCTATCTTTTTATAGGCTTTGGTTTAACTATTATCTCCTTTACTTTTAAGTCTGTGACCAATATCTCTACTTCTACCGGCTCTTTAATATCATTAAGGATTATATTTTTACCACTTATATCCTTTACTGCAGTATTCTCATCAATTAGATATCTATCTTCATTAACTATTATATAATCCTTCCCGAATTCATTCAGAAAACCAGCAATCCATTTCCCCTTCTCCTCTTTCTCAGCAAAGGATAGGGTTGTTAATAAGATAACAGTTAAAGATATTAATAAAAATTTAATCTTCATTATCCACCTCCTCCAACACCTAATACTTTTCTGTATACTACCTCAATGTTGGACTTTGTATCTGATACACCCTGACCAATGGAATCTATCCTGTAAAATAGGGATATTCCTCCTCCAGCAGCTCCCCCTCCTATCCCTTCATATCCAGATGCAAACTCTATTGAACCTCCAACATTATAGGACCTTGATATGAGATCAAGGTCTATGTTTGTAGATGGGTTTGCAATCTGAAAATCCGGGGAGCTATCAGCATCATCAGGATCATTTGTTCCACCAGCAGTATTAGACCCATCCAAGCCTCTTATTTCTCTTAAGAGCTTTACTGTATCAATTAAAGTTACCCCTGATGGAAGACTGAAATCAGGGTCATCTGTAGCCTGAATATCATTATCTATTATATTATTTATTATCGGTATGGTTACTATCTTCCCTGATTCTGCAGCCTCAAATGCTATCTTTGAAAACTTCTCAATACCTGAGGTTATAATGTCTAACCTTGATAGATTAAGGGTTGTAATCCCTATTATAGAAAGAACTGTAATTATGAGTAAAGCCATTATTAGGGCTACTCCATTATTATTCCCTAAGTTACTCTTTTTTATTAATTCTAACTCCATTCTCTCCTCCTACAAGCTCATATTTCTTATATACACAGTGGTCGTAAATATTCTTCTTCTAAATCCATCATTTGTAGTAGCAGCGGTTCTATCATCCAATCTGGGCCTGTTAAATACTCTATTTCTTACATCCTCTGTGGTTGTTCTTGCAATTAAACTTATTCTTATAGCTCTAATCTGTGAATAGGCAATGGTACTGGCAAGAGCTTGATAACTGCCATCGTCTTTTATCCGATTATCAAGATTTCCATCATTGTTGGTATCTACCGCCCATATAATACCGTTTGCATCTGTTTCAATATCTCCATCATCATCAGAGTCATAGGCATAGGCAAACTGAAGGTCTTCAATATTTGAAGCGATATTAGGAACAGTATCATTTGTAACTGATCCATCAAGATTAAATCTTGTTACAACTCTATCAAGGTTTAAATTGTTATCAATTCGGTATGTTATCTGTTTCCTCCTTGTTCCAACATATACACCGCTCTTTACATTTACAGTAGCATTAGGTGTTATTGTCAACCTATTATTTGCTGTATCAACATTTGTAACAGTAGCTGAAGCTATTACACTCTTATCTTCAAATGATATAAAGTCTACCACTTTATTCGCCTCAGTAGTCTCAAATCCATATGCAGATGATACATCTATTGTAATAGGGGTATTATTACTCAATGAAACCTCGTTTAACAATATTGCAGCTCCTTCCAAGTTTGCATTAAATGCTATTGTATCCGAAGAGTTTGCTCCACCATTTGTTGTCTCAGGTAAAGAAGTTCCAGCGTCAGCGGGAACAATAATATCTATACCTGATGGAACCCCAAACCCAGCCATTCTCAAATCCTCTGTAATTATATTTAGAGCTATTCTTCCATTCTGCTGAGCATCTGTGACCTGTTCCTGGAAAATAGCTGTCTTATTCTGATTTATGAAAAATGATAACATAGCTCCTAGCCCTATTGTAGCAATTGCAAGGACTATAAGTAATTCTATGATTGTAAAACCTCTTTTATTCATGGTGTTATCACCGTTGTTAATGTTCCACGAAGATATTCATTCTTTTCGTTCTGGGTCAATTGATTCCATTCCGTAAGTGTTCCCCTATAACCTGAATAGAATGATACAGTTGTTGGGTTGCCAGGGGTTGTCCATTCAATAATATAGGTATTACCGGTAGCTCCTGCCTCTAATTCACTCCCTGCTGCTGTAACAGCTCCGCTTCTCATCTCTTCAATCTTTGACTCTGCAAAGTTCAATGCCTCATTCATTGTATACGCCCTTCTATTTGTAGTAATAGAAGTAAGTTGCATTGCCATAATACCAAGCATACCTAAGCTAAATATGATTAGTGAGACTAAAAGTTCAATTAATGTAAATCCTCTATTATTGAACACTAACCTTTCCCCCTCTAGATAATGTGATATTAAGTATAGTCCCTCTATCATTTATCAATGATATAGTCCCAGCTTCTGAGCCATTTGCCCTTGGCATACCTCTATAATCAAAACCAAAGGATGGAATATTATTGGCGTTTTTAGGAAAGGTGGGGTCTCCATTATAACTGACTCCATAAGATTCCAAATTAAAGGTTTTTAACTCGTCTTCACCAGCATCAAGGATCCAATTTCTATTAAACTTATCCTCAACAAATATTATGTAACTATTATTATCTGTATTAAAATTAAAGCTGACAAAGGCATTCCTCTTTATGGCCTCAATTTTAGCCTTATTTATATCTGTTAGAAGTTCAAAGGCTACATTCCTCAATCTATAGTTTGCTACCATGCTATTGAAGGCTGGATATGTCATAGCAGCTATTATTCCTATTATAGTTATTATTATTAACATCTCTAATAGTGTAAATCCCTTTTTATTCATTTCTATATATTAATTATATGCAAATTTTATGCCAGAGGGCTAATGAGAATAGAATGAGATATTTGAGAAGGGTCTTTGAATTTCCTGTTATTAAAAATTATGAAATCTTTTCATTCCATATGAAAAAAATTCATAGTCCATATTCCTTTATCTTGTATAGCAATGTTCTATGACTTATTTCAAGCAGTTTTGCAGCATGAGTTCTATTACCCTTTGTGATGTCAAGTGCCTTTTTAATTAACTCTATCTCAAGATTTCTTATACCTCTTTTTAAGGATATATCATTGGATGAAGAGAGTTTTAAATCTCTGATATCATTTGATAGAGAATCTACATCTATCATATTGGATGGTGTAAGGATCATAGACCTTTCAATGACATTTTCAAGCTCTCTTACATTCCCTGGCCAGGAATAATTCATAAATAAATCCATTACTCTATCTGTCACATCCATTATATCTTTATCGAACTTTTCATTGAATTTCTCGATAAAATGTTTTACTAAAATAGGAATATCTTCTTTCCTTTCTCTTAATGGAGGTATATTTATAGGTATTATATTAAGTCTATAAAACAGATCCTCCCTAAAATTACCATTTTTAACCTCTTTTAATAAGTCTTTTGATGTAGCAGCAAGAATTCGAACATCAATTCTTCTCGTTTTGATATCACCGACTTTCCTTATCTCATTTTCCTCAATAACCCTAAGAAGCTTTACCTGAAGGGAGAAAGGCATATCCCCTATTTCATCTAATAGGATTGTCCCTTTATCAGCTTCTTCAAATAAACCCTTTTTGTCAGTTTTTGCATCTGTAAATGCTCCCTTAACATATCCAAAAAGTTCGCTTTCAAGGAGATTGGATGGTATTGCTCCACAATTTATAGGAATAAATTGGTTAGTATTTCTTGGACTATTATAGTGAATTGCCCTCGCAATAAGTTCTTTTCCTGTCCCGCTTTCCCCGGTGATAAGAACAGGAGTATTAAAATATGCTATTTTCTCTATAACTCTGAATATTTCCTTCATTGATTTACTCTTAGCTATTATATTATCAAATCCATATCTTTTATTTATCTCTTTCTTTAGATATATATTTTCTCTTTTTAGTCTTTCTCTTTCTTCTGCTTTTTTTAGCGTTAGGACTATCTCATCAGGTTTAAATGGCTTTGATATATAGTCATATGCCCCAAGCTTTATACACTCTAAAGCAAGGTCAACAGTACCATAGGCAGACATCATTATAATGGTAGAGTCTATCCCCATATTTTTAATCTTTCTTAAGAATTCAATTCCATCCATATTTGGCATCTTTATGTCACAAAGAATAAATTCGAAATCCCTTTTATTTAATATATTAATGGCATCCTCTCCGGATGGTGATATAACTATATCGTATCCTTCTAATTCTAAAAGGTCCTTTAGCATATTTCTCATATTTTCTTCATCATCTATAATAAGTATCCTTGGAGACATAACTATGTTCTAATTTTGCCCTTTAGTAATTTTTAAATATTCAATTAAAAGAATTATAAATGAATAATAAGAAATGGTCAAATGATAATTATCTCCCAAATTCCGAAATAGAGATTTTTGGGCTTCTTTCAATGATAAAAACATAG
>CAZCTP010000050.1:0-20315 GCA_964501575.1 uncultured Thermodesulfobacteriota bacterium
TATGTTTTTATCATTGAAAGAAGCCCAAAAATCTCTATTTCGGAATTTGGGTTAGAGAGTTCTGAAAATCTCTTAAATATACCAAGATACTATGCTGAATCCTATTTCAACATCTAAGTATTTCAATGGGTTATGAGACCCTGAAATAATACTGATATTCATCAGCACAGGATTCAGGGTGACAAAATAGGATTTTTCAGCAATCTTTTGAAAAATTCCTTGACATTGAAGGGTTAAATTATTATAATATAGGGGTAGAGAGTATCCCTATTGTAGAAGGAGGTATTGGTAATGGTAAAAAAGGAAGGATGCCTAACAAAGGAATGTAAAAATATACTACTTACCCGAATTAAAAGAATTCAGGGACAGGTCCAAGGTATAGAAAAGATGGTACAGGGAGATCGCTATTGTGTTGATTTACTCCAACAAGTTTCTTCTGTCCATGAAGCACTGCGGGGGGTTGGCAAGGAAATTATGAGAAATTATTTGGAGCAGTGTGTTACCAAAGCGATTCTATCAGAAAGGAAAGATAAACAGGAAGCTATCTATAAGGAACTTATGGATGTAATTTATAAGTATGCAAAATAAGAAGATTTAAAAGAAAGGAGGTGTTGATTATGGGCAAAAGAATTGAAATCTTTACTGCAGATTGTCCTATATGTAAGGAAGCTATAGAAATGATAAAGAGAGAAGCTTGTAGTGAATGTGAAATAATTGAGCAAAGATGCATTGGTAATGAATGTTGTGAATCAGCCAAAGGTTATGGAATCAAGGCAGTCCCAACAATAGTAGTTAATGGTAAGGTTGCTTTTGTTGGGAAACCTACTTTGGAAGAGGTAAAAAAATTATTTGCTTAAAATTAGAGGGGATGAGAGTATATATTATCCACTCATCCCTCCTTTTCTTTCTATAACAACTTATTAAGGTATAGATAAAGATATTAAGATGGATGAGGTAAATATTCTGAGTATGAAGAATATAATTTTTATTGAAATCAAGTAATTGATATTACCTATAATATGAATTCCTTTGACAAAATATATATTAATGGATAAAATTTCTTTATACTATGGAGGCTATTCTATTAGCTATATTTACAGCAATATGCTGGGGAACTTCTGCTATATTTGAGAAGATGGGCCTATTAAACATAGATCCCATTACAGCTGTATTTATAAGAAGTTTGACCGTAATTTTTATAATAATTATATTATTTCCTCTCTTTTATCCAGGATTCTTTAAATCTGTTATTAATATTGACAAAAGGAGTCTTATATTAATAATTATAGGAGGGATACTCGCTTCCTTCTTAGGACAATGGATATATTTTAAAGCATTGAAGATAGGAGAGGCTTCTCGAATAGTCCCCGTAGTTACTACTTATCCATTAATAACCCTTATTCTTTCAATAATATACCTTAAAGAGGAATTAACCCTCTTTAAGGTATTAGGAATAACATTGATAATTATAGGAGTATGTCTAATAAGACTTTAACTCACTATCTTTATCCACCATGGCTCAGGAAGAAACATCTCTCCAACCTCTGTATCATGTATAATCCATAAAGGGTCTGCGTCATCTATCTTCTCCTTCGATACTACCCCCTTAACCACAGATTTTAGAAACTTTTCTCTATCCATTACCTTTAGTTCAACCACCTTCCCTTCCTCAATATCCTTCATATTTTCGAATATATATTTCTCATGAACCTCCCACTCCATTTTCTACCCCCAAATCCTCAATATCTTTTCCTGAACCTCTTTAGGATACATATCTCTTAATGACGCCTTCGTTAACGCCCCTGCTTCATGAGGAGGCCATGTACAATCATAAAGAACAGCAGAGCCTTTCCCGGCCCTTCTTTCTTCTTCGGTACAAAATGGAACAAGTGGATGACCTGTAAAATTTGGAACAACAAGGGTCCCTCTTACAGGATGATTTTTTGTAACCCATGCGTGTATAACCTCCCTCATATCTGTCGGGTTTACATCATCATCTACAACAATTATCTTATTCAAGAATATAGCATTCTTATTTGCCCATATACAACCTGCAATTCTCTCTGCAACCCCATGATATGGAACAGTTGTGGACACCACAACAAGGGTTAAACAGCCCTCTGGAGGAATATATATGCCGGTTACTGGAAGCCCCGCCCGAATTAAATCTTCCCATAGATCGGATGAAAGAGATAATCCCATTCCTGCATCACAATCATCTGTTGCGGTTCCCATACATGATGAGGTAATAATAGGGGCATTTCTATGGGTTATTGCCTTTACTTTATATACAGGTCTTGGCATCCTTGGAGATGTTCTATATCCTGTATATTCACCGAATGGACCTTCATCCTCCCTCTCATAAGGCATAACAACCCCTTCAATCACTATTTCAGCTGCAGCAGGGACAAAAAGATCCACAGTCTCACATTTGACTACATTTAAAGGTTCCTCCCTCAATCCACCTATAATATCCATCTCACTCACACCCTCTGCAATTGTTGAGGTTCCTACAAGACCCGTTATAGGATCTATTCCTATTGCGGTAGCAAACTCCATAGGTATGTTCCTCGGTTCATACTTCTCAAAATACATCCTTCCAATATGTTGAAAGGGTATTATTATTCCACCTAAGGTATTCTTTGTATGAATCATCTGCCTGTACATACCCCAGTTTATCCAGCTTGAATCCGGATCCTTGGTAGCAATTATATGAAATGTGCTTATATATCTACCTCCGTCGCCATAATGAAGAAGGGGGGCTGGAAATTCAAGCAAATCAACTTCATCTCCTAAATGTATATTCTCTTTACATGGTCCATCCTTGACAAGGTTTGGCTTTATGGGCTTTTTTCTCCTTTCATTATACACCTTCAAAAGTTCTTTAAAATCAACTTTATCAGGATCAAGCCCTAAAGCTATTGCTATCCTTCTATAGGTTGCTATTGGTGCACCAAATATCCTATAACCTTCAGGATATCCCTTTATCTTCTCAAAGAATGGAGCAGGCCCCTCTGTCTCATTACTCCTCCTTATTATTGCTCCAACCTCTAAATTCCAGTCTATCTCTTCCTTTACTCTTTTTACATCACCAGTTTTTTCACATATCTCTATAAATTCTCTTACATCATCAATTGCCATATAAAAACCTCCTTTTTATTTTTTATCCCCCTCCCACCTACAGAAGAGGCTATGCTCTATATTAAATAGATCTAAAATCTTACCTATTGTCTGATTAATAATATCATCTATAGTATTTGGCTTATTATAGAATGAAGGTACCGGAGGTAATATTATTGCTCCATTCTCCATAACTCTTTCCATAAGCCTTATGTGGCCTATATGAAGAGGAGTCTCCCTAAATACTAAAACGAGCCTCCTTCTTTCCTTTAAAATAACATCAGAGGCTCTAACGAGCAAATTATCATTAAAAGAATTGGCAATTCCTGATAGGGTTTTTACAGAACAGGGAGCTATTATCATCCCTTCTGTTTTAAATGAACCGCTTGATATCTTTGCCCCTATATCTTTTATATCATAAGTATAATTAGCTAAAGCTCTCACCCTTTCAATATCCTTATAGTCTGTTTCATATATAATAGTCCTTATCGCAGGATTGCTTAAAACAAGATGTACCTCTACATCTTCCATTTTATTTAATACCTCAAGCAACCTTATGCCATATATTGCCCCGCTTGCTCCAGATACTCCGACTATTACCTTTCTCATCATCCCTCCTCTTATTCAAATCTCTTTAATATATCAATAAGCTCTTTTAAGTTTCTTATTCTTCCATCAGGAATAACATCCTCATCTTTATCTTTTCTGGAAAAATCTTTAAATGGATCATCATGTTCTATAAGTATACTCTTCATTCCAGCCCCTTTAGCTCCCCTTATATCCTCACTTATACTATCACCAACAAATACAGCCTCCTCACTCCTTATCCCAAGCTCATCTAAAGCTTTTTTAAATATATATGAATGTGGTTTCCTTTTCCCTACATCAGATGATATAGTTATATTATCAAAAAACTCTATAAGCCCAGTAACAGAAAGGTCTATCCTTGTATTTATCCCGAGACTGTTTGATACTATACCAAGCAAATATCTCTTTTTAAGCTCTTTTAATACCTCCTTTGCATAGGGAGTGGGTCTTGTAGAATCTCTGAAGCCCTTCATAAATTCTTTATTCATTTCATTAATGAATTCTTCATCAAAATCATTTATATTAAGATCACTTAATATCCCACTATACCAACCATAAAAACTAACCTCATTCAGTTCTTCATAATCCTTTCTATGTTTTTTTAAATTATTCAACCATACATTAAGATAATCCTCATATGTTATATTATATCCTCTTGAATTCAAGAAATTTACAACATTCATCCTTGCATTATCAAGGTCTTTTGGAGTACCCTTATATATAATTGTTCCATGAACATCAAATAATATACTCTTTATCATCTTATTAAATAATGATCCAGTTTAAGAACCTTATCTAAATCATTAACATTGTTTATCTTGAAATAAGCCCCTTTACCAATATTTGAGATATGGTAGAGAAATTTTTCATCGGAATCATTTCCTATCCCAATAGATGATAGAGTAACCCCCATCTTCCTGAACCTCTTTACAATATCATCACAATTTACATCTATTGTTCTACCATCTGTTATCAATATAATATGTTTGAGTGGACTCCTACTCCTTTTAAGAAGTTCATATCCCTTTTTTAAAGCATTCTTTATATTTGTTCCTCCTGAAGCACTTATAGATGAAACAAACGGTAACATCCTTTTTGAAAACCTCTTTACATTCTCAAATTTCCATAGGATGGATGGATTATTATCAAACTCTATAAATGCTAATCTATCATCATAATATTTACCTATACTTTTTATAAATTTTGATATGGCATTTTTTGCTATATATATCTTATCTCCAGCCATACTATGAGACTTATCAAATAAGATAACATAATCTGATGAGATATGGGACCTAAATCTCTTTATATATATATCTCTATGCCTTAGTGGCAAATCAAGTATATCCTTTCTTGTAAAGTTAAGTGATGTCTTTGAAAGATGAATATTTTTCAATGAATCTCCAATCTGGTAATTCTTTAATCCTGCGAATTCGCTCTTTGACAATCTTCTTGTTCTTTTCCTTATGTGCGATGAATATGAGTCAATACCCTGGATATCATTTACCTTAAAATCTAATCCATTTATATCTATTTCCTCATCATTACTACCTAAAATATCATCAACTCTTTCAATTCTTAACTTTTCAATGAGTGCAATAAGAGCCTTTAATCTTGCAAGCATAGAAGCATCTTCTCCAACCATCTCATTTATATATTCTGATAATCTTTCACCAGATGAATCTCCCCTTCCCAATGGATTAAAATTTATCTTATTAAATAATTCTCTCTCACTCTTTGGGATATCCATCATTATATCCATCGCCTCACTTAGCGAAACTATTGTCTCATTACTTCCACCAACACCTATTTCAACATCAAGATCTCCAAGCATCCCATTGCCTTTGTATTTAGAAGACTTTGGAAATTTATTAACCACATCTTCACCGTAATTTTCTTTCAACTCGACTATCCCTTTAGAATACAGCTTTAATATCTCTTCATTTAAGCTATACCTCTCCTTATCAATAGAGTCAGCCAATCCACTGATATTAAGCCTATTTAAAAGTTCTTCCCATAACTCCTTTGCAACCAGCTCTTTGTGATCATTATCACCAATCTTATTAAAAATAATCTCTCTTATATTGATGGGTAGCCTGTCAAAATCCTTATGAATATATGGTGATAATCTTTTAGCCTGGTATTCTACTAATTTATCAATTATCTTAAACAAAACCTCTTCTGATATTTCAAAACTTTCAGAGCTTAAAGACTCTATTCTAAATTCTATAAATTTATCTAACTCATCTCTAAGTTTATTTAGTGCTTCATTATAGGTTTTTCTTTTTGTCTTTAAAAGAGCCAACTTTATAGCCTCAGCCACAATTAAGAATTTACTTTCTCCATCATCAACTTTAACAGACTGGGTTAAGTTATAAACCCCTGTCTCTATTATAGAAAGGTCTTTAATATAAGAATCATAAAATCCCCCTTTGTTCAAGAGATTTAACTCCTCACGGGTTACATTAAAAAAACTTATATAACTCCTTGTAGAGCCAGGGTATTTAACTCTTTTATCACCATTGAGTATTCTCCTTGTCTCTAAAACAAGCTCAAGTAAAAATTTAGGGAGACTCCATAATTGTGGATTTAAATATCCCTCGTATGAATTCTCTCTTTTCGTACTCTCCATCAAAATCTCCATCCATTATAGATGATAAATTATCCACAAGTGCATCTTCAAGATGATCCAGTGTAGGCTCAACTCCTTCCATCTCTCCCATTGCAAGTGCAGTTGATATAGCATATATTCCACCTCTTATGCTCGGTCCAACATATATCCTTTTATCTTTATGAAGTCTGTCAATAATTATGGCTGTTATACGGATAAACTCATCAGGGATATCCCTATCCATTACCTTGTTTGACTTTATTTTCAATATAACTTTTAGTATCTCATGATCAGGGATATCAATAGGGATAACCATCATCCTATCCTTTAAAGCTTCAGATATCTCAAATGTGCCAAGAAATTCTGTTGGATTGGCAGTAGCAATAACAAGGGTAGAGACAATTATTGGGAATCCTCTTATATATGTCTTCCCTTCCTGTAATATCTGTAAGAGTGAAGCCTGAGCCTGGGGAGTCATTCTATTTATCTCATCTATTATAAATATTTTACCATGGGATAGTAAAGCTGGACCATGTATAATAGCTAATGGGTGATCAATGCCGAATGTCTTCGCAGCCACAATATCTATATCTCCAACTAAATCCGATGCTGTTATATCAGGATGACTATCAACTCTTATATATGGGTCTGAATTATTTAATCTTAACGACTCTGCTATAGTCAGAGCAAGAGTTGTTTTACCCGATCCAATAGGGCCTAAAAATAGTATATGCCTTCCAACAGAAAGTGCTGCAATAGATTTTATTATGACTCTATCAAGGCCCATTACTTCTCTTCCTACTTCTGAGAGTATACCTCCTATACCCTCCGAATTAATCCTACTCCTGATCAACTCTGATAACTCTATCCTCTTTCTATCTCTTAAATCCTTTAAAGAGGGAAGAGTAAGATTATTTATATCCATATTTATGCCAATCTCTTAACACCTTTTCCTGAATTTCCTTAGGCCACAATATATCAAAGGAAGCCTTTTTAGGTATTCCTTCCTGAGGCCACTCCTTTGGCCAGGTGCAATCAAAAAGAACATATCCACCATCTATACCCTTTAGTCTATTTTCAGGAGATAAAAATGGAATTAACAACGGGTATGTCGGAGTATCTTTAAATGGATATATTCCTCTATAGGGATGACATCTTGTTGTAAAAGCATGAATAACCTCTCCAATATTTGTAACATCAACATCATCATCTACAACAACTACATAATATATATATGTTCCAGGTGCTGTCCCCCATACAGCATTTGCAACCTTTTTTGCAAAGTTTGGATAGGGAACTTTTGTAGATACAAATATCATATGAGAAACGCCTTCGGGAGGAAGATATGCCATCTTAACAGGAAGTCCCTTTGCTCTGAGTTCGTCAAGAACTTCAGCTGCCATAGTTAAAGGCATTGTTGCATGAGAATCATCCACAGGAACTCCCATATTTGAGACTGTAAGTATCGGATCGTTTCTATGGGTTATTGCTTTTACTCTATATACCGGCTTTAGAGACCTTTCGCTTGCTCTATAACCAACGTATTCACCAAAAGGGCCCTCTTCCTTTCTTTCATATGGAAGAATTTCCCCCTCTATAATAATCTCAGACCATGCCGGGACATACAAATTTACAGTTTCACATTTAACAAGTTCAACAGGCTCTCCCCTTAATGCTCCAGCAATATCTACCTCATTCACATAGGCAGGCATCATTGCACATCCAACTATTGGAATAACAGGATCACCACCAATTGCTACTGCAAACTCCATAGGCTTATTCCTTGCTTCGTACTTCTCATAATACATCTTCCCAATATGCTGGGGGGGAACAAGAACTCCCCCCATACTCTTCTCATCGTGGATCATAAGCCTGTACATACCCCAGTTTACCCAATCAGAATCTGGATCCTTTGTAACAACAATATGCCATGTACCTATATATCTTCCACCATCTCCCTCATGAATAATTGGTGCAGGTAACCCAAATAGATTCACCTCATTCCCTATATACATGTTCTCTTTACATGGACCACTATTTACAATGATAGGCTTTATAGGATTCTTCTTTCTTTTTATATATTCCTCAATTATATCCCCTGCGTTTGATTCGGGATCCATACCAAATGATATAGCAACTCTTGCAAAATATCTATTTGGTTTATTACTAACTCCAGCTGGAGCTCCTAAGATTCTATACCCCTCTTTATAATCCTTTATATTTTCAAACAGAGGAGCAGGGGCCTTAAGATCATAGGATTTTCTTATTATTGCACCAATTTCAAGGTTCCAGTCAACTTCCTCTTTTATTTTAATTAACTCTTCTTCTTCTTCAAGTTTATCTATATATTCTCTTAAATCTTTAAATCCCATTTTAGCCTCCTCAATCTATTCCATATTCCTTCCATCTCCTATCTATTAACTTTTCATCTTCTGGGTCAATATCTGTTGCGAGAGGTGGATATAACTCACCCCCATATTGTTCTTGTCTCTCAAGCTCCCAATTCTTTGTAGCATCTATTAGTGTTCTACACCACTTACCCTGTCCATATTTTGGCACATTTCTTAATTCAAATGGGACACTCGGATCAAGCATTGAGCCGATTGTGCCAGGGAAAAATACAACATCATTCATATCCGGATTAACTCGGTAGGCAATTGCCCATTCTATAGCTTCATCATCATGTACATCAATATCGTCATCAACAACTATAACATTTTTTGCAGCATAATTACCTATACTGCTACCCCATAAAGCATTAGCAATCTGTTTTGCATGTCCTCTATATATCTTCCTTATCTTTACCCTTATATTAGTGGAATCTGTTACCGGGGGAGACCATACATCTAAAATATTTGGCACTCCAACAGACTCCAAGAAATTCCATGCAACAGCGCAAAAGCCAGCGCTACAATAATAAGCACTCTCAGCCCATCTCCCAGGGCTTGTCCCCTCTAAAAGTCCCCTTAAAATAGGATCTTTCCTGTAGGTTATACACTCAACCTTTATCCTTGGCTTTGGTGATGCAACTCCACCATAATATCCGGGATACTCACCAAAGGGCCCCTCCATCTCATAGGTATTTGGATCAGGAGATATAAATCCTTCAATAACTATCTCAGCCCATGCTGGTACATATAGATCAGATGTTTCACACTTAACAAGCTCAACGGGTTCTCCCCTTAACGCCCCGGTAATTTCATACTCTGAGCAATCAGGATGCTGAAGGGGTACAGAAGCACATATAAAAAGGGAGGGATCCCATCCATATACGCATGCTACAGGCATAGGTTTATTCATATTCTTATATTTTGCAAAATGCATGCCCCAGTGTTGAGAAGCTGCAAGTAATACAGGTATGGTATTCTTACTTCCAATCATCCCTCTATACATACCTATATTCATAAGTTTTGTATCAGGGTCCATTGTAACAATTCCTGCAAAGGTATTTATATATCTACCTCCATCCAAATGATGCCACTTTGGTACGGGGAGCTCAAACAGGTCTATATCATCCCCTCTTACTATATTTTCCTTTACGGGTCCATTATCTACTTTAATCGGCTCAACCCTTTCTGAAAATCTATCCTTCATAAACCTTGTTATTTCACTATATGGTGTATTTTCATCTAATCCAAGGGCAAGACAAAGCCTTTTCCTTGAACCAAGTAAATTTGTAGCAAACTTATTACAATGGGTATTCTTATAATCTTTGATATTTTCAAATAAAAGAGCCTTCCCTCCTTTGCTTGCAACCCTTCTTGTTATTGCTCCAATCTCTCTATTCCAGTTGACCTCCGTTTTAATTCGGGCTAATTCTCCACTCTCTTCAATTCTATCAATAAATTCTCTTAAATCTTTATATCCCATATACTCCTCCTTTTTATAGATAGATTTTTAAACTTAACATATCACCATCTTTAACCTTCAAAGCTTCCTTTATACTAACAGGAGAAATTATCTCAAGCTTTTCTATAGGATAATCTGATACATGTGGAAGGATTATAGCCCCCTCTATCCTTCCGTTTATAATTACTTTAAATCCCTTTGCTGTACAGAATCCTTGAGCCCTGGGTGGAATCTCTATACCACTTTTCTCCCTAAGATATTTAAGTTTTTTTAAATCTTCAGAATTTTTAACCCTAATATTCAATGTTCCAGGATAAGGATCTATATTCAGCTTATTAATAAACTCTTCTCTAACCCAATCTATTTGGGTAAAGTACTTAGCTTCTCCAAGGTCGCTGTATATTTCTCCAGAAATTTCAATTTCCTTATTAATAATATTTTTTAAGTCTTTAACACTATCTACAATCATATCTGGTCCCTCCATGGATAATGTTTTATAATCACTTATCCCTGTTAATACCCCTATAGTCCTAACCCTTGCCCCTTTACCAGCTCTTATATCTACCGGGGAATCGCCAATATATACAGCATCTTCATTATTTGCTCTGAGTCTTTTTAAACATTCAATAATAGGATCCGGGGACGGTTTTAATTTCTCAGTATCATCTCTTGTTATAATAACATCTATAAATCTATCTATTCCCTTATCCTTAAAAAACGGCATATTTCCCCATGATGATGTTACTATACCAATCTTAATTCTTATATTATGTAACCATCTTATTAACTCAATAGCACCAGGAATGAAATCTATATCTTTATACATTCTTGGCCACAATTCTGCATCAATTTTTTTCATTTTTTCTATTAGATTCTCTTTATCTTCATAATCAGATGGGATTAATTGATCCCAGGGAGATTTACCACTTCTCATTATCTCAAGAAGCTTATCTTTTGAAATAGAAGAAAGTCCAACTCTTTTAAATATCTCTTCTGTTATTTTATAATATAGATCTACTGTATCAAGTAGAGTTCCATCAAGATCAAATATTACCACTTTAACCTTCACCTTTCAAATACCTATCCAGAATCTTCCTTGCTTTTGTGAGGCTACTATTAGGTAAACTTACCTTTTCATATTTATCAGCATCTCTCAATACCCCTGTTGCATCTATCCCTATCTTTGAAACTGTTCCATCCTCTTTAATTGATGGATCTATACCCATTCCTCTCTGATTATGTTTTATAAATACATCTCTTTCAGGTTGTACTCTTGTAGCTAACGCCCAGTTAACCTCATGGGGATCCTCTAAATTTACATCTCCATCTACAACTATAATTATCTTTGTAAATGGACTCAATTCAAATATCTTCTCCATTATCTCCTTTGCATCATTCTCATTTCTCTTTTCTATTTGAGCAATAGCCAATATTCCCAGGGTATTTGATGCAAAATGTATATTTAAAAGATTTGGGAAGTCTTCCCTTATCTTCCTCAGATTATCGGTCTCCCAAGAAAAGTTAAGAAGCACTCCCTCCTCATTTGTAAAGGGCATTAATGCATGATATATAGGATCTTTTCTATGAGTTATAACATTTATAATAGCCACTGGATTATTGAAGGTAAAATAGTATCCGGTAGATTCGCCAAAGGGGCCTTCCTTTTCCCTTATATTTGGAAGAACTTCACCCTCTAACACAAACTCAGCATTTGCCGGGGCCTCAACATCAATAGATTCACATTTTATCATTTCAAGTGGTCTTTTCGCTAATCCTGATGCTACCTCAAACTTATCTATTCCCTCGGGGGCCCATATTACCGAAGAAAAGAATGTTATTGGATCAACACCTATTGCCAATGCTATCTTTAACGGCTTATTCATTGCTTCAGCCTTTTTAAAGAATGTAGCTATTGGGGGAGTCTCAAGAAATATACCTACTTTATTGCTATCCTTTATCTGTACTCTATGGAGACCAGCACTCCTTAATCCGGTTTCTGGATCCTTGGCAATAGCTATAGCTGTTGTAAAATACGGACTAACATCGCCCTTATGATGGGTTAAAACAGGAATAGTTTTTTTAATATCAATATCCTTATCTATTATAACCTCTTTTACAGCTCCATCTGATACCAACTTTGGCTTTATAGGATTTTTTCTCCTATCAAGATATTCTGTTATGAGATCTCCTTTTACCCTTAACGCTAAAGCTAATCTTCTTTTACTTCCCAGAAGACTCCCTATTATAGGGATATCATAGCCTTTTACCCTCTTAAACAATAATGCAAGATTTTTGCTCTTATCCATATATTTCATGGCTGCTGGTATCTCATATAATGGAGATAGCTCCTCTTCAACAGTTATAATTTCCTTTGATTTCTCCAGATATTTTATAAACTCTCTGAGATCATTAAACATAAGAACCTCCTAAATTAATGACTCTATAGCCATTCTAAATATATTTATTCCAACAGGGCAGTAACACTTCTTGCAGTCCTTACACTTATCAATCCCTAACTCCTTTGCCATCTTTTTTCTATTTAGAGTATCCCTTGGATCATAATGAAGTTGAGCTAATTTAATAAATGCAAGGGGACCCCCAAAATCCATTTTCCTATAATCATATTCATTACATTGTGAAAGACATATCATACATTCTCTACAGTTCATAAGCTCTGTGTGTTCCTTTGGAAATATAACAACTTCTGGCTCTTTTTCAGGCTCAGTTCCTCTAACGACATAGGGTTTAAACCTCGATAAAGAATCAAAAAATGGCTTCCTGTCTATAACCAAATCTCTTACTATAGGCAGATTATTTAAAGGAACTATCTCCATCTCTTCTTTAAGCCTTGTCATACATGCAAGTCTTGGATTCCCATTAACATTCAGCCCACATAACCCACAGTTTTTAAACCTGCATCCGTATCTAAATGCCAGTGTAGAATCTATATTCTCATGAATATAGATAAGTGCCGAAAGAAGTGTACTCCTATTTTCCATTGGAACACGATACTCCTTAAATACCGGGCTATTATCCTTTGAAGGATCATATCTTGATATATTTAGTATAGCTTCTCTCATAGTTTATTCAATCCTTACCTTCTTAAGATTCACAGGTTCTAAATAAGAGTTCATCTTAACACCATCCATATATACTACTACATTCTTTAAAAAATCATTATCATTCCTTTGAGGATGATCTATCCTTATATGCGCTCCCCTTGATTCCTTTCTCTCAAGAGCACTTATTGCAACAGATTTTGCAACCTTCGTCATAAATGATAACTCTAAAAAATCTATTAGATCCACATTTAATCTATCGGTATCTGAAATATCAACCTCACCCATCCTTTCCTCAATATTATTAATTCTATCTATTGCGGCCTTTAGACCCTTTTCATCTCTAACAGGACCAACATATTTCCACATAGTATCCTGAAGCTCTCTTATAAGCTTAACAGGAGGATAATTACCCTTTTTGCCAATAAGAGATAATATTTTTCTCTTTTCTTCCTTTATCTCCTCAGCACATAGAATAGGTCTTTTCATCTTTTTTGAGAGATTAGCTGCATTACTTCCTACAAGATCACCAAATATAAATAGCTCTGCCAATGAGACAGACCCCAATCTATTCCCACCATGTATACCCCCATTCACCTCACCAACTCCGTATAGATTATTAATATCTTTAACCTCTCCATTCTTATCTATTCTTATCCCACCCATAAAATAATGAGCTGATGGATATACATCCCATGGCTCATCCCAATTAGCAAACTTATCTCCATAAGCAAATCTGACCATATCTGTCAATGTTTTAAATAGTCCCTTTGAAAACATCTCATACAATACTTTCCCCTGAGGGTCATCCTTATTCCCCTTCAAGTCAAGCAATACCCCTCCATATTCTGTTCCATTCCCCTTTTCTACTTCAAGAATTATAGCATTTGAAAGCTCTGCCCTTGTCTTTATAGCAGGATTTTTTATAATTTCATCACCATATTTATTAAAAAGTCTTCCTTTTGGACCAGCTGTATATGGTTCTCCAACTACAATTCCTATCATACTATTTGGGTGGGTTAATGCAAAAGGCATAAATTGAACCTGTTCCATATCTATAAGCTCTGCACCCGAACTCAACGCTAATGCATATCCATCACCTATTATACCTTTAGTGACATCTGTATGGGGATAATATATCCATCCTGCACCTCCGGTAGCAAGAATGGTCTTTTTTGCACTTATTGCGAATATATCAAATTTCTTTAAATCCATACATATAGCTCCAACAACATCCCTATCTCTGAGAAGAAGTCTTGTCACCATTGTATCTTCATACACCTTAACCTTTGATCTTGATATAGCATATCTTAATGACTGTCCTATTCCAGGCCCTGTTGATGGTAATAATAGAGTCCTTGGAGAAGTATGCCCCCCTAATTTTACAAGTGCCCGAGATGATACCTTACCCTCTTTGTCCCTTCCAACAACTCCCCCAAACCTTTCTAATATCTTAACAGCTTCTCCACTCTGTTTAGCAATAACCTCACATATATCCTGATTATTTAGATAGTCACCACCAACAATCATATCCTTAAGAAAATTATAGGAATCATCCTCTACATTAAGGTCCTTATAAACAAAAACTCCCCCCACAATTCTTGAGTTCCCATATCCAATCGACTCTTTTGACACAAGAATAGTATCTGCACCATTACTATCAGCTATTACAGCAGAAGCGACTCCACCACCGCCCCCTCCTATACAGAGGACATCACACTCTTTTATCTCCATCTATCTCCTCTAAAATCCATATTCCTCCCAATTATTAAGAACCTTTTCCTGAATCTCCTTTGGATATATATATTTAAATGAAGCCTTCCTCGGTATATCCTTCTCATTCCAATCCTTTGGCCAAGTAGCATCAAATACCATATTTGCACCTATGCCATGAACTTTATCGTATTCCGTCAGATAGGGAATTAACGGATGACCAGGGAGGGGAGAAACTATCTGGATTCCCTTTAATGGATGGTTAATGGTTGCCCAGGCATGCAAGACTTCATTAATGTCTGTAGGATCTACATCTTCTTCTACTACTATAACTTTTCCGATAGACGATCCATTCTTATTTGCCCATATTGTTCCGGCTATCTGAGCTGCAATTCCAGGATATAATGCCTTTGTAGATATAATTACCATAAACATACAGCATTCCGGAGGTATATATATTCCTGTTATTGGAAATCCATATTTTATAAGATCATTCTTAAGATCTGATGCTACAGACACACTCATAACCACATCACAATCATCTACAGGCATACCCATATTAGATGCAGTAAGAATAGGGTTATTTCTATGAGTTATAGCTTTTACTCGGTATACAGGTCTTGGAGCCTTTGGAGATCCCTGATACCCTGGATATTCACCAAAGGGTCCCTCTTCTCTCCTCTCAAATGGCAATACTTCTCCCTCAATTACTATCTCAGCAGTTGCAGGAACAAATAGATCATTTGTTTCACATTTAACAAGACTTAAAGGTTCTTCCCTTACACCACCTATTACATCTACCTCACTCATGCCATATGGAACAGCACTTGTAGCTACAATTGTTGTAACAGGTTCTGGCCCTATAGCTATAGCGAAAGGCATCGGCATTTTTTTGCTTTCATATTTGGAATATATAGCTCCGATATGCTGGGTAGGAATCATAAGACCACCCAGACTATTTTTATCATGAATCATAGCTCTATACATACCCCAATTAACCCAGTTAGTATCGGGGTCCTTTGTGGCCACAATATGCCATGTGCAAAGATATCTTCCCCCATCTCCTCCATGGATTATAGGAGCAGGAAATTCATACAGATTTATGTCATCACCGAAATGAATATTTTCCTTACAAGGACCATCCTTAAGTAGATTAGGTTTAATAGGATTTTTCCTTCTCTCATCATATACGGATAGAATATCTGTATATTTCGAACCCGGAGGAAGATCTAAGGCGAGAGCAAGTCTTTTAAAGCTTGCTAATGGATTACCAAATAATCTATATCCTTCTGGATAATCCTTTATTCGCTGGAAAAATGGAGCAGGAGCAATCTCTTCACAACATTTTCTCATTATAGCCCCTGCTTCTAAATCCCAGCTAACCTCCTCTTCTATGCTAACAACCTCTTTATGATTCTTTAAAGTCTCTATAAACTCCCTCAAATCCACATATGGCATTTCGAACCTCTCAATTATAAAGTAATTTTAACCTTTAAAAGAATAAAATAATATAATATAATATACAAAAATTTTAGATAAATTTTAAGAGGGATTCCACCCCAACTGTTCTATAATATCATTCGCTATACCCTTATAAATCTTTGCAGCATGTGTATCAGGGAATTTAATAAGATAGGGAACTCCCTCATCGCACGCTTCGCTGACCTTACTATCCAGTGGAACTGTCCCAAGAAATTTCACATCCATCTTATCAGCTATTCTCCTTCCCCCACCGCTCATAAATACATCGATATTATTATCACACTTTGGACATACTAGGGTTCCCATATTTTCTATAAGTCCAAGAACCCTTGTATTAGCTCTTTTACATAGGGTTATTCCTCTCCCTACAACAACCTGAGACACTTCAGAAGGTATAGTAACAATTATACCTCCACTTAAACCTCTTATAGCCTTCATAACATTAAGAGTCTCTTCTCCTGTTCCAGGGGGCAGGTCAATAAGTAAGAAATCAAGCTTCCCCCATACCGTATTTCCAAGGAATGTATAGAGAGCCCATCTTATCTGTTCTCCCATCCATGTCACATAATCTGTCTCTCCTAAAGTACTTGCAACAGAAGCTACATATATCCCTTCATTGTTTTCAACAGGTACAAGACCTTCATCAGAAATCATCATAGGCTTTCCAAAGACCCCCATTATTGTGGCCATACTTGGCCCATAAAAGTCTGAATCCAACACCCCAACCTTTGCACCAAGAAGCCTTAAAGCACTGGCAAGCATTCCGGTAGTAGTAGATTTTCCAACTCCACCCTTACCACTCATAATGGCTATTTTATGCTTTATCTTAGACATCTTATTCTCGATCTTCCTTAATGCAGGATTTTTATAGATATCATATCTAAGCTTTGATGTACAATCAAAATATTTTGAACACGGCTCACAATTCTTATCACATCCCATACTTACCTGAAGGTTAACAATCCTTCTTAAATCCTTCTGAACATTTGTTTCCATATCTACTTACTAAACCTCCTTCTTAATTTTTATTCTGTAACTTTCTCTCCTGGATATGGTAATATATAAGGTTCCTCATTTGGAACCAGCATAACCATAACAGCATCTATTGGATATTTATCTTTAAGATCCTCCCATAATTCCTCAGCACTTGCTCCAACTAACACAACCTTCTCATCATAAATAGCAACAACTTTGCCCTTATATTTACTATAAATACTATCTATATTATCTGCGAACCACTTTCTATTTCTAAAAAGAACCTTTCTATCCTTCTGAACATTTGTCTCTTTTCCCCATATCTCTCCTATATTTATATCGTTTCTATTCATCATACCTCCTTATTTCTTAGCATATTTTGCCCATAATTCTTCTTCTGTCTTCTTCATAAAAAGGGACCCAGGAACTGCTTTCCCTCTCTTATACATTTCATCCCAGGGGGGCATCTTTTCAGTAAGATCAAATACACAATAATCCTCCCACCCTATCCTTCCAACCCAAGGTTCTACCGGATTCAAAGCATCGCCAACTGTTCGGTGGAGAACCGTCAAATCCTTTGTAGCTGCAAACTTATAATGGAGAGCATTTAGAAGTTCATAGTAATTGGATAAATCATCACCAAACTCATCATCAACAACAAAGGTTATATTAGCATAGGGAAGATATGTCTTTACAGCAACTCCTATAGCTTGAGCAAATTGGGGCCATGCCTTTGCAACTCTCTTATCAACCTGAATTATATTATGATACCATGCATGGTTATGTACATTTATTATCCCAGGAAATTGCTTGCTTAAAAGATTATATAGAGTGGCTCCCTGCATAGGTTCAGCTATATTGTGCCCCTCGGTTGGAGCAACACCCATATTTAGATAATAGAATATGGGGTCATGTCTCATTGTTATACATTTTACCTTAACCTTTGCAACCCATACCAAGGTTGTATAATATCCACCGAATTCTGGAAATGGACCATCAAGCTCCCTCTCATGAGGATCTATCTCACCTTCAATAATAATTTCCGCATCAGCAGGAACCAGAAGGTCACTTGTCTCACATTTAACAACCTCAAGGGGTTGTCCTGTAAATGCACCCCATAATTCATATTCACATACTCCAACAGGCATCTTTGTCTGAGTTATTACATAACCGAGTGGATCCGTCCCGATAATTATAGCTATTGGCATCTTTTTATTAAGCATCCGGTATTTTCCCCATATATGAAAATCCTGATTAGTAGGATTTATATACTCAGAAAAAGTATTAATACCAGAAACTCCATATCTCCTTACAGATATATTCTGCCATCCTGTTTCGGGATCTCTCTTATTACTTATCCCAGCTGTTATATTTGGAATTCCCTCATATTGACCTGTATAGCATATAGGCAACTTTGATAAGTCTATATCATCACCAAATATTTTAACCTCTTTACATGGACCGGTATTAACCTCCACCGGATGAACTCTTCTATCAAGCTTTGGCGCACTCTCTACAACTATCCTATTAGAATCCTCAACCCCTAATAACCATGCCTGCCTCTGCCTACCAAACATAGTCATAGTGGCGATTCTCCAACCAGGATACCCTCTAATATTTTCAAATAGAAAGGCTGGTGAATCGGAAGTTCTTGTTGCCTTGAACGCCATTGCAGATATATCACCTTTTGTATCAACCTCATCCTTCACCCTTACCAATTCTCCTTGAGCTTCTAAGAACCTTAACCACTGTCTTAAGTTTCTAAAAGGAAAAGTTTCAACCATCTTAAATCCTCCTTACCTCTAAAAATATAATTACTATTAAAATCTTCTCTCTTTTTATCAAAATTGATCTATAAAGTCAAGTCATTTTTTGAAATTTGCTTGAAAATGGCTTTCAATACTTAAGATTTAATACTCTATCTCCTCATATTTCAGAATATTTAAGTCTTTTCCCTCCCCCTTTTATCCTTCCTTAAATCCCTACTTTCCTATTTAAGCCAATAAAAAGGTTCACTTAGACCTGTAAACAACTATAATAGAATAAGATTATATTTTACACTATCCCTCAAGTATAAAAAAACCTTGCATTAAAGATATAGATAGTATATCATTATTTTAATTTTAGTTAGTAAGAAAGGAGATATTAAATGGCAGACAAAAGTTTTGATGCAGTGTTGGTAGGTGGGGGAAGTAAAGGACTTGTTGCAGCCATGTATCTATCAAAATATGGTGGTATGTCTGTTGGTATATTTGAAGACAGAGCTGAACTTGGGGGTGGATGGTCAAGTGATGAAAGTCCTGCCCCTGGATTTATTGCAAACCATTGTTCTCAAGGACATTATCCAGATTTGTATCATGCGGCTACAAATGACGATTTTCCAGAATGGATAGAATATGGCGCTAAATATAAATATTATCCTGTAAGTACAGGAGTGATTTTTAGGGAAGATAATAATTGTTTGGGAGTATATTCTCAGAAATTTGACCCTAATCAGGAAAAAACAGCAAAATGGATATCAAAATTTTCTGAGAAGGATGCTGAAACATGGTTGAAATTATGGGATAAAGCTAAAAGATATTATATTCCGGCTATTATAGAGTGGTGTTTTACTCCTGCTCAGCCTTTTGGGGTTCCAGATGCAGTGGATAAATTAATAATGAATCCTGAGACAGGTTTTGACCCAGCATGGTTATATATGTCCCCGGCACAGATATATAAGGATTTATTTGAAAGTAAGGAAGCTCAGGTCCTTTTCGCAAGAGGAGTTCAGGCAGCCGGGATTACTCCAGATCAATATGGAAGTGGCCTTGGAACAATACTTATGTTAATGTTATGGCCATTGGGTATGGCTGTAGCATCTGGAGGTAATCATCAGGTAGCCCATGCTGCACAGAAGGTAATACTTGAGAATGGAG
>CAZCTP010000051.1:0-20188 GCA_964501575.1 uncultured Thermodesulfobacteriota bacterium
AAAAAGTAAAGTATAGTTGTTAAATTATTAGATTTATGATAAATATATTTTAATGCTCTCTTTTATTATAGAATATATAGAACATTTTACATATTTAGGTATATTTATTGTTATTACTTCAGGTAGCATAGGTGTTCCTGTCCCTGAAGAGATTCCACTAATTATAGGTGGATTTATGTTTTATAAAGGGTATGTTAATATATATTTATTAATTGGAATAGCCATATTTGCTATTATTACAAGTGATCTTATTATATTCTATATTGGAAGGAATTGGGGGAGGTGGGTAGTTAATCACAGGAGATTAAGCAAAATTTTTTCAATAAAAAGATTAAAAAATGGCGAAAAATATTTTAAGAAATATGGGAGGAAAGCTGTATTTATAGGTAGATTTTTATCCGGTATCAGAGTAATTTCTCTACTATCAGCAGGTATATTTAAAATGAATATATGGGAATTCCTGGCTTTAGATTTTATGAGTGCTATAATAAGCGTTCCTTTATTTGTAGGTATTGGTTATATATCAGCTCAATATATAGAAGTATTTTTAAAATTCTTTTACAAATTTGATAAAATAGTAGGCTTCTTATCCATATTAATATTAATGTCTCTATTTATATATATGTATATAAGAGGGGGCAAAATCAAGCTATTTGGAGAGAAAAAAGATTAAAAACATAATAGAAAGTTTAATATTTGTTTCAGAAAAACCCTTATCTATAGATAAGATTAAGTATATATTAGGAATCAAGAGGGATGAAATAGCTATAATCATAGATGAATTAATGAATGAATATAAAGATAGAGGCATTCAGATATTTGAGGTTGGAGGAGGATATCAATTTAGGACAAGAGCTCAATATTCAGATTGGATTCTTAAGCTAAACAAGAATAAACCTATAAAATTTAGTAAACCTACTTTGGAAACCTTAGCTGTTATTGCTTATAAACAGCCTATTACGAGAAGGGAAATAGAAAAGATAAGAGGAGTAGATGTAAGTGGTATACTAAGAAATTTAATGAAAATAAAGCTAATAAAAATGACAGGAAAGAAAAACGTTCCAGGAAAGCCTGTTACATATGGGGTTACAAAAGAATTTTTAGAACTCTTTAGTTTGAATAGCCTGAAAGATCTTCCAAATATAAGTGAATTCTCCGATCTTTGATCTAAATTATTATCTTTATTCTCTTAGTCTTTTCACTGAATCCTCTCCGTCGGACATTTGAAATCAGTGGATGTAGTCCTTAACTCTAAGGAGTCAAAATTCAGGTGGAGAGTGGGGCAATTTTAAGGTGGAATCTATAGAGGGTTTAAGGGTAATGAATAGAGTTATGAAGAAATTAGAAAATAGTATTGTGGAATGTTGACCAGGCCCCCTTGGCAGCTATTATTGCTTGGCTTTCTAACTTTCTTGTTTGTTCTTCCCCTGCAGCGAATTATTTCGTAAGGATAGACCTCTATTATAACTCAGCCATCATCTTATCGAAATCTTCTACTGGTATTGCCGGTGATGTGGAGAATGAAATGCCTGTCAATTTGTTCAAAGCAACTGAGGCTTTCATTGCCTGTTCTATATTGGGAAAATTTACAATAAAAACCAAGTCCTGTTCTCCAAGCAGGACATACATTGAGATTACTTCACCGCCAAACTTTTTGACAATATTAACAGCTTTATCTGTACGTTCAGCACTAATTTCCTTTAAAGCCTCAGATGAATATTCCCCAAACATAAAAAATATTGCCATATCAATTCCTCCTTTCTGTGTTTAGGGGGAAATAGAATAATCCTATTCCCTTCTTTTATCCTCATTTACTTTCCTTAAGGTAACGGAGATACTCGCTCTCAGGAGTTAGAATAATCGTGTCCTGTTCCCTGAAAGAGGTCTTATATGATTCCATTGTCTTTATGAATTCGAAGAACTTTGGATCTTTCTGAAAGGCATTGGCATATATCTTTGTGGCAATAGCATCTCCTTCACCTCTTAAGACTTGACTTTTTCGTGCTGCTTCGGAGAGGATAATGGTCTTTTCTTTCTCGGCCATTGCCCTGATCTCTAATGCTTTTTCTTCACCTTCGGAGCGGTATCTCTTAGCTTCTCTCTCCCTCTCTGCCCTCATCCTTCCGTAGACAGCCCTTTCATTCTCTGGGGGAAGGTCTGCCCTTTTAATCCTTACATCCAGAATTTCAATACCAAAGGTCATGGCAGTCTTATTAGATTTTTGGGTTACCTCTTTCATGAGGCTAGATCTGGTCTTGGCAACTATATCTAAAAGATCATGCTTACCAAGTTCCTCCCTGAGTTTTGAAAAGATTATGTCATCAAGTCGTGACTGTGCACCCACCTGGTTTTTCACAGTCTGATAGAACTTCAAAGGATGAATAATCCTCCACTGGGCATAATTATCTACCACAAGCTTCTTCTTGTCCCTGGTAATAATCTCAGAAGCAGCAGAATCGTATATCAAGAGCCACTTTTCAAAGAAGATTACTTGCTGTAAGAAGGGGGTCTTAAAGTGAAGCCCCGGAGTTTTTACTGCTTTTATAGGTTTACCCAGCTGAACAACAAGGGCATACTCTGTTTGATCCACTCTGTAAAAGGCAGAAAAGCCAAGAATAAATAAAATGATAATGGCTACAATTATAACAATAGATTTATTTGTCATCTCTTACCTCCTTCCTGAACCTCTCCGCCTCTTCTTAAGGGGAGATAAGGCAGGATGTTTTGACTTGCTTTGCTTTCTATTATAATTTTATCCATCCTACTTAAAATCTCTTCCATGGTTTCTATATAGATTCTCCTCCTAGTTACATCCTTTGCCTTGGTATACTCTGCAAGGACCTGAAGAAACCTGCTAGCATCTCCTTTGGCCTTATTAATAGTAGCCTCTTTATATGCCATAGCCTCGTTTATCATCTGTGCTGCCTCTCCCTTGGCCTTGGGGATGAGGTCGTTTCTGTACCCATCAGCTTGTTTGATGGTCTTTTCCTTATCTTCCCTGGCACTTGCCACATCCTTAAAGGCATCTGAGACAGGTTCAGGAGGTAAGACATCCTGGAGCTGGACAGCAACTATACTTAATCCTGCATTATAGCTATCAAGTATATTCTGAAGTAGTATCTTAGTATCCTGTTGAACCTGGAATCTTCCTCCTGTTAAAACATCGTCTATATGGCCTTTACCTACTACTTCCCTCATAGCAGCTTCTGCAGCATCCTTAATAGTTTTTCTCTTATCCCTTACATTGAAGAGAAAGGCAACGGGATCCTTTATCTTGAACTGGATTATAAATTCTACAGAAACAATATTTTCATCCCCTGTAAGCATATTTGCTTCTTTAGCAAACTTGCTGTATCTTGCTGGAGGGCCTGGATCTATAGTGCGAAACCCTACCTCCATACGGTGGACCGTAGTAACCTTTGGTTTCAGGACAGTTTCTATAAAGGGTATCTTGAGATGGGGACCGGGCTGAGTAATTCTGACTGCCTTTCCAAATCTCTTGATCACCCCAACTTCTTCTGGAGCTATTATATAGAAACTCCCAAGAGCTACTAAGACTAATACAATAATGACTATTAGGATACATAGACTGGGGATGCTTTTTTTAATGTCCTTGGAAAAATTTTCTACCTTTCTTAAAATACTCTTCATATCTCCGTTCTCGTACCATGTCATGATAACCTCCTTTCAAAAGTTTTTAGAACTCCTAAAATTTTCTTATAGACTTCCTATTACACTTCCTCTACCATGTCTATTCTAAATCTATCTTCTCCATCTTTTCTCTGGTAATAAAGATGATACCCCTCTCCTCGAGAAAATTCCTCAATAGATTATTTATCTTGAAGGCCAGATTCTTTATAGTACCTATAGTCTCTATCGGAGATCAGATCTTCATTCGTTATACAAACATACAAGCTGATAACTCTAAAAGTCATCAAGCTGGCAAGCTAAAAAGAAGATCACTTCTTTTTAAACTCTATAACTTTTTAGTGAAAAGCTTTATAAAATATTAACTTCCTTAATATTTTTATTAAAATAACTATATTTTATCTTAATAACTATATTTAAAATTGTCAAGAGTTTTATTTAAAAGATTGCTGAAAAATCCTATTTTGTCACCCTGAATCCTGTGCTGATGAATATCAGTATTATTTCAGGGTCTCATAACCCATTGAAATACTTAGATGCTAAAACAAGGTTCAGCATGAATTTTGGCATATTTAAGAAATTTTCAGCAATCTCTATTTAAGGTGGGTTGCAAAATAATTAGGGGTTACCTATGAAAAAGACTGTCAAGCAAAAATGCATATTTCCAATCCAGACTGTTCCTAAAGGGTCTTTTTAAAAGACCATAATGTCACTCACCTATCCGTGCTCCTCACGGCCCTCCTGTATTATCAGGCAATGGTCTATCAATCAGGTCCAAGGGCTCTGCCCTATGGTAAGCCATGACCCTTTGGTAGTGATGAACTAAATAGGATCGGGAAGCAGAGTTCTTAGTATTCACCGAGTATTTTTCAAATTTAATTCACGAGAAAGCATTTTAAGAGTTTTTAAGTCCTCGGGGGCTATATTTGACCATCTATAAGTAAATAATATCTTGTTATGAAGAAGCGGATCTTCTTTTGGAGATACAAGTCCTTTTTCTTCCATTCGTTTCCACTCTAAAGTTCCTGGAATTGGAGAAAAGTATGCTAAACGAGATATTGCACCAAATCTTGCAACATATTTAATGGTTTCTTCTACCTCCTTTTTATACTGCTCCGGGAGACCAACTATTAAATAGACTTCTATTTCGTCCTTCTTAAATCCAGCCGTTAAAAGATTATTAATGGCCTCTTCAAACTTACCCGATTTATGAAGGGAAAATGTCTTTCTAATTGTTTTTTCTTCTATTGTTTCAAGGCTTAATCTTATTGTTTTAAAACCTGCATTTTTCATAAGCTTTGCAAGTTCTAAGTCTATCTCTCCTATACTGAGTCCGTTAGGACAATGGAAATTGAAGAATAATTTTTTCTCTATAACTTTCTTTAAAATAGGCTTTATATGTTCTTCTCTCATAAAGAGGAGTGCGTCGTCATAAAATGCAATATGAGATGTTTGAAAATTAGATTTGATATATTCAAGCTCTTTTATAACATTATCAGGACTTCTTTGGCGAAAATATTTCTGAAGTATGGAAGAGGCGCAGTAGGAACATTTATAAGGACATCCTCTTGAGGTAAGGATTGAAAGGGATGTTTTATTACTTAGAAATTCAAAGGATGGGTATGGATAATTGTCCAAAGAGTTCAATTCCGGTATCTCATACCTTATAGAGAGTATATCTTCGAGAATACCAAGAATTTTTGTCTCTCCTTCACCAGCTATAACCATATCTGCTCCCGAATATATAGAAGCATGTTGTTTGAGAAGGGTTGGATAGATTCCACCAAGGACTACAGGGATACCTCTAAGTATTTTTCTTATCCTTTCTATCACTATCTGAACACCCGGATACCAATAAGTCATAAAAGAGGTTACAAGAACCAGATCAGGTATTGGAATGCTCTTAAGTTCAGCATCAAAAATTTCTATGGGTATGCCGTATCTTTTTAATTTTCTCGGAATATTTTTAAGGATAGAAGGTTTTTCTATCTCTTGCCAATAAAAATTTCCCGTTCCATTCCATCTCTGTCTATTTTTAAAACCGAATTTATCTAAATCAGGATGGTACCTATTAAGACAGTCTATAAAATAAATTTCAAGATTAGTGAATTTTTTTATCATGGAAGCGATGTAAAGAATTCCTAATGGCTTTGTCCAAAGATCATAGGCGGTAAAATCCACAATCCATGGATTTATAAGAAGTACCCTTTTAGAATTATTTTTATTATTCATTGAATCTATTAAATATTATCCTAACTTTTAAGTATAACTGAATTTATGATTGAATAGAAGAGAGATATAGTGCCGATTTTTGCTTGGATAATGTTGGACTGCAGCAAAGGGTTGTTATGATACTTATTTTTCTGTTTTTGTGTTCCCATATGTCCAATTTTAGAAAGGTGCGTAACTTCTATGACTTAATTTGTTGAAATATTATTAAATATTAGTTAAAATTTTTGACTATGAAACTATCTATAATAATACCAGTATATAATGAAAGAAGTACGATAAGGAATATTTTATCAAGGGTAAAATCTGTAAATTTAATTGATGTAGATAAGGAAATTATAGTTGTTGATGATTTTTCAGAAGATGGAACAAGAGATATACTTAAGGATGAGGAGGGTGTCAAAGTTATATATCATAAGACCAATAAAGGTAAAGGAGCTGCAATAAAAACAGGATTGAATTATGTAACAGGCGATATTATAACAATTCAGGATGCAGATCTTGAATATGACCCTGAGGATTTCAAAAGATTAATAAAGCCGATACTCAATGGAGAAGCATCGGTGGTTTATGGATCGCGATTTATAAGAAAGCCAGAGAGTATCCTTTTATTATATCTTATTGGAAATAAATTATTAACTTTTATTACAAACATGCTATTTAGGTCTAATCTAACTGATATGGAAACGTGTTATAAGATGTTTAAAAGGGGAGTTATAGAAGATATAGTAATAAAGTCTGATGGATTTGATTTTGAATCCGAGATAACCGCAAAGATTTTAAAGAAGGGAATATATATATATGAGATTCCAGTATCATATTCTGGGAGAAACTCTTTACAAGGGAAAAAGATAAAATTTAAGGATGGCATTTCTGCCATTATTACACTTATCAAATATAGATTTTTTGATTAATCTCTCTATTTATAGATAGAGAGATATATTTCCTTCTATTCCTGTTCTTCATTTTCCTCTTTTTTCTCTCTATCATAGTCTATAACCGGTATAAAATATTTTCCACTAAGCCATGCCCCCAAGTCTATTAACTTACATCTCTCAGAACAGAATGGTCTAAATTCATTATCTTCCCATTCTACTTCCTTTCTGCATTGAGGACACTTTATTTTCATCTCTTAGCTCTTGCGACACCAGATTCGAATGCAGCCTTTGCTACAGCCTCTGCTACAGCTTTGTGCATTTCTATATTCATTATATTTGGAACCAGGTCTCCCTTTTCAGCAAAGAGAGCAATTGTTTGGGCTGCTGCTACCTTCATTCTATCATTTATCTTATTTGCTCTTGTATCTAATGCCCCTCTAAATATTCCTGGAAATGCAAGGGCATTATTAACAGACTTCCCATCACATGCAAATTTTGCCCCCGCATTTAATGCTTCATTTGGATCTATTTCAGGATATGGATTAGAGAGGGCAAGTATAACCTGTCCCTTTTTGACCATATGCGGATTTATTAAACTACTGACCCCCGTTGTGCCTATAACTATATCCGAATTGTTCATTATTTCTTCTAAGGTTGATGGTATACCACCATATTTTGATAAAATTTCTTCCTCTTCTTTTCTTATATCCGTTCCATATAACTTGTCTATCCCAAAATATAAAAGTAGCTTTGAGATACCGAGCCCAGCTGCTCCTAATCCTATAATACCAACTTTTTCATTCTTAAGTTCTATCCCACAATATTTACTTACATTAAACAAAGCTGCTAACACAACAACTCCGGTACCATGTTGATCATCATGCATAACTGGTATATCGAGTTTTTCTATTAAACGTTCTTCTATCTCAAAGCAATCTGGAGCAGATATATCCTCAAGTTTTATAGCACCAAATGTCTTTGATATACTTATAACACTTCTTATAAATTCGTCTTTGTCCTTTGTATCTAAAAGTATAGGAATTCCATTTATACCAACTAATTTGTCAAATAGAACAGATTTACCTTCCATAACAGGCATACCAGCTACTACACCTATATCACCCAGTCCCAATACTGCTGTTCCATTTGTAATTATAGCTACGCTATTATGTATAGATGTATAATCATATGCTTTATTAATATCTTTTTGAATTTCTCTGCATACATTAGCTACCCCAGGTGTATAGATCCTTCTTAAATCACTATTACTATTAAGAGGAACAGTAGATTTCACAGCTATCTTGCCTCCTTTATGGAGCTCAAGAACGGGATCGATAACCTCTTCTATTATTATTCCTTCTACTCTCTTTATAGATTCTAATACTCTTTTAAGATGTTCGGTGTTATCTAAATATATAGTTATATCTCTGGTATGATACTCGAGTCTTTCATGGATCAGTTCTGTATCACCTATGTTTGCCCCCTCTTCTCCAATTGCAGTTGTTAATCTTCCAAGAAATCCTGGTTTATCAGGAATCAAAACTCTTAATGTTTTTATTAATTTATCTTTACCTTTCTCTATCTGCATATATTATATAATAACTCATTCAAAAGCTTTTGTATATATATTTTTGACCCTTTTTTATATCTTTTTAATGCGATAAATTTATTTCCTCTTGACATGATAATGTAAAAGATGATACCAAGATAAAGGAACATACTAAAGGTTCTAAAAATTTATTGAAAGATTTTTATTAATAATTTAAAATGTTAAAGAAATATATTTCTATATTTATTGCAACAGGTGGAGGAGTTGGTTATTTTCCTTATATTTCAGGAACAATTGGGACACTGGTTGGTATACCTATATATATATTATTGTCTAAAATCAATCCTTTTTTATATATATTTATCTCGGGTATTTTATTCTTTATTGGGGTTAAGTCCTCAGGATATGTGGAAGAATTATTTAATGTAAAGGATAGTAGAAGAATAGTAATTGATGAGATATTAGGATATATAGTAACTATGTTTATGATAAATAATACAAAGAAGAATATTCTTATCGGGTTTATTCTATTTAGATTATTTGATATATTAAAGATATTTCCTATTAGGTATATAGATGAAAGAATGGAAGGAGGATATGGTATTGTAATTGATGATGTGGTAGCAGGGATATATGCTAATTTGATATTTAGAATATTATTAAAATATATTTAACGGAAGGTATATATGGATACTGAAATAATATTAATAGGTAATGAGTTTATTGGGGGTATGATTAACCCCGATTTAAAATTCCTTATTAACGATCTTTTATTAAAGCTTGGAATAGATTTTATGACATTTGTTAAAGAGGATGAATGGTTTATTGAAGAAGCTATTAGTAAAGCTATTGATAGATCAGGGATTATATTTATTATAGGAAATTTGGAGGTTGCAGGAAGGGCGATTGCGAAGGTAAGTCAACAGAGACTTGTTATCAGGGAAGATATATTAAAGAATATAAGGGAATATTTTGAAAGAAAGGGAATTGAAATGCCTAAGGATTATGAAAATAGAGCATTAGTTCCTCAAAATGCTACAT
This sequence comes from uncultured Thermodesulfobacteriota bacterium, assembly GCA_964501575.1. Lineage (GTDB taxonomy): Bacteria > Desulfobacterota > CAZCTP01 > CAZCTP01 > CAZCTP01 > CAZCTP01. The sequence continues at coordinate 9,346 of CAZCTP010000051.1, forward strand.
TAATGCAGAATCCAGTTGGTATTGACTTTGGATTTGTAGTGAAATATCGTGCTAAACATGTTATATTTCTACCTAAGAGGGGAGAGGGGTTTGAATTATTAATAAAGGAGCATCTTAATCCATTCCTTGAGAGTGAAGATATAGAAAGAGAGAGGTTTGAGGTCTCTGTTTTAAAGAATTTTGGTATATCCAGGTTCTATATTAGAGAAAGATTAAAAGGGATAGAAGGAGGAGATATTAAAGTAGTTAATATATTCCCTGAAAATAGGATATATATAAAGGTAAAAAATGGTAATCTTTCTGAGGTTGAAAATAGAATAATGGATATATTAGGGGATTATATATTTGGTAAGAATGACGAAACATTAGAGGGGAATGTTGGTAAGCTTTTAAAGGAGAGAGGTAAGAAGCTTTCTATTTCTGAGTCATGTACGGGAGGGTTTACAACTCATCTTTTAACGAATATACCAGGGAGTTCTGAATATTTACTCGGAAGTGTTGTAACATATAGTAATCTGTCAAAGGAAGATATACTTAAAGTTCCCTCAGAAATGATAGAGAAGGAAGGAGCTGTTAGTAGTAAAGTTGCAATTGAAATGGCAAAAGGAGTTAAGAATTTATACAGAAGTGATATTGGAGTTGGTATCACAGGAATTGCAGGTCCCGGAGGAGGGACTCCCGAAAAACCTGTGGGTACAGTATTTATATCTATTATAGGCGATGATAAAGAGGATGTTAAAGGATTTAGGTTTAAGGGAAATAGAGAAGAGATAAAGCTTTTAGCGTCATATATGAGTATTGAGTTAACAAGGAGACATATCATTGGAATATATTCGTAGCTTCTTGGCTATAGAAATGAATCAGGCTATTATTGAGAATATAGTAAATATACAGACTGATTTAAAAAAGGATATTACTCTCATTAAATGGGTGAGACCCCAAAATATGCATCTTACTCTTATATTCTTTGGGAATATAGGTCTAAAGGATGTAGATAGGATTAATGATACTATTTTAGATTCTGTTTCCTCAATGAGACCATTCTATATAAAGTTAAAGTCTATTGGAGTATTTCCAAATCCTTCAAGACCAAGGGTTTTATGGATAGGTGTTGATGATGGTTATAAGGATTTAGAATCTCTATATAATAATATTATAGGACCTTTAAAAGGAATTGGATTTAAACCTGAGAACAGAGATTTCCATCCTCATTTAACCTTAGGTAGATTTAAATCAAATAGGATGGAGAATATAATAAATAATTATCTTGAAAAATATAAGGATTTTGAATTTGGTGAGAAATTTGTTGATAGAATTGCCCTTTTTAAGAGTGAACTGAGGTCATCTGGAGCAGTTTACACAAAATTAAGAGACATATTATTTAAGGAGGGTTCATGACAGACGAGAATAAAGAAAAGGCAATAGGTCTTGCTCTTACACAGATTGAGAGGAATTATGGTAAGGGGGCTATAATGAGGATGGGGGCTGATGCTGTTGTTCCAGACATACCAGTGATATCTACAGGTTCGCTAAGCCTTGATATGGCTCTTGGTATAGGAGGTATACCAAAAGGGAGAATAACAGAGATATTTGGTCCAGAGGCATCTGGTAAGACTACTCTATGTTTACATATAATATCTGAAGCTCAAAAAAATGGTGGGGTTGCGGCATTTATAGATGCTGAACATGCGTTAGACCTAAACTATGCAAAAAAGTTAGGGGTTAAAACAGAAGATATATTGATATCTCAGCCCGATTTTGGTGAGCAGGCTTTAGAAATAACAGAGATTCTTGTTAGAAGTGGTGCTATAGATGTTGTAATTATAGACTCTGTAGCCGCTTTAGTACCAAAGGCTGAGATAGAGGGTGACATGGGTGATGCCCATATGGGACTCCAGGCAAGGCTTATGTCTCAGGCTTTAAGGAAGCTCACAGCAGCTATAAGTAAATCTATGGCCGCTGTTATATTTACAAATCAAATAAGAATGAAAATAGGTACTTTTTTTGGAAACCCAGAAACAACAACAGGGGGAAATGCATTAAAATTTTATTCCTCAGTTAGGTTGGAAATCAGAAAAATAGCATCTATAAAAGAAGATCATGATGTTGTCGGTAACAGGACAAGGGTTAAAGTTGTTAAAAATAAACTCGCTCCACCATTTAAAGAAGTAGAATTTGACATAATGTATAATGAAGGTATATCTAAAGAAGGGGATATATTAGATATGGCAACAGAAAAGAATATAATCGAGAAGAGCGGAAGCTGGTATTCCTATAATACTGAAAGAATAGGGCAGGGAAGAGAAAATGTAAAGAGATTTCTAAAAGATAATCCTGATATTGCCCAGGAGATTATAGATAAGATAAAGGGGTAATATTGTGGAGTTAAATAATATATTAAAAATAGGTGTTGTTCAAGGGGCATCAGATGTTCATATAAAAGTAGGTCTCCCACCTATATTTAGAATAAACGGGAATCTCTATCCACTTAAAGATGGCAAAAAAATTTCTTATGAAGAGGCTAATAATATAGCCTTTTCTATAATGAACGAAGTTCAAAAAGGGAAATTTAAAAATTTAAAAGAGGTGGATTTATCTTATGGTATCGCTGGATTAGGAAGATTCAGGGTGAATGTTTTTAGACAGAGAGGCTCAATAGGAATAGTATTCAGAGTAATTCCGACTAATATAAAGAGTTTTGAAGATCTTAATCTACCCAAGATTCTTGAAAAGATATCTATGGAGACAAGAGGATTAATACTTGTTACCGGGGCTACTGGTAGTGGTAAATCTACTACATTGGCATCAATGGTAGAATATATAAATACCCACAAGACATGTCATATAATAACCATTGAGGACCCTATTGAATTTCTTTTTAGAGATAAGAGGAGTATTATAACTCAGAGGGAGGTTGGGAATGATACAGAGTCATTCGCTAGTGCTTTAAGGAGTGCACTCCGTGAGGATCCGGATGTTATACTCGTTGGTGAAATGAGGGATAAGGAGACTATAGAAACTGCTATAATTGCTGCAGAGACAGGGCATCTTGTTATGAGCACTTTGCATACAACGGATGCCACCGAAAGTATTAATAGAATAATCTCCATGTTTGATTTATCACAACAGAAACAGATTCGGTTGCAATTAGCTGCTGTTATTAAATCTGTTATATCTCAAAGATTACTTCCCAGGGTAGATGGTAAAGGGAGGGTTCCAGCTATTGAGGTAATGATGTCAACTGCAAGAATAAGGGAATGTATTGTGGATAGAGATAAGACCAAAGAGATACATGATGCAATTGTTAAGGGATATACTACATATGGTATGCAGAGTTTTGATCAATCATTAATGTCTCTTTTAAAGAAAAATCTAATATCCTATGAAGAGGCATTAAAGCATAGCAGTAATCCCTCAGATTTCGCTCTTAGGGTAAGAGGTGTAACTTCTACAGGTGACCTAACCTGGGAAGATTTTGAAAAAGATGGAACTTAGAGAAATTAGAGAAAAATTCTTAAAATATTTTGAAGTAAATGGTCATGTTAGGGTAAAAAGTTCTTCCCTTATTCCTAAAGATGATCCTACCCTCCTATTTACAAATGCTGGAATGGTGCAATTCAAGAGGATATTTACAGGTGAGATAAATACAGATATAAAAAGAGCTACGACTGTACAGAAATGTGTAAGAGCTGGAGGCAAACATAATGATCTTGAAAAAGTTGGTCTTACAGCAAGGCATCATACATTTTTTGAGATGCTTGGAAATTTCTCTTTTGGAGAGTATTTTAAAAGGGAAGCTATCTCTATGGCTTGGGAGTTTATAATAAAAGAGATTATGATCCCTAAGGAGATCATATATGTAACCATATTTAAGGATGATGATGAGTCTTATTCTATATGGAGAGAGATAATTTCTGAAGATAGAATATATAGAATGGATGAAAAGGATAACTTCTGGGCAATGGGGGATACCGGTCCATGCGGACCATGTTCTGAGATAATAGTAGATCTTGGTAGTGATGTAGGATGTGGAAGAAAAGAATGTAAAGTTGGATGCGATTGTGATAGATATCTTGAATTGTGGAATCTTGTATTTATGCAGTTTAATAGAGATATATATGGGAAATTAGAGCCTCTTCCAAAACCAAGTATAGATACCGGTATGGGTTTAGAGCGGCTTGCTTCTGTGGTTCAAGGGTGTAAAAGTAATTATGATACTGATATATTTAGAGAAATAATAAGATTCTTTGAAGATATTTCCAATATTTCTTATGGTAATGATAAGAAAGTGGATGTATCATTTAGGGTTCTATCGGATCATATAAGAGCTGCTACATTTCTTATAGGTGATGGGCTTCTTCCAAGTAATGAATCAAGGGGCTATGTATTAAGGAGGATTATTAGAAGAGCGTTGAGATACGGGAAGAGATTGGGATTCAATGAACCATTCTTATATAAAGCTTCAGGTGTAATAATAGATATAATGGGTGATGCATACCCAGAGCTAAAAGATTCAAGTAGCTATATAGCCTTGGTTATAAAAAATGAGGAGGAAAGATTCCTTGAAACATTGGATAGGGGGCTTAAGCTATTATATGAAGAAATAGATAGAGTAAATAAAAAAAGGGGAAAAGTTATTGCAGGAGAAGTGGCATTTAAATTATATGATACCTTTGGTTTCCCTATAGATCTTATAGATGATATTTGTAAAGAGGATGGATTTTCAATAGACATAGATGGATTTAATATGGCTATGGAAGCTCAAAAGGAGAGAGGTAGAAAGGGTTGGAAGGGTATTGGCAATGATTTGAAGGGTATATATATGGATCTCTTTAAAAATATTAAAATAGAATTTACTGGATATAAAAAGTTAAGTGGAGAGGCTAAGATACTTAAGATTATTAAAGATGATAGGATTGTAGATGCTGTAAAAGAGGGGGATAGAGTAGAGATAGTAGTAGATCAAACCCCTTTTTATGGAGAATCTGGGGGGCAGGTTGGAGATAAGGGGGGTATATTTGGTGATGATAAAGAGATAAGAGTTTACGATACAATTAAACCTCTTCCTGATATTATTATACATAAAGGTATTATAAAAAAGGGGATATTTAAAGAGGGAGAGTCTGTTTTCTTAAATGTTGATGAAAAAGAAAGACATAATACAGAATTTAATCATACAGCTACTCATCTTCTTCACTCAACATTGAGGAAAATATTAGGTGATCATGTTAAACAGGCTGGTTCCCTCGTTGCACCTGATAGATTAAGATTTGACTTTACGCACTTTTCTAATCTTTCAGAAAGAGAGATTAAAAGGATTGAAGATATGGTGAATGAAAAGATATGGGAGAATTTAGGTGTTGATATATTCAATTTAACCTATGAAGAGGCTATTAATAGGGGGGCTGTGGCTTTATTTGATGAAAAATATGGTGATTATGTGAGAGTTGTAAGAATAGCAGATTATAGTATGGAGCTGTGTGGAGGAACACATACAAAGAGGACCGGGGATATAGGTCTATTTAAGATAGTAAGTGAGGGAGGAATTGCAGCAGGAGTTAGAAGGATTGAGGCACTTACAGGTAGGTATGCCTTTAATTATCTCAATAATAGGAATGATGAAATATTGATTATCAGTAAAAGTCTTGGTGTAAATCCTGGGGATATATTAAAGAGAATAGATAGATTGAAGGAGGAGAATAAAATACTTTCAAGGGATATAGAGTCTCTTGAGAGGAGGTTAATGAATATAAATGCTGAGGAATTAATAAGCAGTGTTAGAGATATAAATGGTATAAAGGTTATATCATCAAAGGTTAACATAGATGATTCTAAAAAATTGAGGAATTTCGCAGATATATTAATTGATAGAATAAAGAGGGGTATAGTACTTCTTGGGAGTGTGAAAGATAATAGAGTATCTCTTGTGATCTCAGTTAGTAAAGATCTTATTGAGAGATATCATGCAGGCAATATAATGAAGGAAATATCAGCAGTTGTTGGGGGTAAGGGAGGAGGAAAAGCCAATATGGGAGAAGGTGGAGGTAAAGATCCACAAAAGCTTGAAAAAGCATTAAATAAGCTGTTTGAGATTTTGAGTTCTGGTTAAAGTAGGTTCTCTAAGACATTGATCTGTAAAAGGATAAATTATTTTATTTATTGGATTTTGTAATGATTTCTTACTTCATTCCTTCTTCTATTTTTAGGTTTCAGATGCTTATATAGTATAGATTTAGGTTTGGAAATTGGGCTATTGGTTTGGACATTTACTATGGGAATAACTTAGGATATAAAAAGGGGAGGATGAATTTCTATTTCACTTCGGGCTCCCTTTCTTCCTTCAACCAGGACAAGTCTCCCGGGAGAGTCCTTATCTGGATAGGCAATTTGAATCTTCTTTGGTTCAATTCCTTTTTCTCTTAACTTATATATCAAATCTGTCATCCTTATAGCAGGATATATCATACATAATTTACCGAAAGGTTTAAGTAAATATTTAGCAACATTCAATATATCATCAAGGGAGGCTTTTATCTCATGTTTTGCAATAGCTTTTTCATCAGAAGGATTTATTCTTCCTGATCTTAACTTTCTATATGGTGGATTTGTTACCACAAGGTCAATACTCTGAAAAGATAATATATTACTTACATTATTAATATCTTCATGTATTATCTTTATAATATTTTCAAAATTATTTAATCTAACATTCTTTATTGCCAGTTCCACAAGTTTTTTCTGTATTTCAATTCCTATTATTTCCTTTGCTCCACCCTTCTTTGCTAAAATTATAGGTATAATGCCGCTTCCTGAACCTAAATCAACTATCTTACCCTGATAGGGAATATTTATAAAGTTTGCCAATAATATAGCATCAATGCCAAATCTATATCCCTTTGATTTCTGGATTATTTTTATATCTAATTCTGAAAGATAATCGATAGTTTCATTATCATTTATCATAATTACTATTAATACTATTTATGACTAGACCTGTTAATAGCTTTGGATAGAAGAATGTTGCCTTATGAGGCATTCTTAAGTTTGCTCTGGCAATATCCATTATATACAAAGGATTAATCGGGTTAAGTATTATTGCTATTTTAGTATTATCTTTTAGTGCAATATCGATAGCTTCCTTGGAATCTTTTGTATAAGAGATATCATCCTCTTTTATATTTAGCAATTTTTTTATTATTAGTGAATGGAGTATAGTGACATCAAGTTTTTTGAGCAAAGGATTTATATCGCTTAATATATTATCGATAATATTATAATTTTTCAATTTTATAACATAATAGAACTTATTATATACTATACCAAATGTATGTTCTCTTTCCTTTAATAAATTTTTCTCCAATACTTCTTCATTTTTCACTACCTTAATATCAAAATATTCTTTTATCTTATCAAGGAAATTACAGTTATTATAGATATTTGATATAATTCTATGAGTTGGGAGTATTGTTAACCCTTCATCATATATATTAGATAAGTACATCATTGTATAATTAAACATTGAGTCTCTATAATCCTCTTTATGTACCTTTCTCATAAAATTTCTGTAATTAAGTGCAGCTTCATATCTATGATGTCCATCCGCTATAACAATATTTTTATCCTTCATGAGTCTCACAGTTATATCAATAGTCAGAGGATCATCTATCTCCCATAGCCTATGTTCTACTTTATCGTAGAAGAGTTCAATAAAAGGAGAGCCAATACTTGATTTTTCCAAAAGAGTTATTATTCTATTAGAGGGATCAGAATATAGCGAAAATATTTGACTAAAATTGGCTCCACATTCCTTGATTAACTTAAGTCTGTCCTCTTTCGGAGATTCAAATGTCTCCTCATGGGGCAATATCTTCCCTGAATTATATTCTTCAATTCTGACTAAAGCTATAATTCCGGATCTCGTTCTTCTTTTATTATTAATATAGTATGTTTGTTTATATAGGTATAATAGTGGTTTTTTGCTTCTTATAAATATTCCTTCTTTCTGCCACCTCTGAAAATGTTCTTTTGCTCTTGTATATTTGTTATTATTAACGTTATCATCAGGATAATCCTTCCCATATATTATTCTTATGATATTATAGGGATGCCTATCATAATATACCCTCTGCATCTTAGTAGTAATTACATCATACGGAGGAACCAGAACAAGCTCAAGTTTTTTTATCTTATCTATATTATATGTAATTCCTTTAAATGGTATAATATCCACCATGATTATACTCTATCTTCTCTCTATAAGTATATATATTTTTTTCTACTTATGATAGCATCTCTCTATAATGGGTATAAATCTATCTAAGCTTAATTAATACACTAAATTTATATCTCTTCCTAATAATGATTCTATAGTATTCTTTGATATTATTCCTTCTCTAATAATCTTATGACAGGATATATCTATAACCGTTGAAGGCCTTTTATCACAAACCTTTCCTCCATCTATTATTAAATCTATATCCCTGCCTATATTTTTAAATATATCATCCGGAGATTCTAAGATATCCATACCAGAAATATTTGCGCTTGTGGATGTTATTGGTAGATTAAGTCTTTCAAGTATATTATTAATAATTCTGTTACTTGAAATTCTGATTCCTATCCTATCAGTATTCGCAGTGAGTATTCTGGGAATATTCCTTGAAGCTTTAAATATTATTGTCAAAGGTCCTGGCCAAAAATAATCTATGAGTTTTTTCGCTGTTTCTGGTATTTCTTCAACCATAGAATTAAGCATGTCTATATCCTTTACTAATACAGGTATTGGATTTGATAATTTTCTCCTTTTTATCCTATATATTTTCTCTATTACATCTATTCTTAGAGCATTTCCACCTATACCATAGATAGTCTCAGTAGGGTATACAACGATACCACCTTTTTTTAATATTTTTAAAACATAGGAAATGAGAGAGTTATTTATATTAAATGGATCTACCTTTACTATTTCAGCAATCTTTCTTCTACCTCTCTTCCATTCTTCTCTATATCTATTTCCATCTCTTTTCTAAAATGTTTTATTTTAACCCTTATTTCCGGATATTTTATGGAGAGTATCTGAGCAGCAAATATCCCGGCATTTTTAGCCCCGGCTTTCCCAATAGACATTGTTGCCACCGGAATCCCAGAAGGCATCTGAGCAATTGAGAGAAGTGAATCAATTCCTTTCAAAGGGGAAGAATCAACGGGGACCCCTATTACTGGAATAGTGGTCTTAGATGCGATAATACCCGGGAGATGAGCGGCATAACCTGCTACAGATATTACTACTTCTATACCCCTTTTCTCTAAACTGTCTGCATAGTTTATCGTCTTGTTTAATGACCTATGAGCGGATGATATAACAACTTCATATTTTATTCCAAATCTATCAAGTATATCAAATAAATCTTTTATTATATCAAAATCTGAATAGCTTCCTAAGACGATTCCTACTAATGGGTTATCCATTTTAGTCCCTTTCTACCGATGTCCTTCCTAAAATACGCTCCTTCAAAATTTATTAGGGTAATAACTGAGTATACTCTATCTATAGCCTTTTTAAGGTCAGTATCTATTGAAACAATGCCTAAAACTCTTCCACCATTTGTAATTAAGTTTTTATTCTCATCTATTTCTGTACCAGCATGGAATACAAAAGAATTCCTAAATAGAAAATCATTCTCTAATCCATATATTTTAAATCCTTTTTCATATTTTTCAGGATAACCCTTTGAAGCCATTACAACACATACAGAGTATTTATCATCCCATTCTATATTAATTGAGGGCAGTCTTCCTTCTACTACAGCTTCGAACACAGAAATTATATCACTTTTCATTTTAACTAATATAGGCTGTGTTTCTGGATCTCCAAATCTAACATTGAATTCAAGAACCTTTGGATTCCCATCTTCTATTATAAGACCTGCATATAATATCCCTTTATATGTAATCCTCTCGTTTTCTAAACCCTCAATAGTTGGATTTATTATATAATTTATTATCTTTTCATATAAGACTTTATCAATAATAGGTGCAGGAGAATATGCTCCCATTCCTCCTGTATTTGGACCTTTATCATCATCAAATATTGCCTTGTGATCTTGAGAGGAAGGAAGGGGTGATACATTCTTCCCATCTGTAAATACCATAAAAGAGACCTCTTCCCCATATATGAAATCTTCTATAACTATCTTATTACCTGCATCCCCAAATACTTTTTTCTCCATAATTATATTTATAGCTTCTATCGCTTCATTTTTATCTTTGCATACAATACTTCCCTTCCCTCCTGCAAGACCATCAGCTTTAACAACTACAGGCTTATTGTATTTCTTTACAAAACTCTTCGCACTTTCTGGGTCTTCAAATATTTCAAAATCAGCGGTTGGAATATTATACTTTTTCAAGAATATCTTTGTAAACACTTTACTCCCTTCCAAGAGAGCAGCTTCTTTTCTTGGGCCAAATATTTTTAGTCCCTCAGATTCAAATTTATTAACAATACCTCGAACTAATGGGAGTTCTGGTCCAACTACAGTTAAGTCTATTTTATTTTTCAATGCAAAATTTAATAGACCGTTTATATCATCGGATTTGATATTAATCCTTTCAGCTAAAAGCGAAATACCTCCGTTACCAGGAGCACAGTATATTTTTGAAACTCTATCGCTTTCTGATATCTTCCATGCAAGCGCATGTTCTCTTCCTCCATTTCCTATCACAAGAACTTTCATGACAAATTAATATTATAAATTATTATCATTTAATGTCAATTAACTCTTTAGAAAGGTAAGCATCTCTTTTTTCGTGATAACATTATGCAGCATATCTTACCACCTTT
>CAZCTP010000052.1:0-20108 GCA_964501575.1 uncultured Thermodesulfobacteriota bacterium
TCATGCCCCGATGGAACCTCATGCTGCAGTTGCAAATTTTGATATATCTGGGAAACTGACCATATGGTGCTCAACCCAAATTCCCTATATTCTTCATAGAAATTTAATGAAAATTATGAAAGCTTTAGGAGTTGATGAAGGTAAGATAAGGGTTATTAAACCTCATGTTGGTGGAGGTTTTGGAGGAAAAGCTGAGCCTTTAACAGATTCTGTATGTGCGGCTATTTTATCTTTAAGGACAGGAAGGCCTGTAAAATTAGTATTTACAAGAGAGGAAGAATTTATAGGGACACATAGAAGACATCCTGAGATATTGTATCTTAAGACAGGGGTAGATAAAAATGGAAAGATATTGGCAAGGGATTCAAAGGTTATCCTTGATGGAGGGGCATACAATAGCTGTGGACATATAACAACCTATCTTTCCGGTGGTTTTCAGACACTTCCCTATAGAATTCCAAATTATAGATATGAGGGAATCAGAGTTTATACAAACAAGGCTCCCTGTGGAGCAATGAGAGGGCATGGGGGTGTTCAACCTCAGTATTCAGCTGATATTCAACTCGATATGATAGCTGAAGAGATAGGTATAGATCCCTTGGATATAAGAAAGATAAACTCCCTTATGACAGGAGATATAACCACTACAAATTATAGAATATCAAGCTGCGGTTTCAAGGAATGTCTTGAAAAAGGCGGTGAGGCTTCTAACTATAAAGATAGGAGGAAAATTCTTTCTGGTAGCGGGAAAGGAATAGGTATTGGTTCAAATGGATTTGTATCTGGGACAAGTTTTAGAATGCATTCATCTAGTGATGCATTTTCGTCTGCACAGATAAAACTCCATGAGAATGGAGGTGTTACTTTACTTACTGGGACATCAGATATTGGTCAGGGCTCAAATACTATTCTTGCAATGATAGCTGCAGAGGAATTGGGTGTTGAATTAAAAGATATAAAGGTTATATATTCTGATACCGGAGTAACACCCTTTGATCAAGGAAGCTATTCAAGCAGGGTTACTCTGTTTGCTGGAAATGCAGTTAAGTCTGCTGCTTCTGAGCTTAAAAAGATAATTTTAGATACAGCAGCAGATAGACTGGAAGCTAATATAGATGATATTGAGATTAAGGGAGGAAGAGTATATGTAAAGGGTAGTCCTGAGAAGGGAATTCCTTTTAAAGAGATTGTTTCATATGCTCAAAGGTCTCAAAGAGGTAAACCTTTAATTGCTACCGGTAGCTATACCCCCCCAGGAGGTGATCCATTTGAAGATAGAGGAGATCTGTTTGATACTCCTGCATCTCCTACCTATAGTTTTGGAGCCCATTTTGCAGAGGTAGAAATTGATAAAGAAACTGGGGAATTAAAGATTGCTAATTTTATAGCAACCCATGACTGCGGTTTCCAGATAAATCCAATGGCTGTTGAAGGACAGCTTGAAGGAGCAGTTATAATGGGTTCTGGATATGCACTAACAGAAGAACTTCATATTGATAATGGTATCCCTTTAAATCCATCTTTCATTGGTTATAAGATATTAACATCAACAGATATGCCAAATAATATTTCACCTATAGTAGTAGAAACAATAGAACCAAATGGTCCTTTTGGAGCAAAGGAGGCAAGTGAAGGAATATTAAACCCTACTCCTGGTGCTATAGCCAATGCAGTATATAATGCGATAGGTGTAAGAATAAAAGATCTGCCTATAACCCCTGAAAAGATATTAAAAGGATTGGAAAGAAGATGAAGATAGACTTACACACTCATTGTTATCCGAAGGAATATTTGGAAGAATTGGAAAAAATAGAATTATCATGTGAAAAAATAAGAGACTCTTCTGGGAAAGAGAGAATTAGTTTTTATGGTGCTATACTTCCTGAATGGAATTCAGAAAAGAGAATAAGAGATATGGATGAAGGGGAATTAGATATGCAGATTCTTTCCCTTTCATGGCCTAATGTATACTTTCAAGATGAAGATATTAGTTTAAAGATTGCTATAACTACAAATGATTATCTTTCTAAAATATGTAAAGAATATCCGGACAGATTTAGGTTCTTTGCCAGCATTCCTCTTGTTAATGTTGAATATGGAATTAAAGAACTTAATAGAGTTGTTAATCTATTTGGGATGAGTGGAATTACTATCGGGTCAAACGTCTTGGGCAAGCCATTGAATTCCAGAGAATTTTTCCAATTTTATGAAGAAGTGAATAGATTGGGGCTATCTATATTTCTTCATCCTATGACTCCAGCAGGAGTTGATGTTATGAAAGAATATATGTTAATTCCCCTTCAAGGATTTGTTTTTGAAACAACTTTAGCTGCAACAAGGATGGTATTTAGTGGGATATTTGAAAGATATAAGAATATAAATCTTATTTTACCCCATCTAGGTGGAACCTTACCATTTCTTTTTGAAAGAATAAACTTTGGATTTGATGGGTATCCTTCATGTAGAGAGAATATTTCTATTTCCCCCACTGAATATTTTAAAAAGTTCTATTATGATACAGCTTTAGGTTTTCATAAGCCTGCATTTAAATGTACATATGATTCCGTTGGCGTAGAGCATATACTTTTTGGAACTGATTATCCAATGGGTAAGGGATTTATTCAAAAATCTATCTCATATATTGAATCTCTTGGATTATCGGATGAAGAAAGGGATAAGATATATGAGGGGAATGTAAGGAGGATTTTAAGGATTTAAATAATTAATGTAAAGGAGGGGGAAAATGAAAGAATATTCGGTAGTTGGCAAGAGCTTACCAAGGGTGGATGGAAGGGTTAAGGTTACAGGGGAGGCAAAATATACCGGGGATATGGTATTATCAAGGATGTTATATGGAAAGATTTTAAGATCTCCCTATCCCCATGCAAAAATCTTGAATATAAATATAGATAAGGCTTTGAGACTTCGTGGAGTTAAGGCGATAATAACGGGCAAGGATACCCTTGGTATAAAATATAATATTATAGATCTACCTCAGGTAAACGATGAATATATATTAGCTGTAGATAAAGTGAGGTTTATAGGGGATGCAGTAGCAGCTGTTGCGGCAATAGATGAAGAGACAGCAGAGGAGGCTCTTGATCTTATTGAGGTTGAGTATGAAGAATTACCATATGTTTTTGACCCCGAAGAAGCAATGAAGGATGGGGCTCCGAAGATTCATGATCATGTTGATGATAATATAAGCTGGCATTTTACAATTAAGGGAGGGGATGTAGAAAAGGGGTTTAAGGAATCTTATCATATAAGAGAGGATAGATTTAAGTCACAGCCACAAAATCACTCTTTTCTTGAACCTCATGAAGCCTTAGCGGATTTTGATTCTTCAGGTAAACTTACTCTCTGGACATCCACCCAGAGTGTATTCTGGGTTAGGAGAGGATTATCAAAAACTTTGGGTATGCCGGAAAGTAGCATAAGGGTCATTAAGCCCCATATTGGCGGTGGTTTTGGTGGGAAGGTAGAGATGTTTTCACATCAGGCTTGTGCTGCACTTCTTTCTATGAAGAGTGGTTGTCCAGTAAGGATATCTCTTACTAGAGAGGAGGTGTTTATAGCCGGGAGACAGAGGCATTCCTTCAATATAGAAATAAAAACAGGGGTAAAAAAGGATGGGACACTTATGGCAACAAAAGGTAGGATAGTAGCAGATGGTGGTGCCTATAATAGTTTTGGACCAATCTCTCTGTATCTGGTAGGAATATTTCTCAATGTTCCCTATAGGATTCCCAATATTGAGTGTGAGGGATTCAGGGTTTATACAAACAAGCCGCCCTGTGGAGCAATGAGGGGGCATGGGATTCCTCAGAAACATTTTTTCTTTGAGTCTCATATGGATCTTATAGCAGAAGATCTTGATATAGATCCTTTTGAGTTAAGATTGAAGAATGCTCTTCAATCTGGTGAAGTAACCACTTCTGGTTGGAGAGTAGAGAGTTCAGGTTTTAGTGAATGTCTTAATAAAGTTTATCAAGCTGTTAATTGGAGAGAAAAGAGGGGAAAACTTCCAAAAGGGTATGGTATAGGAATAGGGGCTGGTTCATGTGTATCTGGGGCGAATCTTGATCCAAATCAGGCATCAACTATGTTTATAAAAATTAATCCTGATGGAGGTGTTACTATATTAACCGGAGCTGCAGATATAGGACAGGGGATAGAGACTATTTTATGTCAGATTGTTGCTGAGGAATTAGGTATAGATTTTAATAACGTAGGGATAATTGCAGCGGATACAGATGTTACTCCATTAGATTGGGGATCATATTCAAGAAGAGGGACCTTATTTGCTGGTAATGCAGTAAAAGCAGCAGCAGCAGATGCAAAGAGACAAATATTAGAGGGAGCTGCTCAAAAATTGGAAGCAAATGTAGATGATCTGGAGATAAAGAATGGAAATGTTTATGTTAAAGGAAGTCCTGAAAAGGGAATTTCTTTTAAAGATGCAGTTCTATCATCTCAATCTCTTAATAAAGGAGAGTCAATTTTAGGTAAAGGTTCATATAATCCAGATATAGGTCCACCAAATATATTTACAGGAGAAGGTAATTTTTCACCTGCTTATAGTTTTGGAACCCAGGTAGTAGAAATTAAGGTAGATGAGGAAACAGGAGAGATTAAAGTTTTAAAGCTAACTTCATCTCATGATTGTGGTCTTGCATTAAACCCTATGTTTGTGGAGGGTCAAATGGATGGGTCAGTTGCCAGCTCTATAGGTCAGGGATTGCTTGAGGAGTTGATAAGAGAGGATTGTCAAACTCTTAATCCTTCTTTCTTAAATTATAAAATTCCTACAGTATTAGAAATACCAGATATAGAAAAGATTATAGTAGAATCAGAGGACCCAAATGGTCCATTTGGCGCTAAGGAAGCCGGTGAGGGGACAAATTTAGGGACGTCCCCGGCAATAGCCAATGCTGTCTATAATGCAATAGGAGTGAGGATAAGGGATTTACCTATAACACCTGAGAAGATATTGAAAGAATTGGAGAAAAGAGGTTGATAAGTAATTATTCAGTAGTAGGGAGAAGAATACCCCGGGTAGATGGAGTGGTTAAGGCTACCGGTAAGGCGAAATATACTGTAGATATGGTGTTTCCGGGAATGCTATATGGAAAGATTTTAAGATCTCCCTATCCCCATGCTAAGATTCTTAATATTGATACCAAGAAAGCTGAGAAACTTAGAGGTGTAAGATCAGTAATTACAGGAAAAGATACAATGGGAATAAAGTATGGTGCGGAGGATTTACCAACAGAGGACCAGTATCCTCTTGCCATAGAAAAGGTACGCTACATAGGAGATGAAGTAGCAGCAGTAGCTGCTATTGATGAAGATGTAGCTGAGGAGGCTTTAACTCTGATCGAGGTTGATTATGAAAAGCTTCCAGCAGTCTTTGATCCAGAAGAGGCAATGAGACCAGAAGCTCCTAAGATTCATGAGGTAAATAACAACATAGGGTGGGAACTACATTGGTCCTTTGGAGATATAGATACAGGATTAAGGAATTCTGATTATATAAGAGAAGATAGATTTATAACTCAATATGTAACTCACTGTGCTATGGAACCTCATACTTCTATTGCTATTTTTGATCCTTCAGGTTATTTCACTATTTGGGTATCAACTCAAAATCCATATTGGGTTCGCAGATACTTAGCTAAGACATTGGATATATCAGAGGGTAAAGTTAGAGTAATTAAGCCCTATATGGGAGGGGGCTTCGGTGGAAAGGTTGAGATGTTACCTTCTTATTTTTGTTCTGCTCTTCTCTCTATGAAGACTGGTAAGCCAGTCAAGATAGCCTTGACCAGGGAAGAGGTATTTACTACTACCCGCAGCAGACATCCTATGATCATTGAGCTAAGGACCGGGGTTAAAAGAGATGGGATTCTGGTAACCTCACAGTGTAGATTAATTGCTGATGGAGGAGCATACTGTAGTGTGGGACCAGAGGTTATTGGTGTTGCTGGAACATTTCTAACTGGTACTTACAGAATTCCCAATGTAAAGTATGATGGTTACCTTGTTTATACAAATAAATCGGTCTGTGGAGCACAAAGAGGATTCGGAGCTCCACAAATTCGCTTTGCTTTTGATTCTCAACTGGACATTATAGCTGAAGAGTTAAGGATAGATCCTGTAGAGCTGAGGTTAAAGAATGTTTTTAAGAGCGGAAATATAACACCCAACGGGCTTAAGATAACCAGTTGTGGATTTACAGAATGTATCCAGAGGACCACTAAAAGTTCAGATTGGAGGACTAAAAGAGTGATGATTAAAGACAGAGGGATAGGTATAGCAGGTAGTTCCTTTGTCTCTGGAGCAGGTACACTTCCTTATAATGTTTCTGGTGCTTTCATAAGGCTACATCATGATGGAACTGTAACTCTTATTACAGGGGCTCCAGATATTGGTCAGGGGTCTGATACAGTTCTTTCACAAATAGTAGCAGAGGAGATGGGTGTAGATATTTGTGATGTGAAAGTAATTTCTGCAGATACGGATACTACCCCTATAGATATGGGAGCCCATGCCAGTAGAATTACTTTTATAGCAGGGAATGCAGCCAGGTCAGCAGCAGCTGCTGCTAAACAGCAGCTGTTTGAGGTAGCTGCTGAAAAGTTAGAGGTAAGTCCTGAAGATTTGGAATCCAGGAATAGATGGATTTATGTAAAAGGAAGTTCTGAAAAGGGAATATCAATTGCCGATACTATTATGTATAGTCTGTTAAAAGAGGGTAAGAATCCTACTTTAGCCAAGGGTCAGTATAATCCTGGAGTATCTAATCCAGTTGAGGGAAAAGCTAATTTATCACCTACATATAGCTTTGGAGCACAGATAGCTGAAGTACAGGTAGATAAGGAAACAGGGCAAGTAAAGTTGTCTAAAATGACAGTGGCGCATGATTGTGGCTTTGCCATAAATCCTATGGCTGTGGAAGGACAGCTTGAAGGCTCGGTAGCTGGTGGATTAGGGCAGGCATTGTTAGAGGTGCTTATTCAAAAGGATGGACAGATATTTAATCCTTCATTTTTAAGCTATAAGATGCCTACAGTCATGGAGACACCAGAAGTAGAATCCATTCTGATAGAGACTATCGATCCTGAAGGACCATTTGGGGCTAAAGAGGCGGGTGAAGGAACTCAACTTTCAACTGCCCCGGCAATAGCCAATGCTATCTATAATGCAATAGGAGTGAGGATAAAGGATTTACCTATAACACCTGAGAAGATATTAAGTAGATTGGAAAGAAAAAACTAATGAGTAGTTATTCAGTAATAGGCAAAAGCTTACCGAGAGTGGATGGTAGAGTTATAGTTACAGGTGAGGCTCAATATGTAGGAGACATAGTATTACCTAAAATGTTGTATGGTAAGATTCTACGAAGTCCTTATCCCCATGCTCAGATACTTTATATTGATATAGATAAAGCAAAGAGGTTACCTGGAGTCAAAGCAATAATTACAGGTAAAGATACATTAGGTATAAAGTATGGCATTTCTCCTGAATTGGCAGATGAATATCCTTTAGCTATAGATAAAGTACGCTATATAGGGGATGAAATAGCAGCGGTGGCTGCTATTGATGAAGATATAGCAGAGGAGGCTTTAGAATTGATTGAAGTGGAGTACGAGATAATTCCTGCTGTTTTTGATCCAGAAGAGGCAATGAGATTAGGTTCGCCTAAAATACATTGTCATGCGGAGAATAATGTTGGTGTTATGACAGAAATAAATATTGGGGACATAGAGAAGGGCTTCAAGGAGTCCTATTATATAAGAGAAGATAGATTTGTAAGCCAGTCAGTAACGCATTGCTCAATAGAACCTCATGCTGTATTAGCCAGTTTTGATTCTACAGGAAAGTTAACCGTTTGGTCATCTACTCAGAGTCCCTATATTATAAACGATGGTTTAGCAACAACACTTGGTATGCCCAAGAGTAAAATTCGTGTAATTAAACCTTATGTAGGAGGTGGTTTTGGGGGCAAGATAGAACTGTTTGCATTAGACTTTTGTGCCTCTCTTCTATCCCAAAAGACAGGTAGACCTGTGAGAATAATTTATAACAGAGAAGAGGTATTCACTGCTACTCATGGAAGACACTCTGTTATTATGGAGTTGAAGACCGGTGTAAAAAAAGACGGGAATTTAATAGCTTTAAAAGGAAATTTCATTGCTGATGGCGGAGCATATAATGGTGGCAATGGAGCTATGGTTACCTATCTTATGGGAGCTTTTTTGACCTTACCTTACAAAATTCCCAATATAGAATATAGGGGTTATCGAGTTTACACAAACAAACCAGTATGTGGATCTTTTCGTGGGTATGGTGCTTTATCTCCACGTTTTGCATTTGAGTCTCAGTTAGATATGATTGCAGATGAAATGGGAGTAAATCCTTCAGATTTAAGATTAAAAAATGCATTACAGGGTGGTGAAAAACTTCCTAATGGTTTTAAAATAACTAGTTGTGGTTTTAATAAGTGTATTCAAAAGGCCTGTGAAGATATTAGATGGGAAGAAAGGGAGTACAATCCCAGGAAAAATCTGGGTATGGGTATAGCAGGAGGTGGTTATATAGCTGGCGGTTTATTCTATCCGGTAAGGTCATCCGCTGCTTTTATAAAGTTGCACCAAGATGGTGCAGTTACTCTCATTGTAGGAGCATCAGAGATTGGGCAGGGGGCTAATACTGTCCTTTGCCAGATTGTAGCTGAAGAATTGGGTTTAAGTCTGAATGATATAAGAATAAAGGCAGCTGATACAGAAACCACTCCTATTGATCCCGGTACTTTCTGGACCACATTTTTAGCAGGCAATGCTGTCAAGTTAGCAGCAGCCGATGCTAAAAAACAGATATTGGAGTTAGCGGCTGAAAAGTTAGAGGCTAATATAGAAGACTTAGAGATTGGAGATAAACGAGTATATGTTAAAGGGAGTCCAGAAGTCGGGTTATCCATTGGAGAAATTGTATCTATTAGTATTAATTCTGGCAGTGGAAATCCAATCCTGGGAAAAGGGTATTATAGTTTAGATTTGGTTCCCCCAAATTTGGCTACTGGAGAAGGTAATTTATCTCTTGCTTATAACTTTGGGGCTACTGTTGTGGAATTAGAAATAAGTTTGGAAACAGGAAGAATAAAGATCAACAAAATAATATCTGCAATTGACTGTGGTAAAGCTATAAATCCCATGGCAGTTGAAGGTCAAATAGAAGGATGTATTGCATCTGGCTTAGGGTATGCTTTATGGGAAAAATTATATCGTGATGGAGGGCAAACTTTGAATCCTTCCTTTCTGGAATACAAAATTCCTATTGCTCTCGATTTACCAAAAACTAAATCTATTATAGTTGAATCCATAGATTCTGGTGGTCCTTTTGGAGCAAAAGAAGCAGGGCAAATTTCCCATATTTCTATTGCTGCTGCGGTAGCCAACGCTATCTACAATGCAATAGGAGTGAGGATAAGGGATTTACCTATAATCCCTGAGAAAATATTAAAAGGATTGGAGGAAAGAGGTTGATAAGTAATTATTCAGTAGTAGGTAAGAGGATACCGAGAGTAGATTCATATGAAAAGGTTACTGGAAAAGGAGTATATACCGGGGATATAAAATTACCAAACATGTTATACGGGAAAATATTGAGGTCTCCATACCCTCATGCAAGGATATTAAATATTGATGTTACTAAGGCTAAGAAGTTAAAGGGGATAAAGGGAATTGTAACTGGTAAAGATACATTAAAGATAAAATATGGTGTTATTTCAAGATCTCCCAAATATATGGATAAATATCCGTTAGCAGTAGATAAAGTAAGATATATAGGGGATGCGGTAGCAGCAGTTGCAGCAATAAGCGAAGATATAGCGGAGGAAGCATTAGAATTGATTAAAGTAGATTATGAGATATTACCTGGGGTCTTTGATCCTGAAGAGGCAATGAATGATGGTGCACCAATTATACATGAAGGATTTGAAAATAATATAAGTAGAAAGTTTGAGATGAATTTTGGGGATATAGACAAAACTTTTAGGGATGCACATCTTATTCAGGAAGATAGATTTGTAACTCAATCTGTAATACATGCTCCAATGGAACCTCATGCTGCTTTAGCCAATTATGATTCATCAAAGGGATTAACTCTCTGGACATCTACCCAAACTCCATATTATGTTAAGATACATCTATCACTTACGTTGGGTATTCCTGAAGGGAAGATCAGGGTTATAAAACCTTATGTAGGAGGAGGATTTGGTGGAAAGGCAGATGGCATGTCATCCCTTGATTTCTCAGCTTCATTACTTTCTATAAAAACAGCTCTACCTGTGAGTATAGCATATAGTAGAGAAGAGGAATTTACCGCCACAAGGAGAAGGCATCCAATTATTATACATCTGAAAACCGCTGTTAAAAAAGATGGAACAATACTTGGTAGATTTTGTAAAGCAATATTAGATGGTGGTGCCTATAATAGCTATGGACCATTAACGCTTATTCTCTGTGGTAATTTTTTTAATCTTCCCTATAGAATGCAGAGTTATAGATATGAGGGGTATAGAGTATATACCAATAAACCTCCATGTGGAGCTATGAGAGGGCATAGTTCTCCTCAGGTTCATTTTGCTTCGGAGGTCCAGATGGATATAATAGCAGAAAGGCTAAGAATAGATCCAGCTGAGTTGAGAATAAAAAATGGACTTAAGGCAGGAGATATTGCCCCAAATGGGTTTAAGATAATGAGCTCTGGATTTGACAAATGTATTAAACTTGTAGAGCAGGAAGATCTGAGCTTCCCAAAAGAGGCTGGATTAGGCTGTGGAGCCTTCCCTTCAGGGGCGGGATTTTATATGTGTGATACCACTTATGCACATTCATCAGCTTCTGTGAAGATTCATGAGGATGGGACTGCTACAATATTTACTGGTGCATCTGATATCGGGCAGGGTTCAGAGACAATATTTTCTCAAATCGTAGCAGAAGAATTAGGAATACCATTAAATACTGTGAGGATAATGAGTGCAGACACAGAATTAACTCCCCCAGATATGGGAACATATTCAAGTAGGGTTACAGTAATAGGGGGAAATGCTGTCTTATCTGCTGTTAGGAATGCCAGAAGAGAATTACTTAAAATTGTAGGAGAAAAGTTAGAAGTGGCTCCGGAGGATTTAATATTAAAGAATGGAAGGATATTTGTCAAGGGAAGTCCTGAAAAAGGGATTTCTATAAGTGAAGGGGTTAAGATATATCAAAGAGAGAAAAATGGGATGGAGATTATTGGTAAGGGAGTCTATAATTCTCCTGATAAACATTCTCCAACATATAGTTTTGGAGCCCAGAAAGTAATTATAGATATAGATAAAGATACCGGAATAATTAAGGTTCTGAATGTAAATGCTGCCCATGATTGTGGTTTTCCAATAAATCCTATAGGAGTTGAAGGACAGCTTGAGGGGTCTATACATATGGGGTTGGGGTATGCTCTATTTGAAAAGTTATATTTAGATAGAGGTCAGACAATGAATCCATCATTTCTTCATTATAAAATTCCAACATCCTTGGAGATGCCAGATGTGAAGTTATTTAATGTTGAGGTAATAGACCCTGAAGGGCCCTTTGGGGCTAAGGAGTCAGGAGAAGGAACTGTAGGTCCCACAGCTCCTGCTATTGCTAACGCTATTTATAATAATATCGGAATTAGATTTAGAGAACTTCCGATAGATTCTGAAAAAATAGTCAAGGGGTTGAGTAATGAATAATTTTTCAATAGTAGGAAGATCTATTCCAAGAAAAGATTCGTATGAAAAGGTTAGAGGGGAAGCAAAATATAGTGGGGATATTTCATTGCCTGATGTACTTTATGGGAAGATTCTGAGATCTCCCTATCCCCATGCAAAAATATTACATATAGATACTACTAAAGCAGAAAAACTTAAAGGAGTTAAAGCTATTATAACAGGAAAAGATACAGCTGGGAGAAAATATGGGATATTTCAAATTGATCCGAAAACCTTTGATTATATGCCATTAGCTATGGATAAGGTTAGATACATAGGAGATGAAGTAGCAGCTATTGCAGCAATAGATGAGGATACTGCAGAGGAAGCTTTAGAATTAATCAAAATTGATTATGAGATATTACCTTCTATATTTGATCCTGAAGAAGCTATGAAAGATAATATGCCATTGGTTCACGAGGATAAAAGAAATAATATAAGTGTAAAAAGAAAAATTTCAAAGGGAGATATTGATAAGGGATTTAAAGATTCTGATTATATAAGAGAAGATCGATTTATTCTTCCTCCGGTTACCCATGTTCCATTGGAACCACATACTTCATTAGCCTATTATGACGACTTGGATAGATTATTTATATGGTCATCAACTCAGGTTCCATATTTCCTTAGATTCCACCTTTCAAATACTTTAGGAATTTCAGAAGATAAAATAAAGATTATAAAAACCCATTTTGGAGGAGGATTTGGTGGAAAGTCTGATGGAATGTTTTCTCTGGATTTCTGCGCTTCGTTACTCTCAATAAAGACAGGAAAGCCTGTTAAAATTGTATATACTAGGGAAGAAGAGTTTATAGCAACAAGGGAAAGGCATCCTGTTATCATTTATATAAAAACAGGGGTTAGTAAGAATGGAAGGATATTAGCAAGGTATTGTAGGGCTATACTTGATGGCGGGGCATATAATAGTTGGGGTCCAATATCAACCTTTCTATTGGGATTTTTTCAGTTATTGCCCTATAATATTCCTAATTTCTATTATGAAGGTTACAGGGTTTATACAAACAAGCCACCATCTGGTGCTATGAGGGGACATTGTGCTCCACAGGCTCATTACGCTGTAGAGGTCCAACTTAATCTTATAGCAAAAGATATAGGAATGAATCCAATAAAATTAAGATTAGAAAATTCTTTAAAAAATGGAGATAAGATATTGAGAAGTCAGGAAATTATTAGCACAGGATTTGATAAGGCTATAAAAAGTGTATCAAGAAATAAGATAAAAGGCGTTGGAGCCTATGGATTTGTTTCTGGTTCAGCTTTTAATTTCTTTAATATATCTCATCCTTTCTCAAGTGCAGGTGTTGAGCTCAGAGAGGATGGAAGAATAACTATTATTACTCCTTCCTCGGATATCGGTCAGGGATCTGATACAATTATCTCCCAGATTGTAGCAGAAGAGATGGGTATAGAGATAAGTAAGGTTAATGTAATATCTGGTGAGATTGATTCTACTTATAAAGATCTTGGAAGCTATTCCAGTAGAGTTACAATGATGGCAGGTAATGCAGCAAGAATGGCTGCATTTCATGCAAAGAGGGAACTTTTTAAAATATTATCAAAGAAGTTAGAAGCAAATCCTGATGATCTTGTTATTCGTAATTCCAAAATATTTATAAAGGGGAGTCCTAAGAAAGCTATAGATTTCGATAAAGCTGTTAAAATAGCATTAAGGGAGAAAGGAGGACTTCCAATAAGCGGGAAGGGAGTTTATAATCCAAAGAGTAAAGATCCATTGTTTGTATCTCCTACCTTTAGTTTTGGTGCTCAGACCGCAGGTGTAGAAGTAGATTATGAAACAGGAGAGGTTAAAGTAAAAAGGATATTAGTAGCACATGATGCTGGAACAATAATAAACCCTTTATCTGTTGAGGGTCAGCTTCAGGGTTCTATAGGAATGGGATTAGGATATGCTTTATCTGAATATATTCAGAGGGAGAATGGTCAGATTCTTAATCCCTCTTTATTAAGTTACAAAATTCCAACTTCTCTGGAAATGCCAGATATTGGAATAATTAATATTGAGACATTTGATCCTGAGGGTCCCTTTGGCGCAAAGGAGGCTGGTGAGGGGATAGTTAGTCCCACAGCCCCAGCTATTGCAAATGCCATACATGAGCTTGCAGATGTGGTAATCAAGGATATTCCTATTACTCCTGAAAAGATATTAAAGGAGTTAGAGAAAAATGAAAAAAACTAAAGTAAAATTTATTTGGAATGATGAATATGTTGGAGAAAGGTTATGCTGGTATCCTGAAGAGGAGGGGAATAGAATAAAGCCATTTTCTGATAAATACTGGTCTAAAATAGAAATTCTTTCTTCAAATAGACTTAAAGAGATACAATGGAATAAATTTAAAAAAGTTATTGAGATAGCCTACAATAAAAGCGGTTTTTATAAGAGGAAATGGAGTAAAGCTGGAATAACCCCTTATGATATAAAGGCTTGGGATGATCTGGAGAAGATTCCTGTAGTAACAAAGGAAGATTTTGAAAATAATCAGAGAGAATATCCACCCTATGGAGATGCATTTACAATTCCTACAAATGAGCAGATGAAGTACTGGCAAACCTCAGGGACTACCTCTAAACCAAGGATATGGTGTGAAACTAAAGAGGACTGGGAGAATGGGGTATATAATTTAGTAAGATGTTTTTATGGATACGGGATAAGACCTGGATGGAGAGGATTTATATCCTTTTCCTATCCACCGTTTATGGCTTTCTGGCACTGCCATTATGCAGCTGAAATGTTAGGATGTCAGGTTGTTCCTAAAGGTCCCCTTTCAACGTTGGCATGGATCAATATTATAAAAAATTTAGCCCTATCTTCGGTTCCCTCATTTATGGCTTCTACCCCTACTTATGCTATAAGAATGATTGAAATTGCAAATAGTGAAAAAATTGATGTTAAAGAGCTTGGTATAAAAAAGATTGTTTTAGGTGGGGAGCCAGGGGCATCTATACCGGCTACAAAAAGATTTATTGAAAATAATTTTGAAGCTGAGGTTTTTGATCTTATGGGTTGTACAGAAACAGGGGGGCCCATTATGTTTAGCTGTAAGGAACAGGCATTAAATAGATATCCTTCATTGCATATTGTAAGTGATCAATATCTTGTTGAGGTTGTTGATCCTTACACATTTAATAGGAAAGAAGGTGATATAAAGGAGGGGGTAACAGTTATAACCTCCCTTGGTAATAGAACCGGCATGCCAGCTATAAGATTTTTGGTTGGGGATTGGATAAAGATTGATGAGAGAAAAAAGTGTGTCTGTGGAAGAAATTTTCCTTTAGCAATAGGAGGTGTTAGCTCAAGATTTGATGATATGATCATAATAAAGGGAGTAAATGTATATCCATCTCTTATTGAAAATTCTGTTAGGTCAATAGAAAAGCTTTCTCCAGAATATCAGATAAGAATAGATGGGAGTAGAGTAATAATTTTGGTAGAAGCTAAAGAAAGAGGTGATAAAGATCTGTATCTTAAGCTTTCTAAAAGACTTGAGGAAGACCTATTAATTAAAACAAGTTTAAGATTTAATATAAATGTAGTTGATCCAGGGAGTCTACCAAGGAGTGAAACAAAATCAAAAAGAATTATAAAAGAATTATAAAGGAGGTAAAAGATGGGAGAGTATAATTTAATAGGCAAAAGACTGCCAAGAGTTGATGGAGTGGCAAAAGTTACAGGAGAGGGGATATTTACAGATGATATGACACTTCCAGGTATGCTCTACGGTAAGATTTTAAGATCTCCGTATCCCCATGCAAAGATATTAAATATAGATATAAGTAAAGCAATGAGATTAAAAGGTGTAAAAGGAATAATTACAGGTAAGGATACCCTTGGATTAAAATATGGTATTTTCGAAATCCCTCAGTTTCCTGCTAACCATCATATATTAGCCTCAGATAAAGTAAGATATATAGGAGATGAGGTTGCTGCAGTTGCTGCAATAGATGAGGATATAGCAGAGGAGGCATTAGAACTAATTAAAGTTGATTATGAGCCATTACCAGCTGTATTTGACCCTGAGGGGGCAATGGGAGATGATGCTCCAAAGGTTCATGAGGATGTAAATAACAATGTTTGTGCACACATATCCTGGGAGTTTGGAGATTTAGAGAAAGGCTTTAAGGAAGCTGACCATATAAGAGAGGATCGGTTTATAAACAAAGCTATATCCCACTGCCAGATAGAACCTCATGCAGCTCTTGCAGATTTTGATCTCTCAGGTAAATTAACAGTATGGGCTACAACCCAGAGTCCTTATATGTGGTGTGTTCAGCTTGCAAAGGCTTTAGGTATGCCAGAGAGCAAGGTAAGGGTTATCAATCCCTATGTTGGAGGAGGCTTTGGTGGGAAGGCGGAATTGATGTCCTATGGTTCGTGTGCTGCCCTACTTTCAAAAAAGACTCAGAAGCCTGTGAAGATAAGACTAAATAGGGAAGAAGTATTTACTACTACAAGGCATAAGCATCCAATGATAGTTGATCTGAAGACTGGAGTTAAGAAGGATGGTAGAATAGTTGCTTCAAAACTTAAGATTGTAGCTGATGGAGGAGCGTATACAAGCACAGGGCCCATAGTTATATTTCTTTCCGGTGCTTTCTGGATTACTGTATATAATATTCCTAATGCAAGATATGATGGCTATAGAGTATTTACAAATAAACCTGTTAGGGGGGCAAGAAGAGGTCATGGCGGTCCACAACCCAGGTTTGCTGCTGAATCTCAGCTCGATATGATTGCAGAGGATCTTGGTATTGACCCAGTAGAAATAAGATTGAAAAATGCATTAAATGCTGGGGATATTCTTCCAAATAGAGCAGTAGTGACAAGCTGTGGCCTTAGTGATTGTATTAAAGAGGTTGCAAAGAATATGGATTTTAAGAAAAAGGATGGGAAGTTTCCTAAGAGTAGAGGAAGGGGAATAGGATGCGCTCCCTTTGTATCAGGGATGCTTGTTCCGCCCCACAATATATCTGCTGCTTTAGTTAAACTTCAAATAGATGGAGGGGTTACACTCCTTACAGGAATTTCAGAGATCGGCCAGGGTTCTGATACAATAATGTCTCAGATTATTGCTGATGAGCTTGGAATAGGGATAGAAGATATAAGGATAACCTCAGGTGATACTGAGCTTACTCCTCCCCATGCAGGAAGTTATTCAAATAGGGGAACTCTATGGGCTGGAAATGCTGTGAAGGTAGCAGCCTTGGATGTGAAGAAACAAATATTTGAAGTAGCAGCTTCTTTATTGGAAGCAAATGTAGAAGACTTAGAGGCAAAGGATAGGAGAATATATGTGAAGGGAAGTCCTGATAGGGGAATTCCTTTTAAAGAGGTTGTGGCTGCGAGTTTTTTAAGAGAGGATGGTAATCCTATTTTAGGTAAGGGTTATTACAGACCGGATATAGATGTTGTGGACTTTACAACAGGAGAGGGGAAGCTTACCCCTGCGTATAGCTTTGATGCTCAGGGTATTGAGGTTGAGGTAGATAAGGAAACAGGTGAAGTGAGAGTTTTAAACCATATTGTTGCTCATGATTGTGGGACTGCCATAAATCCTATGAATATAGAGGGTCAGATAGAGGGAGCTACAATTTCAATGGGAGAGGGAGAAGCACTCTTTGAAGAGGTGATTATGGAAAATAGTTCTCTTTTAAATCCATCATTCCTTACTTATAAAATTCCAACCTCTTTAGAGATGCCTGATATAAAGAGTATTCTTATTGAGGCAGCAGATCCAAATCTTCCTTTAGGTGCTAAAACGAGTGAAGGGACACTTGTTTCAACCCCTGCTGCCATAGCCAATGCAGTATATAATGCCACAGGAGTGAGAATAAAGGATTTACCAATAACCCCTGAGAAGATATTAAAGGGGTTGGAATAAATATATATTTTATAATATATTATTTTATGAAAAAGGAGGTATAAGATGGAAGGATATTCAATTATAGGTAAGAGAATACCGAGGGTTGATAGTAAGCCAAAGTCTACTGGAGAGGCTAAATATGCTTCTGATATGGTTCTTTCTAATATGCTATATGGAAAGATATTGAGGTCTCCTTATCCCCATGCAAAGGTATTGAATATAGATACAAGCAGAGCAGAGAAACTTTTGGGAGTTAAGGCTATTGTGACAGGGAAGGATACTTCCGGTGTTCCTTTTGGACCTGTAAGGATGTTTCCAAGTGGCCCTGATAAGCTTGCCCTTGCAATAGATAAGGTCAGGTTTATAGGAGATGAAGTAGCAGCTGTAGCAGCTATAGATGAGGATACAGCAGAGGAAGCACTGGAATTAATTAAGGTAGAATATGAGCCTCTTAAGCCTTTATTTGACCCGGAAGAAGCAATGAAGGAGGGTGCACCGAGGATACATGATTATGCAGAAAATAATATAAGTATCAGGGCAAATTGGCATATGGGGGATGTGGATAAAGGTTTTAAGGAATCCGACTATATAAAAGAAGAAAGATTTGTTACCCAAATGGTTGTACATTCTCCAATGGAGCCCCATGCTGTTATTGCAAGCTATGATTCAGCCGGTAAATTGACAGTATGGGCATCTACTCAAACTCCATTTTTTCTAATGAGGGATTTATCCTTTGTATTAGGTATTCCTCAGGAGAGGGTTAGGGTTATAAAACCCTATGTTGGAGGAGGATTTGGTGGTAAGGCTGAGACTAATGCTATGGAACATATAGGTGCATTTCTTTCAAGGAAGGCTGGTAGACCCGTTAAGATTGTGCATACAAGGGAAGAAGAGAATATTGCGACATCAAGGAGGCATCCCATGGTGGTGTGGCATAAGATAGGAGTTAAGAAGGATGGGAAGATAGTTGCAAAGGAATCCAGAGTAATCCTTGATGGTGGAGCATATAACTATTATGGTCCTATAACAACATTTCTTGCAGGGGCATTTCAGAATGGTCCTTACAGATTAGAAAACTTTAAGTTTGAAGGTATAAGGGTATATACTAATAAGCCTGCCTGTGGTGCTCAAAGGGGGCATGGGGCTATTGAACCAGCCTTTGCAACTGAGTGTCTGCTTGATATGATAGCAGAGGACCTTAATTTAGATCCCCTGGAAATAAGGATTAAGAATGGTCTGGAGGCTGGAGAGACTACTCCTAACAAATTTATAATAAAGAGCTCAGGTCATGTTGAATCCATTGAAAAGGCATCAAGAGCTCTTGGATGGAGAGATAATTGGAAAAAGCTTCCGAAGGGAAGCGGAATAGGTATTGGGGCAAACTTTTTTGTATCTGGAGCAGGATGGCATTTTCATTATGATAGCAATATTCCCCATAGCACTGTTACAATGGAGGTTAATGATAATGGTGGTGTTACTCTTTTAACCGGAGCATCAGAGATAGGTCAGGGTATAGAGACCGTTCTTACTCAGATTGCAGCAGAGGAATTGGGTGTTAATGTGGAGGATATAAGAATAATAGCAGCAGATACTGGAGTAACCCCGGTTGATTTAGGTAGTTATTCAAGCAGGGTTACATTAATGGCTGGAAATGCAGCCAAGATGGCAGCAAAGAATATAAAAGAAAAATTATTAAAAGTAGCAGCTGATATGCTTGAGGCTAATCCTGAGGATTTAGAGGCGAGAGAAAGGAAGATATATGTCAAGGGTAGTCCTGAAAGGGGGAAATCCTTTGTAGAGGTGGTAAGAGCATATCTAAGAGATACAAATACACCTATTATAGGAAATGGGTACTATTATCCACCTGCAGCAGAGTTTGTTTTAAATCTTACAACAGGAGAGATAAGTTTCTCCCCGACCTATAGCTTTGGTGCGCATTCTGCTTTAGTTAAAGTAGATATGGAGACCGGGGAGGTAAAAGTAGAGAAGATAATAGCTGCCCATGATTGCGGGGTTGCTATAAATCCTATGGGTGTTGAGGGACAGATTGAGGGTTCGATATCAATGGCATTTGGTCAGGCATTACTTGAGAATTTCTGGTTTGATGGAGGGCAAATGCTAAATCCATCTTTACTTAACTATAAGCTTGCTACATCACTGGATATGCCAGAGACTAAACCTATTATAGTTGAATCTGATGACCCTGAGGGTCCCTTTGGGGCAAAGGAGGCAAGTGAGGGAGTTCTTATTCCAACGATGCCTGCCATAGCCAATGCGGTATACAATGCAACGGGGGTAAGGATAAAGGAGTTACCGATAACCCCTGAGAAGATATTAAAAGGATTAGAGGAGAAAGGAGGAGGGATATGAGACTACCAAGATTTGAGTATTTAGAGCCAGGGAGT
>CAZCTP010000053.1:0-19837 GCA_964501575.1 uncultured Thermodesulfobacteriota bacterium
AAGTTTGAGTGATATATAGTTTCAATCCTTATTTTAATGGAAGATACTCTCAAACAGCATCTTTATTATTTCCCCTTATTTTTCCAGTAATTATATTATTTTTACTCAATCCTTTTTTACCAATATTTTTGCTACAAAATTTAATCAAATACCTTATTTCAACCTCCTTTTACATCGTAAAAGATTATAAAAACCCTTTTATATCAATAAGATATAAAATAGAGAATTATATAATCAGATAAATTTCTTAGATTAGTAAATAAAAAATGCCTTTATAATTTATTATATAGATTAAGGAAGAAACTTTTAAATAGCATTAAAAAATTAACCTTTTTGTCAAAGAACCCAAATTACACGCAAATATTTCTGTAACAGCAATCAATACATCTATTCAACCAGCGTGTCTTCTTCGGATAATATCCTTTAAGTGTCACATTGAATATCTCTTCTACTATTTTTTTAGCATACCAAAAATCTTTCTCTGAGTAAATAATTTCTTTTATTTTGTTACTACTTTTAGCATAGCAGATAAATCCTTTTTTTACCGATTTCTGGTAATTTTCAATAATTAAGAGTGCATACAGAGTGGACTGAACCTTATGAGTATCAAATGTATAATCTGTATATTCAGTATATTTATAATCAAGTGGAGCGAGTGTACCATCAGATAAATAAAGAACTTCATCAATTATTCCTCTTACACCAATCGTCTTTGATGCTATATATACAGATATATCCTTATCAATACATCCAAGTCTTTTTCTAATATAATCACGGTTCTCTTTTTCACGCCTCTCATGAAGCTCTCTACCTTTTAAAACTTTATATCTCAATTCTTCATGTTGCGGGATATTCAGGCAGTTCATAAAATATGTAAATCGAGGGCAATAGAGATGTTCTATTACTTCAGATGGTGTAATCATAGGAGTAGATTCAGTATCACTGGGAGTGTCGGTGACAGTGTCAGTAAAATTATCATTTACTTGTGGCAAAAAATTACTCTCTTTTTGATTATTCATAGGAATTTTCTCCCTACCAACACTTAACACTGACACTGACACTACAAAAACAATGTCTTTACTTCATCTGTTACAAGTTTTTTATCAAATGCCTGTCCAAGCAGTTTCACCTTCTTAAAATCGTCCTCACACATAGGGAATATAAAAACCGAGTCTTTCTTAGGATCTATAATGTCATTACACATGATTTTAAGTTCATCTATCTGGTTTTTGTTTAAAGTCCCTAAAAATGCAGACTTTTGCACCCTATAAAGACCCTTGTTCTTACAGGCCTTTGCAATCTTGTTGCGTGTTTTATCTTCTACAATATCGTATATTATCCAAACAAGCATATGTCAGTGTGAAGTGTCAGTGATCAGTGTCAGTGGATAGTATGCATCCGAGAGCATTACCGAACTTAACACTGACACTGATCCCTATTTCAATGCTTTTACCAATCCATTTAACATCCGACTAATCTCTTCAACCTCCTCATTAATAAAATTATATTCGCTATCTGTTAGATAGCCTAAATCTCTCGAAAGTAATAAATGATACTTTAGTTCTCCTATGGAACCTTTAGCAATACCAACAAATTGTCTAAACTCTTTTTTATTTAGTCTATAACCTCCTTCCATTAAATTTGCACAAATAGATGAAGATGCCCGTCTCATTTGAGATATGAGCCCAAATTTTTCATCTAAGGGATAGCGTTCTGTTACTTTATAAATCTTCAAAGCTAAAAAATGAGCCTTTTTAAAAACTTCTAAGTCCTCTACTTTCTCAACCTTCTTATGCACTTCTCCTCTACTCTACCTCACTGACACTCTTCACTGTCACTAACCACTTACACTTCACTTTATCAATTCATTCGCTATCCTATGACAGTCAAACTGAATAATATTGCTCCTTTTTATATTTCTGCCCCTGTATCTTATTGACTTATCCATAAAGGAATTAAAAGCTGTTAGTAAAGCTGCTTTTCCGTCCCTGTTCAAGGTAAAACCATTTGGGATTTTATCAAAGTAATCCACCTTTACCTTTCTCGATGCAATCATATTTACAACTGTCTCATCTGCCCAAATACGGTAATTCTCTATAAGGTCAAATACCAGAGATTTTTTATTGTAATGGTCAGTATGAATAAATCCCACATAAGGATCAAGTCCTGCAATAATACATGCCTTTTCAACCAGTGAATAAAGCACACCATATGCGTAATTAAGTAAGGTGTTAAATTCATCCTTTGCAGGATTTCTACTCCTACTATTAAACTTAAACCTCTCAGGCATTAATGAACTTAGGATTTCAAAATATATCCGTCCACCACTTCCTTCTATTCCCATAATTGTTCCCCTGCACTCTTCAACAGTGCCTTTAAGGGATTTAATACTTGAGACAGTATTTTGAAGTTTTTCTATATAAGATGTAATCTCTGCCGACCTGTGAGGGCGAGTCTTTCTCAGTCTCTTAAGAAATTCTATTTGGTTATAAAACTTTGTCCTTACCCATTCAAGTGCGAGAGCAAGTCCTTTCTCGGTCTCAGCAATCTCTAACTGTCTTCTCCTTATAAGTGTTGTACTTCCAAGTTTTGGATGCCATACCCTGCCATAAGGATTACCAAACTCGTCAATAAAAACAATATCAATATTATTCTCCATAGCCATCTTGATTGCATCTGTAGTGATATATGCTGCTGTAGATATAAGGATGGAGGATACTTTTTTGCAGGATACCTCAAATACCCTATCATCAGTCTTTACCTTAAAGCAGTCTCCATTTTTCTGAAGATATGAACCGTATGTGTTTATTACAAGTTGCATACCTATTTGATTTATTTAAGGTTATAATATTTAATCCATTTGAAATGGATTTTTAATTGTAATACCATTAATTATCTGACCATCTGAAAGATCTTCAGAATATAAAATCTTAGCCTCACCCTTGATGGCCGCATCTATTATCATTGAATCCCAGAAAGAATATTTATACAATATTTCCCTTATTTACAGGTTTTCTCAACAGATAACACTTGTATTATAACACATATTTATTTAGTTCACATATTTATGTGATAGATGGATTTTTATCATTTATAATATCTGTCCTCTGTTTTCTGACCTCTGACTTCTGTCCTCTATCCGTCTGCCTTCTGTCTTTTCACCGTCCCGAATCCCCT
The DNA here is from genome assembly GCA_964501575.1 of uncultured Thermodesulfobacteriota bacterium. GTDB lineage: Bacteria > Desulfobacterota > CAZCTP01 > CAZCTP01 > CAZCTP01 > CAZCTP01. The sequence continues at coordinate 3,178 of CAZCTP010000053.1, forward strand.
TGATACCGATTTCCCAATTCCCCAGTAATCAGGTATTTCAAAGTTTACAGAGAATGTGCCAAGTAAAGCCGAACACAGGTATGGATTACAGTTCTAATGTATTATATCCGAGATGTTTGACTAATGATGTTAGTCTTTTGTCAGCACAAACAAATGTAGTATTATCGTCTGATATTATGGAAACGGATGCAATCTGGATCGCATCAAGTGAAAACAGATGGTTTGACCTACCATATTTATCAATTAAATCCAATGCTACATCAATAATGGATGAAATCACCGGAATAACCATGAATCTGCTCAAGGTGTCAGCAAGAAATTTATCACGTAATGCTTCTAAAGTCGTTGAATTAATTTCATTGTTTCTAAATTTTTTATGAATTGTAGATAAGAACTCTACCTTACATAATTCTGAGACAATAATAGAATCATTGTCTTGATAAATAGACAAAACAATGTCACTTGCATCTTCCTGATGATAAATCTTTACTATTGCAGATGTATCAAAAAAGTATTGCATCAGCCCCTCTCTTGCCGTTCTTTTATAACATCATCAGCCCAATTTGATTTTGAAGTTGCAGTTAACTTCCTTATTTCCTCCACTGATAGCACTTTACCATGTAAAGCTTTGCTTTTCTTTAAAAGTTTTATTTGTTCTGATATAATTAAAAGTTCTTCTATATTCAAATCGTCAATATCTTTCTTTACTATCTCCTTTAATCCCATATTTACATCCTCCTTTCTTTTCTTATTATATCAAACTCTTATATTCTTAATCTCGCCCTCGACTCTCTGGACTCCCTGATTCCTCAAGCCTTTTCACCGTCCCGAATCCCCTTGATACCGATTTCCCAATCCCCCAGTAATCGGGGATTTCAAAGTTTACAGAGAATGTGCCCATAAAACCGAGCATGGGAGTACCTTTGAGGGATGTAGAGACTTCTTTCATATGCTTAATCTCCGCCTTAATCGGTTCAGGCACTGTATAACCAAGACTCTTTGACATTGAGATGATATTTCCGATAAGTATGTTTTCAAGAAGTTGTTTCCTCTTTGCCCATGTCCCATATTTCTGGTATTTCTCATAATTCCTCTCATTCAGAGCAAGCCAGGGGGTGAGGAAGGAGTAATGTAAAGAATTTTGGCAGACACTAAAATCTTCTTCTTTTACACTGATTGTTTTTTCTATTATCTCATATGTATAATCACCAAGTTTTATATTATGATATTTATTATAAATTTCTTTTAACACATCAACTCCTTTCTGAATGCTTACAACAATAGGGACATTATTTATTATTTTGTATTGCACCAGAGGATATTTATAAATAAACCTATCATCCTTATGTTGATGTAAAAGTATATAGTTATCAAACTCCGTAGCAAAAAATCGCCTCAACTTTGCAGGGTCTTCTTTTATCGTCTCATCAGACCGCATTGTCAGAATTAAAGTTTTAAGCTTCATTAATCTTTATCTTTAGATTAGATAAGCATTATCCCGCTGTTAGTATTTATACCTTCTCTTTTAAATCCTGTCTCGAGTGAGTAGAATAGTTCCAATTCATTTTTTGCTATATAGCCAAGTTCAGACTTATCATCAAAATAAGTTAGTTCATTTTTAAATTTTTCAGGAATAGCAATAACATAATCATAAAACTGTTTCTTAATCTTTAAAAATTCCTTTTTTCGTTCAAGAGGAGGAATAGTTCTATCAGAGACAATAGACTGATACTTATTCCATACTTCCTTTGCTTCATCATCAACTTCTACAAATACATCTATTTTGTAAAAATGCTCTTCTATGAGCTTAAATTTAGAAAGTTCTCCAAACCGCAGAGTTTCAACATCCTTCAAAATATTTTCTGAGTAATCATCGCTCTTTCCACTATTTATTATATTGAAATAATCTTCACTTAATTTTAAAAACTCAGACTCCTCTATTTCGGTGTTCCTATCCCTAAAAATATTTTTGCTCTTATTAATAATAAAATTTTCATAGATATTGTGAGGATAATATACTCTACCGTTATTTTCTTCTTTTAGAAGAAAGATTTTAACAATTCCTTTTTTTTCCCCAAAATTTCTATTACATCTACCTGCAATTTGATTTATTGAGTCAAGAGGACCAAAATCTCTGTAGGCTATATTCACAGATATATCAACACCTGCCTCTATAAGTTGAGTGCTAATGATAATTTGTCTATCCTTCTTTTTCTTCTTTATTTCGTTAATCCTTTTTAATCTTTCTCTTGGAATAATATTAGTAGAAAGATAATAAAGTTTATCTTTTTCTAAATGTAACTTCTTAATATACTCATAGATTGCTTTTGAAGAGTTAATTGTATTTAGAACGACCAAAAAATCTTTATCTGGATTTCTCAATATATCTTCTTTTAAAATGCTTTTGAAATCCTCAATACTCAAATATTCCAAGTTTACTACCAAAGTCACCCTATTCAATGTTTTAAAATATTTTTTCTTATCTTCTACTAATGACTTTATCTCCCCTATTTCTTCATTAAAGATTAATGGTTGGGTTGCAGTAACAAAAATAAAGTAGGTTTCAAAATGCTCCGCAAAAAATTCTATTGTTTTTTTAAATAACAGCCAATATTTATGAGGAATTGACTGGACTTCGTCTAAGATAATAATGCTATTGGTAATATTATGAAATTTCCTTATTGCCCTATTTTTATTTGATATTAATGAATAAAAGAGTTGCATAAATGTTGTAACTACAATTTCAGAATTCCAACCTTCAATTAAAAGAATATCTTTACTAACATCTTTACTTATACTTTCAAACTCATCTTCTTTCGTCTTATAAATAATGTCAGATAAATGATGATGCTTTAATAGAAGATCCGAATAAGGCACTTCCCCATTAACAGATTTAAAGACATCTTCAAAGACATTAAAATTCTGATCAATAATACTCAAGAAAGGTAAGGCATAAATAATTCTTGGATTATAATCTTTCTCTCTTTCAATTCTTTTTTTTAATTTTATTGCAAAAGATAAAGATGTTAATGTTTTTCCTGTACCTGTAGGAACATTTAATGATAAAATTTTATCTTCTCTTAATGATATTTCCTTACCTCTTGAAATAACTTCATTATATATTGAATCCCGTATCTGATTAATTTTATTATCGTCTTCATTAAACTTAGTCTTTATGTATTTATCAACAATATTCTCATCTATCTCAACTCGTTCTATCTTCTCTAACTCTGCTGCATCTGTCTTGTCCGCATCTAACAAAACAGAATATAAGAGCATAATTATAAAATAATAAAAAAAAGTGCTATCATCCTCTATATATATGATTAATTTCTTTTCTTTCTCTAAATCTTCTTGATACTCTTTTTTGTATTCACTAATTTTACCATAGATATATACTGGTTTTTCTGTTAATAATTTCTCTTTAATGAAGAAACAATCAAAATTAATCCCTATCTTTGAGAGTAATCTTTTATAAATATCGTTCAACTTATCGAAATAGATAGTCTTAGCTTGACTTTCTAAGACTTCTTCTTCAAAAGTAACAATCTCATCATCAGTATTATTTAAATTACCATGGTGCCTTTTGACTACTAAAAAAGATATGATAGGGAAATAGTTATAATATTTCTTAGTTAATAAATCTTTATCTGATAAATACTTACTTACTGTATAATATGTAAAAATAGCTGATAGACAAGCATGATGTGTTTCTGGCTTGTTTTTCAATTTTTGTTTCTTTTCTTCATCCTTTTCTCTTATATAATCTTGAAAATAAAAACTTGCTTTACCGGAGTCGTGGGTTACACCTATTAAATAAGAGATATCTTGAATTACACACTTTTCTATATAACTATCAAGATTGAATCTTTTTGAAGATAATATCTCTTGGGACAGTTTTCCCACAGATAAGAGATGATTTTCCAATAGTTTATTGGGATGAGAGTAAATAGCATTATTAGATGAATACGAAGTTTTCCTTTGACCCATTTTTATAATTTATTGTAAAATAATTTGTTTTTAATTTTACCTCTATTGGCCTACCATTCTTTTCAAACAGAATATCCTTATATCTTTTTACAATCCTCTCCTCGGTTAACTCTATCGGAATTCTTATAGAAAAAAACTCATAATTTAAATTAAACTTTACTCCCCCTTCTTCCACTATCTTTTCAGATGGCAATATTGAATGAATTTGAATATATTGTCCATTAATGCTATTGAGTTCAACTTTAAATTCATCTATAAATTTAAAGTTTGCAATATGTTCACTCAATCCAAGACAGGGAGTATATACAGATTTATGTGCCCTCAATTTTTCTTTTAAATCTTGATATATATCCTCATCTGTATGATAAAAATAGATCCTATATTTGGGGTTTTTAATAAATTCAAATCCTATCTGGCATCTTTCCACTATTAGATTCATTCCAATACCTTTTGCATTTTTAGTATGTATCAAGTTTTCAGCAAACATAACCTTTTCTACAGGTGCCAACAACCGTAATCCAATAAATGCTCGGTCTATATTGAAAGATTGTAAATATTCATTATTATCTTTTGATAATCCAACTATTGCCCCTATTAAACCACATAATGCAGTTCGTGGAGGGATAGAGAAAGTAAGTGGAGAGGTGGTTGTATAGAATCTCCTAAAATGGGCATAATCTCCCCATATATCAAATACCAAAACCTTATCTAATATTTCTAATATATTGTTCATAATTATTACACGATAGTATCATTTCGCATTATTTCTTTATCTAAGGCACTAAAATCAATCTTAACTCTTTCATCAATCTTAAGGTCAATATCTTTGATCTTATTTTTATTTTTGTTTAATATCTCAACCAATTTTGTTGCATCTAACTCAATCTCTGAAATATCCCTTATATTTTCCTGCTGGATATTATCAATATTTTTAATCTTAATTAACTTATCCAAATCACCGATATGATAATTTGCTTCTTTATAATTTACCTTTAAAAGCAATCTTGGCATTTGTCCTGCTTTACTTCTGGAAATCAAATTCTTGGTTCCGTTCCAAATTCCATCTAAAAGCAATTTAATATCATCATCTGTCAGGCTTGTATATTTAGCAGCATTTTCATTGATGATACCGTAAAAACAGATTAAGGAGTATGGCAGAATATCCTCTTCTCTAAATGTCTTTTGTGTAGCTCCTGGTTTAGATGCAAATGCACCTGTCCCTTTTATATGTTTTAATTCAACCCTATGGAGGGAACGTCCTATTCTGAACTGTACAGGACCTGTTAAAGTTATAGAACCTGTAACATTTTTAGCTTGACCTTTTTCTTTAATAGATAGATCAAGTGGGATTGTTGCACCAAATAATCTTACATCAATACAAGTACTAAGTATTTTGTCTTTAATTATTTGTTTTTGTTCATTAAATCCTTTATTATATAGATCAGATACATCTTTTAAAAAATCTTTTGCCCTCAATTTAGCATCTTGGATTTTGCCCGCCTCATCTATTATCTCTTTAACAAATATTTCCTCATTTTTAAAGTTCATCAAATAGTCTCTTATCGTCCTTTTTAATCTAACATCTGTCACAATATTTATACCTCTCTCCTCATCAATTCTTGGCTTATTTTCATCCAGAGGATCACCATTAGGATTTGCATCCTTTATGTCATAAAGAAACACTATCTCTGCCCTATTTTTTATAATATTACTCATTTCATTCCTCCTTTACTTCTTTGCTTTCCGATTTGAACGAATCAGCTAAATTCATTCCCAATACGAAATAATAGCTTATTTCATCATTTGTCATCTTCCAATTATTTCCTGCGGAAACCAGATACCCTGAGATTATCTTTTCTAACTCCTTATAATAATTTTTACCATATTCCTCTAATTTATTCTGTATCTCAGGCAAAAGCCTCTTGATCTGTTTTTCGTCTAGCTTTAATCCTTTTAACCTATGCCTAAACGGTTCTTTCCCAGACTGAGCATTGCTTACCTCAGGAAGTCTTTGAATATTTAGTAGCTTTTGTGCTAAAACCCCTTCAAGGAAAACTGCTTTTTTTGCGGAACTGTTAAAGAAGTCAGCAAACTCCCTAAAAACCGAATCTGTCTTCTCTTTTATCTCCCCAGAGATATTAATTACCTTAGCCATACCTTTATCCACTATTCTCACCTCCTTAAAATTTTCTAACAGATTTAATCTGTTCAGATAATTCAACAGCATGAACCCCTTTAATGTGGAGATATTTGTTGGATACCCATTTACAAACTCCTCTCGTATCTTTTTAATAATAAAGCTTATAATAAAATGGTAATCTATAGATCTTCCAGAAAAAATCTTACTTACAATATCTAAAAAGTATTTATTATATGTTTGATTATCGCTTATCTTTGGTAAGAATGTTCTTAACACCCCAAAATTAAATGCTAATGGCTCTTCTCCTGTTTTTTTCTTATTTTCAAATACTGGAACCATGCAGTTCTTGAAAATAACAGTGCTATCGACATGTTTCTTAGCATCAAACAATACTCTCAATCGAGATGGCAAGACATCTTCAATATAAAGTAAGATATTAAAAACAGAGCCATCATATCCCTTTGGAGCATCATAAAATAAAAAATTCATATTTAGGTAATTTTCTTGCTCACTCATTAATTGTAATATTTCAGACTCATCACTTGTTAATCGAGCTATATCCTTTTTAGTGAATTTAGGGTCTCTCTGTTGTTCTATAATTCTAAAGACATCTTTTTTGTATTTACCATTAACACCTCTAACAAACTTGGGAATCAAAAGATACCTTAATCCATAAAAACTGAAGTCCAAACTTTCCTTGAGATATTTTTTACCCTCCTCAAGTATTAATGCACAATTTAGACATACAGGATAATTCTTCCATGCATATCTTTGTTGAAACCCACCGCTTACAAATCCGGGTTTATCAACTGTATAAAATTTGTAGGTATCTACAAAGCCATATACCTCCTTTCTCTGTTTACACACCGAACATATTTGATTATCAGATTTTGACTCTTTTCCATATTTTGAATAAAATCCCTTTTTTGATTCTTTAAGTAATATATTTTTAAAAATTTCATACTCTCCAATATACTTATCACATATTTTCAGACTAATAATATTACTTTCTTTGTTATATTTTTCTTTCAAGTCCTTTCCAATTTCTTCTCTGTTTTTCCTGATACAACTACCTATTTTTACTAAAAAATTAATATCTTCTTTATCACCTATTTCATTATATTCTTTAAACCAACCTAATATTTTATTGTTAAGTGTCTTATCAATAGTGGTTATCATAGCTGTTGGGGTTATATCTGTTCCATTTGGAGATCCCTTTTTGTATAAATATTTTCTCAATTTGTTTTCCGAATATTGTTCAATATCTATACCTCTATATTCAAACTCACCATTTTTGTCTTCAAGCATAATAAACAATATATACTTTGTATCTTTATTTTTAGGATTACCAATCAAAATATCCAGTGGTTCATCCATGCTTTTACTTTTTTTGTTAACAGCATATTCCCCAATATTCTTAATCGCTTCTATCATTTCTCCCTATATTTACAGTTTTTATTATTACTCACAAATTATAAATTACTTGCAAATTATAGAAAAGTTTTCTATGGAAAATATTTTTACATTTCACCATAGAGAATGTTTGAAATATTCTACGATCTAAGTCTGATCCCTGACGGTGAAGTTTACAAATACTATCATTTTGTTTAAATAATATCACAAAAAACGCTTTTTTTAATAAATTCGTTTTCATTTTATCACGGATAATTTTTTATTTTCAATAAATCGTGATAAAAATATGGTCACCATCTACTATCCTACTATATATAAAAGTATTAGTAATAGTGGATAGTATTAACAACCTTTCACTCCTTATCCAAACTTCTGTCTTCTCAATCTTCATCTTTGCTTTTTCTCTTTAATCTGAAATCTTTTTTAGCCATCATATTCTCAAAATCCTTATTGTAAGGTAAAAAGCATCCTTATCAGGTATATTCACAAAGAGGTTAAGTATCCTCTTTTGTAGAGATGTTAATATCTGCAAGCCACTCCTCCCAGAATTTCTTTACCTCATCGGCAAGAAAGTCTTTTACACGATTAAATGAATCTATGAAATCCAAAGGGCTAACAATAGTTAAGAGTCTTTTGATATCTGAGGTATTTCCTCTTGAAAGATTCTGCTGTATATAAATGTCTAAATCTGCTTTATTGGAGAAGTCTATCTCGCTTCCCTCTTTCAAAAACCAGAATAATCTTTTTTCAGCATATGATTTCATAAAAAATTATTCTTATCTTGCAGAAATTTACCTTTTTATAAAAATTTTCACTCCTATTAATCCTTTCATCGCCAGACCATGCAAAAAAGGAATTTTCCTTTTTGGAATTTTCAGCCAAGGTCAGGACTAATGTAATATTCTTCTTTTATACACCTCTTTTAATATATCCTTTATAGCATATTCATAAAAGATATACAATTTTTTGCCTTTTCGATACTCATTTGGTTATTTATTTAAAGGTTATAAGATATCTTCCCACTTTTTATTCATATTACCAATAATTTTATTATTGTTTTATTATATCATATTATCCTGTAAAGTTAGAGAGGCATTAAAACATTTTTTGAAATACCCAAGCACCTGTCTGCCAACAAGCAGGTATGAGAAGGATGGTATTAGAGGTTTAGAAGATAGGTCAAGGACACCTAAAAATCTTCCTCACAAGATTAAGACTGATGATAAGGATGTTAAGAGAGCGATAGAGATTAAGAAGAGGCTTATGACATTTAGTGTTAAGAGATTAAAAGAGATGTTTAAGCTTAGATATTCTCCTAATACATTACATCGTATATTTCAGATATACCTAATTATTGGATATATATGAGGAGGAATGGACTACCTAAGTGGCAATATACAGCGAGGGATGTGAGGACAGGAGGGATATACTATTTTTATTCCTATGAGAAGAGTGTAACGATGTTAATGCAGATGTAGAAGCATCACATAGACTTATAGAAGATGAGTTTTATGAGTTAGAAGAGATAACATCAAAACAGGACTTTATAGAAAAGAGCAGAACATATCAATTTTATTTTAACTTTATGAGGAAGAATTCATATAAAGGTTTTAAGACACCGAAGGATATAACATACCCTTCTGAGGTTCTTTTATTGCCACCTATAATATTAGATGATATTTTATATAGACAAAATGAGGACTTTGATATAAATTATGAAGTGTACCACCATCCCCCTGATCATCCCGCAAACTTGGGCTAAGAGGATAATTGAGAGGGCTAAGAGATTTTTTGAGATACCTGATTTTCGGCAATATTCCATAGCTGATGGGATTTATAAGGTACTTTTTGCTTCCAGGACAGGAATAATGCCTGATCTGATAAGAAGGAGAAATAAGAAACAATTGTTATTACTTTTCGCTATCCCGTATTGATGAAAATTTTGGGGAAAGTCCAGACAAAAAAGAGATTGATAGAAATGTCCGAAGAGTTAAATAAATAATATTTATTGTTAGAGCGAGATCAGCGTTTACATGGCTAAAGCACATAATTCTTAGTTAATTAGAAAATATTTTAAGAAATTTTATTGCTTTATTATTACCGAATACTAATTTTAAATGTTCTATATTTACAGAACACTTTTATATAAAAGTTAAAAGATTGAAAGGGGGAAATTAACCTATAATACATTATTTACAATTTCAACAATATCATATGTCTTTAATGAATCTTCCAACTCTTTGACTTTTATAGCATCTTCAAGCATTGTCATACAGAATGGGCATGCTACAGTTAATGCTTGAGGATTTATCTCTAATACATCCTCCAATCTATTTTCGTTCATTCTCGTTCCTATCTTCTCTTCCATCCACATACGACCACCACCAGCACCGCAACATAATCCTCTATCTTTATTTCTTTTCATTTCTATAATATTAATATTTGGAATAACCTTTAATATTTCCCTTGGTGGATCATATCTATCATTATGTCTACCAAGATAGCATGAATCATGGTATGTAACGGTAATATCCATACCCTTTGATATACTCAATTTTCCTTCTTTTATAAGCTGTAGTATAAATTCTGTGCTATGTAACACTTCATAATTGCCACCCATATCAGGATATTCATTCTTAATTGTATTGAAACAATGGGGACATGCTGTTACAATCTTTTTAATCCCATATGAATTAAAAGTCTCTATGTTTGTTTGAGCTAACATCTGAAATAGATATTCGTTTCCAATCCTTCTTGCAGGATCACCACAACAACCTTCCTCAATCCCTAATATACCAAAGTTTACTCCAGCTTTCTTCATTATGTTTGCCATTGCAGTTGATATCTTTTTATTCCTATTATCAAAAGATCCAGCACACCCTACAAAATATAAAATATCAACATCCTTGTCCTCTGAAAGCAGTTTAATACCTAAACCTTCTGCCCAGTCAGCTCTATAATCTTTTCCCATACCCCAAGGATTACTATTATTTTCAATTCCTTTAAATGTTGCTTTTAGTTCTGAAGGAAATCTACTCTCCATAAATACAAGATATCTTCTCATTTCAATAATTTTATCAATATACTCTATAAATACCGGACATGCTTCCTCGCAGGCCCTACATGTAGTACATGACCATAAAACCTCTTCTTCTATAATATTATCTATAATTGGAGTTCCACCATTTTCTTCCTCTTCTCCCTTTTTGATTTTTCTGTCAATCAGAGAATCTCCCACTTCATATAGATGGTCCCTTAAAGCTATTGATAATTTCTTAGGGGATAATGGTTTTTTAGTCAAGTTTGCTGGACAGTTATCAGAGCATCTACCACACTCTGTGCATGTATATAAATCAAGGTATTCCTTCCATGTAAAATCATCGATTTTCGAATTACCAAAAGTTTCAGCCTCTTCAAGCTCCATAAATTTTAATTTACCTTTTGGAGTAATCTTTGAGAAAAATACATTAAATATAGCTGTTATTATATGAAAATGTTTTGACCTGGGAAGCATGTTAAGAAATACCAAAATTACCACAATATGGGTCCACCATGATAATTTATATATAAAGTTTAAACCAGTATCTCCAATACCTTTTAATAATAAAGATATCTGAGCCCCTATAATAGAAAATGTTTCCTCTACACCTCCTGGATTTAAAGTAAACTCTGCTCCTTCACCTAAAAGGTCTGTAACCATCAGGATAAAGATAAATAGTAGAATAAGTAATGCCTCCTTTGAAAGTTCCAGCCTTTCCGGTTTAATAATCATCCTTCTATAAAAAGCAAATAAAACAGCTAAGGTAACAAAAACTTCTGTAATATCTTTAACAAAAAGATAAAAATTTCCCAAGGTAGAACCCGGGGATAAAAATGGTAGAGAAAAACCTTCCATAAATCCCTGCCCAAATACAGTTACAGTCCTTAGAGAAATTATTACAAACCCCCAGAATATAGTGGCATGCATTACTCCAGCTACAAGCTCGCTTTTATGAAGAATTCTCTTCTGACCAAATACAAATAACAGGACATTTTTTATCCTCTTTCCTATTTGATCAAATCGATTGTCATCTTTCCCTACTTTAAGTAAGAGATATCTTCTATATATAGTATATCCAAAAAATAATATACCAGAAAGTAGTATTAATATATAAATAATAATTCCAAACCCATTGAAAAGAATACCATCAGTTGGCTTCATAGTTCATCTCCTAAAACAGAAATTATATTTATAAATTTTTCTACTTTATAACATTTCTAATTATTTATGTCAAATAGTTTTAAACCCAGCAGAAAGTTCTTTAAGAAGCTCTATCTTGAGTATCCTTATTCTCCTCCCTTTTATCTCAATAATACCTTCTTCTTTAAATCTTTTTAATGTTCTTGATAATGTCTCACTCACAGTTCCTATCTTAAGAGCTAAATCTCTTTTCTTCTCATCAAGTTCAAATGAATTACTATTCTTCTTAACCGAAAGCTCTACAAGGTACTTAGCAAGACGAGCTGAAACATTCTTTAAAGATATTTCTTCAATAATATTCGTTAATTTTCTCAACCTATTAGAAAATATTTCAAGCATCCTCATTGCGATATCGGGAGTTTCTTTTATAAACCTTAAAAAAGATTCCTTATCTAAGAATAAGAGTTCTGAATCAGATAATGAATCTGCGTAAGCAGGGTATTCATCTTTATAGAATAATACTGCCTCTGCAAATATTTCACCAGGCCCGACAATATTAAGCACATGTTCTTTACCTTCTGGAGAAAGTTTATATATCTTTACCATACCAGATATAACAAGGAAAAACCCTTCTCCCTTATCCCCTTCTAAAAATATATTATCACCCCTTTTATACCTTTTTAATAGAGAGATTTTTTCTATATTCTTTAAATAATCTTCACTAATTCCAGAGAATAAGGGGAATTTACTTAGCTCTTTCATAATTTTCATTCCTTAGGAATTTGTTTAATAATATACAGAATATCAGATGCAGGCAGTACTACCGGTAATATTCCTGTATGCTTTAATCCACCAATCATTAACCCTTTTTTAAACCTCTCTCCTCTACTTCTTCGTAATACAAGTATACCAATAACCTTACCATCTGTTGAAAAAACAGGGGATCCTATCTTCCAGGTTAAATGGCTAATTTCTGGAAAATATAATACTCTCGGCTTAGTAATTATAGCCTCAATACGATTTAAAGATACCGAAGGAACCCAGCCTCCCATTCTACCTAAACTTGATAATATAATAATTTGATCCAGTATTTCAGGCTTATAGCTATCTGGGAGATCAATAGCAGTAATAGGTTTAGATAGTTTTATTGTGGGACGTAAAAAACCTATATCAAGATCTTTATCCCGCAATATAATCTTAGCAGGCAATTCTTGACCATCGGAAAGACGTATTTTTACATCGATTATTTTGCTTTTCAACTTAAATTTAAAATCGCTACCTATATTACCCTCTGTATGATCAAGGTTATCAAAATAGCTAATAGCTGAAAGAGAAAATACTCCCAATCCAGAAGGATCAATAATTGTAGCAATTGTTTCTATTTTTTTATCACTTTTATTTATTTCTCTGCCCTTGATTATTATCTTATATCTTATTATCAGTTTAACAGTAACAACTGCCCTGCTCCATTTTTTTAGGACAGATTTACCTGATAAAGCTATATCATCTGCTTCAGAAAATTTTGTTAAAGATATAATGAATATTAATATAAAAAAATATATAATAATTCTTAAGCTATTTTGTCTCTTTATGAGATTCATTTTCTATCTTTATTCCAATTTGGTTCCAGTTCAATATAGATATTATGGATACCACGTTTTACCTGAAAAACCAACTGTTTGGGTTTTTTCACTGCGATCTTTTTCATAATCCTTTCTATAGACGCAACATCTTTAATAGGATTACCATCTACAGAAATAATAAGATCATCCACAGCTAAATGTCCAAGAGCAGCCCATCCTCCTTCATCCACAGCCTCAACTAATACACCATTCTGTTCCTCTTCCCATTTTTCTCTAACACGATCCATATGGCCTATCTCCCTAACCGAAAATTCAAAGTTATCATCCCTATATCTCCTCATCTCTCTTGGAGATATTGGGGAAGGGACAAGCTTAACAGGAATTTTAAATTCTTTTTCTCCTCGAATTACTGTTAATTCTACCTTAGATCCAATTCTATATTGATGAACCATAGCCGGAAATAACTCAATATCCTCAGGTTGAGATATAGGAATTGATTCCCCATTTAGCTTAACGATTAAATCTCCTTCTTTAAGGCCTGCCTTCTCAGCTGTACTATTAGGAAAAACGTAGGTAACACGTACTCCTGTGTGGATTCCAATCCCCATGGCTTTTGCTATTTCTGGTGTTAAAGCCTGTACACTTACAGGAAGCCAAGCCTTTCTCACCTCTATACCTGAATCCTCAATATGTTTTATCCCAAGATTTACTACTGTTATATATCGTCTATTATCTCTTTCAAAGGCTACCAATACAGGAACAGGAGAATCTTTACCTTCCAAAATCTTATTAGTAATATTCAAGATATCATTTAGATTCTTTACAGTCTTTCTATTTACTTCAATAATTACATCATTCTTTAAAATGCTTGGCTTAGCTTCCCCACAGGGGCCTCCAGGGCGAACATTGAGTACCAAGACTCCGTGTTTGTCTTTTCTTTTCATTTCTTTAGCAATTAACATGGATAAATTACAGGCAGTGATCCCCCATTCTCTTAACTCCTTAGGCTTTGGCAATATATCTTCCCGTTCCTCTGGAACTATATGAAGAAATATCTTCTTATCTTTGCGAAGTACCAATGCATCTACTTCTTTCCCTATTGGGAGTCTTGTAACCATATGATTAAATGTTGGTAATCCTTCAAGGAATCTAATATTTACCTTGTGGTTAGCAAGACTGAGTAGGATATCTCCAGGCAGAAACCCTCCTTTTTCTGCAGGAGACCCTTCAATGGTTCCGCTAACAAGGGCTCCTCTTTTTATTCCAGAAGATTTAAGTAGAGGTTGAACCTCGAGTCCAATCCAACTTCTTCTCACTTTTCCATATTTTATAAGTTCTGAAGTAACCTCTTTTGCCAGATTACTTGGGATAGCACAACTCAGTCCCATAGAGGCTTCATTAATTCCTATAACTTCTCCTTTTAAGTTAACTAATGGCCCCCCAGAATTACCTCCATAAATTGCTGCATCATGTCCTATCCATTTAACAATAGAACCTACATTTTCTCCATCTATAGTAAATTTATTAAAGGGCCAAAATAAATCTGGAATTACCAATTCTGTATTACTTATGATACCCATTGTAACAGATTGAGAAAGGGCAAATGGACTTCCCATAGCTAATACATAATCACCAACCTTTACAGAAGAAGAATCACCAAATTTAGCTATTGGGAATCTTCTCGGCCCTTTGGTCCGTAACTTAATAATTGAAATATCTGAAAGAGGATCTGTTCCTATCAAATCTGCCTCTATCTCCTCCCTATTTGAAAGGGTACAGATAATATGTATAGCCTTTCCTGCTACATGATGATTGGTGACAACATGGCCTTCTTTAGTTATAATTACTCCACTTCCCACAGACTCATATTTTATCTCACGCCCTTCTTCATATTCTACCCCTACTACATGAATCATCACCAGTGCAGGCTTAACAATAGCAATAGCCCTATCTATAGATTCTCTGAGTGCATATGTATTCTTTTTTATCAAAGGCTGTTTTATAAGCTCGATTGAATTACATAATTTAGGAGAAAGTGTTATAATTAAAGATATTAATAATATGAAATTTATTAAAGCATAAATACTAAGCCCGAAAACCCTAAATTTATTTGAATACATTTTTTGATACTTTATCATATAGTCTATAATTTGTCAAAAGAGTTAAATCTAAAAACAATTGTAGATATTAAAGATTTTCTTAACTTAATCCATCTTTTGTTGAAAAGAGAATAATTATAATCTATTATCCAGATATCAGATTAATTATAATCTAACTTACTCTTTTTTCATAAAGTAGCCTGGATTATGATTACTCAAACATCTATGAACCTCAAAATCATTAAAATTTCTGATAAACAAGGCATTCCAACATCCTTTAGGATGTTCGATCAGTTGCAGTATTGGACTCTTCCTTTTTCAAACTTGATAAAGTTTAAAAAATAATTGTCTGATTTTCCTATTTTACTCTGAGTATAATATATTGGTATATTAGGGTATAATAATAGTTTAATGATACCTTTAAAAGATGATAATCCATCAAGAAGTTTTCCATTTGTAACAATAGGGCTAATAATATCCAACATAGTAGTGTTTATGTATCAGTTATCCCTTGGACATCATATGAACATATTTATACTTAAAATGGGAACAATACCTTATGAGATATCACATTTTGAAGACCTCCGCCCAAAATCACCATTACCTATTTCATTTACCCTCATTACATATATGTTTATTCATGGGGGATTTTTACACTTAATAGGTAATATGTTATATCTATGGATATTCGGGGATAATGTTGAAGATTCAATGGGCCATATTAGGTTTTTAATATTCTATATTATATGTGGAATATTAGCTGGATTATTTCAAATTTTTAGCAATCCTAATTCTATAATTCCAATGATTGGAGCAAGTGGTGCTATAGCAGGAGTATTAGGGGCATATTTTATATTATACCCCAAGGCTCATATCTTAACTCTTATATTTTTCTTCTTTTTTATAAGAATTATAAGGATCCCAGCTGTTATTCTCCTTGGATTATGGTTTTTTATTCAAGTAGTAAATTCTTCATATGGTGGAGGGGTTGCATGGTATGCTCACATCGGAGGGTTTGTTTCTGGGATTTTCCTTGTTGGGTTTTTTATTAAAAGAAGAAAAATTTTTATATTATGAATTTCTATATTATAAGACGGTTTTTTTTCAGAAAATCTGGTTTTAAATAGATTAAATATTCATAATATTTTAGGATCGAATTATCAAATAGGTCATTTGTTTAATGCTAATTATTGCCAAAGTTAACCCAAATTCCGAAATAGGAAGGTCAAACAAGCCAAAAAGTTAGGGCCCTCCT
>CAZCTP010000054.1:0-18259 GCA_964501575.1 uncultured Thermodesulfobacteriota bacterium
TAGCCCTTATCTTTGCTACCTCCTCAAATAGATTCATACCTATATGAGGATGCCCGTAAAATTTAGAGGCTACAAGGTCTGGATCAAGCCCTACCTTTATACATTCCTCAATAGATGCTATAGTATGAGATAGATTAAACGCTGCTTCTTGGACTGGAGTTGCCCCTGCTTCACCGACATTATATCCATCAATAATTCCTGGAAATGATAGAGGACAGTTTTCAATATTCCATTTTATAAATTCTGTGGATAGCTTCATAGCAATATTTGGGGGAAATGCAATAGAATCCCAGAACCATTGATGATGATATAGATTACAGGCTATGTGAAACATCTTTTCAACCGATTCTTTCCTTATATCAAGGACATAAGCTGCCCATAGAGCAGTTAGTACCAGTGTAGTATCAAATCCTATTATTATTGTAAATACCTTCTCAAGGGGGAGTCCCTCAAATAATATTTCAAAGTCTTTTGGAGTACTTATAGATAACCCGCATTCACCTACTCTTCCTCTTGCTTCTTCCTCATCAGGGTCATAGCCTCTCTGGGTTGGAAGATCACAGGTTAAAACATATACGGTTGCTTCTTCTTCTTTGCCTATATATAACCTACTTCCCAATCTTGAAAGCCATTCCCTTCTTTTCCTGGTCTCATCTGCTGTTCCAAAGCCATATCCCTGGGTCATCATAAATGGCATAATCTGATAATGCAGCGGATAATTCCCTCTTGTAAAGGGATATTCCCCTGGAAAGGTAATATTGTTATAGTCTATATCCTTTATATCCTCTGGACTATATACAGGCTTTATCTCAATTCCTGAAATGTTTCTCATTTTCATCTCTTTATTATTAGTAATTGATGAAACCTTTTTACGCCATTCTCTCTCAATATTTCTATTCTTATCTAAAATATCCTCTTTAAACATTTCTCTTCCCCCCTTTTATAAACCTCAAATTTATATTAGCATATCAGGATAGAATTCTCAATAAATTACAAATAATTTTCTACTTTACAATACCTCCATTTTTTTGTATTTTGATCAATTAGGATAAAAATATTGGAGGTTCTTGTGAATATTACAAAATCTGATAGGATAAAGAAGTTACCACCTTATCTTTTTGCAGAGATTGATAGATTAAGAG
The DNA here is from genome assembly GCA_964501575.1 of uncultured Thermodesulfobacteriota bacterium. GTDB lineage: Bacteria > Desulfobacterota > CAZCTP01 > CAZCTP01 > CAZCTP01 > CAZCTP01. The sequence continues at coordinate 1,143 of CAZCTP010000054.1, forward strand.
AAGATGTTAGAAAGAAAGGTATAGATATTATAGATCTTGGGGTTGGAGACCCAGATCTCCCAACATCTAATAATATTATAAATAGATTAAAAAAGGCATCAGAGCACCCTAAAAACCATAGATATCCTTCATATTATGGACTTATTGAATTTAGGTCTACTGTAGCAGAATGGTATAAAAGAAGATTCAATGTATCTCTTGACCCTGAAAGTGAAGTAATTACTCTTATAGGTTCAAAAGAGGGTATTGCTCATATTCCTCTTGCCTTTGTGAATCCGGGTGATATAGTTTTAGTTCCGGATCCTGGGTATCCGGTATATAATGTAGCAACACTCTTTGCGGGGGGTAAACCATATTTTATACCTCTTCTTAAAAGCAATGGATTTCTCCCTGATATAAAGAACATTCCTGAAAAAATAGCGAAATCTGCAAGAATGATGTTCCTAAATTATCCCAATAATCCTACATCTGCTATTGCAAACAGAGAATTTTTTGAAGAGATTGTAGAATTTGCTCTAAAATATAATATAATAGTATGCCATGATGCGGCGTATAGTGAAATCTATTATGGGAAGAATCCTCCTATTAGCTTTCTTGAAATAGATGGAGCGAAAGAGGTTGGAATTGAGTTCCATTCGTTATCGAAAACATATAATATGACAGGTTTCAGAATAGGATTCGCTATGGGAAATAGAGATGTTATTGAGGGGTTAGGGAAGGTAAAAACAAATATTGATTCAGGAATATTTCAGGCTATACAATATGCTGGAATTGAAGCCCTAAGTGGAGATCAGAGTCATGTAGAAAATATAAGAAGAATTTACAAAGAGAGAAGAGACATATTGATAAAGGGGCTAAGAGATATTGGATTTGATATATATTTTCCTGAAGCAACATTTTATGTATGGATTAATGTCCCACCAGATTATGATTCTAAGTCTTTTTCAAGCCATCTATTATCTCAAGTCGGGATAGTTACAACTCCTGGAATAGGATTCGGAAAATATGGAGAAGGATATATAAGGATAGCTTTAACAGTAGATAAAGAAAGAATTAAGGAAGGAATTAATAGAATTAAAGAGATAAAAATATGAAAAACATAGCCTATATAGGAATGAGTTCAAACTTAGGGGATAAAATAAACAATTGTAGAAAAGCTTTAAAAGAAATAGAATCAGAAAATGGAATAATGGTATTAAAAAGATCTTCCCTTTATAAGAGTGAGCCAGTGGGTTATAAGAATCAGGATTGGTTTATAAATCTTGTTATAAAAATTAAAACGAGCTTAATACCTATAGATCTTCTGAAAATTATTAATAATATTGAAAATAAGTTAAAAAGGGTAAGAATAATAAGATGGGGACCAAGAACAATAGATCTTGATATACTCCTTTATAACAATGATATTATAGAATTACCAGAGCTTAGAATCCCTCATCCACTTTTGCATAAGAGAAGATTCGTCCTTCTTCCTTTTTCTGAGATAGACCCAGATATAGTTCATCCCTTGTTAAATAAAAAGATATCAGAGATTCTTAAAGAACTTGATGATACGAGTTCAGTTGAAGTATATAAGGAATTAAAATGCGTCTAATTATATTTTTATTATTATGTTTCTTATTTTATAAGATATTTAAGTGGATATTAAAGGATAATATATACAGAAAAATGGATAATAGCTCTGAAGGGTCTGAAGAAATGGTAAAAGATACTGAGTGTAACAGGTATATATTAAAAAAGAGTTCAAAAAGTATTGAAATAAAAGGAGAAACATTTTATTTTTGTAGCGATGAATGTCTCAAAAAATTTAAAAAAAAGAAAAAATAAAAATTGTAAAAAAATATTGACTTTTATTTTTAATTGTTTTACTTATATTTATATAAGATTTTTTTTTAATGAATAATTAGGAAATTTAGAGTTATAAAAACAGAGGAAAGACAAGATATGTTTCTATTTTTTATGATATAGCTTAAAAAATTTGTATATAGGGAAAAGGGTTAATACTTTTAAAAAGGAGGGTAAAGAATAAATGACTGAAGGCATTAAGAGAAGGGGATTCTTAGACTTCATTATTGGAGGTTCATTAATAGTAGCTATGGGAGGTGTGGTAAATACGTTATTTAAGTATTTCAAGCCACCCAAGGAATTGATAGGTGGTGGGAGCTCAGCAAATGAAGTAGTTCTCCCTCTTTCTGAAGTCTCCATAGGGGAAGCCAAAAAGATAAAATTCAAGGGAGAACCTTTTATTATAATCCGGAAAGCTACTGCCATTTTTGCATTATCCGCTGTATGCACACATCTTGGATGTCTCGTCAATTGGGAAAAAGATAGTGGTGAGATAGTATGCCCTTGTCATGGAGCGAAATTTGATTTAAATGGTAATGTAAAGGGAGGTCCTGCTCCAAGGCCATTAAAAACAGCCAGCGCAAAAATTATCAATGATAAGATAATTATAGGGGGTGCATAAGATAATGACAAAGAAAAAAGAGAAAGATATAGAAAGACGTACACTTATTAGAGATATTATAAATCTTTTTTCTCTGACAGGATTTATATATGGTCCTTTAGATGAGAGATTAAATATAAAAGATGCTATAGAAAAGCAGTTAAAGAAACCAGTCCCCCATTACAGGACACCTCTGGAAAACAATTTTCTTGGTTGTTTGGGTGGTATAACCTTTACACTTTTTCTCATTCAGGTTGTAACCGGTATTCTGCTTCTTATGTATTATAGACCCACCGTAGATCAAGCATATAAAAGCATTGTTGAAATTTCAAATATAGTTCCATATGGATGGCTGATAAGAGGAATGCATCATTGGGCAGCAAATCTTATGATCGTCACTCTATTTCTCCATATGTTCAAGGTATTTATCTCGGGGGCATATAAACCGCCGAGAGATTTTAATTGGGTAACAGGTGTTATCTTGATGACTATAACTTTAGGCTTTGGATTTTCTGGTTATCTTCTTCCATGGAGTCAAATTTCATATTGGGCTACAACGGTTGGAACAGAAGCATTTGGTGCTGTTCCTTATATAGGTGAAAATATTAAATTTTTGGTTAGAGGTGGACAGGATATCAGTCAGATCACTCTAACAAGATTTTTTGCATTACACGTGGTTGTATTGCCAGCTATAGCAATGGTATTTTTGCTGCTTCATTTTGCTATGATAAGAAGACAGGGAATTTCAGAACCGCTTTAGGAGGTAAATCATGAAAGAAAAAAGAGAAGAACCTTTCTTCCCGCATCATGTAATAAAACAGATAGTTCAAATGATTCTTGTTTTGACAGTAGTAATATCTTTGGCATCTTTTTTCCCGGCTCCTATGCTACCAAAAGCTGATCCATTTACAACTCCTGAGCATATTAAACCAGAATGGTATTTCTTGGCAGGATATCAATTTTTGAAATTGGCTGAAAAACTTAGTTTTCTTGGACAGGGAGCTCCAAAACTAATAGGAGTATTAGGGCAGGGATTAGCAATAGCTATTCTTATACTATTTCCTTTCTTTGACAAAAATAAAGAAAGGTTTCCTAAAAAGAGACCCTTTGCAATCATGTTAGGAATATTAGCAGCTTTAGGCTTTATAGGTATGAGTATATGGGGATACTACTCTTAAGGAGGTAATATCATAATATGATAATAAAAAGATTTACTCTAATATTTTCTATTATTCTGTTATTTCCAATTCTTGTTAATATTAATAATGCATCTGCGCAGGAGGATGTCTGTATTAAATGCCATCTTGAAAATGAAGGTGAACTTTCTATTCCTGTAAAAAAGTGGGAAAAGAGTGTCCATAAAAAAGTAGGAGTTACATGCGTTGACTGCCATGGAGGAAATCCTAAATCTATAGATAATGCTATGGATGAATCCGCAGGATTTATCGGTAAGCCAAAGGTGATAGAAATCCCATTTTTATGCGCTAAATGTCACGCTAATATAAAAAAGATGAGGCAGTATAATATAAGGACTGATCAATTTGAGGAATACAAAACAAGTGTCCATGGAAAGAGGCTTTTAAAGAAAAAAGACACAAATGTTGCTACATGTGTGAGCTGTCATGGTAGTCATGAAATAAGAAAGAAAAATGATCCTCTTTCAACTGTTTATCATACAAATGTCCCAGAGACATGCGGTAAATGTCATTCTGATCCCAATAGGATGAAGCCCTATGGCCTTCCCTATAATCAGCTTAAGGAATACAAGAAAGGATATCATGGTAAAATACTATATGGGAAAATAGAGGGAAAAAATCCCTCTCTTGCTCCTAACTGTGCAGACTGTCATGGAATCCATGGTGCTACTCCACCCGGCGTAAAAGAAATAGCAAATGTATGTGGTAACTGTCATTCTAATACTGCAAAATATTATAAAGAAAGCCCTCACTATAAAGCAATGCTTTCAGCAGGTGTCCCACAATGTATTAGTTGCCATGGTAATCATAAAAATCAATTCCCTACTCCTAAGAAATTTATAGGAGAAGAAGAAGGCCATTGTGGAAGCTGTCATGAAAAAGACACAAATCCTTATATTCTTGCTCAATTTATAAATCTATCCATTACTAACGCAGAAAATTTCGTTAGTAAAGTAGAAGGTGAACTTTACGAAGCAAAAGAGTCTGGTAAAAACATTGAAGACTTAGAACTTAAAATAATAGAAGCAAAGAATAATCTTACAAAAGTTGGTCCTGTAACCCATACTTTAAATTCAGAAAAGATAAAAAAGCTGACAGATGAGGCTTTGAAAAAAGGTAAAGAGGTTGAAATAGAAATAAATAAGATTCATAAAGAGTTACGTGATAGAAAAATGCTATTTGTAATTGTGGTGATATTCGCGGTATGGATTGCTATCTTACTTTTATTAAAGCTTAGAAGTTTAAGTATAGAAAAAGAGGTTTCATAAAGGAAGGTAAAAGAAAATTGTTTATATCTATATGGAGATAAGATTGGGGTAACAAGAAGAAAATTTCTTAATTTTTCTTTAATCGGTTCTGCCATAATATCATTAGGTGGAGTAATATATCCAATCTTTCGTTTTATACTTCCGTTTAAATATAGAGAAGAAGAGAGTGGCGCTTTAGAGTGGATAAATCTTGGTAATGTTAAGCTCATACCTCCTAATAGTGCAAAATTCTTCTATTATAAAAATAGGCCGTATGTTCTTATAAACAATGGTAATATTCTTACTGCATTATCAGGGGTATGTACCCATATGGAGTGCCTTCTTAAATGGAATCAAGATAAAAAAGCATTGATATGTCCATGTCATGAAGCAACATTTGATATAATGGGTAATATTAAGAGCGGTCCTGCTTCTAAGCCACTTTCCTCATTAGATGTTAGAATAGTTTCGGGACAGATATTAGTAGGAGAAAGTTATGGTGGATAAGAAAGATATTGATAAATTTGAAGAGGATATTGAAAAGAGATTTGGTGTAAGAGAATTTCTAAAATGGTTTACCCTCTGGGGATTTCTCTATGGTCCAATTGATGAAAGGCTTCATATTAGAGATGCTCTGGAAAAAGCTCTTAAGAGAGAAATACCTCCTCATGTGAATTGGTTATTTTGTTTTGGTGGCATTACATTTGTTATATTTGTTATCCAGGTTATAACTGGAACATTATTATTATTTTACTATCATCCAACGGTTTCAGAAGCTTATAAGAGTGTTCAATTTATAAATAATCATGTTCCATTTGGCTGGCTTATGAGGAGCGTTCATCGCTGGGGTTCAAACCTTATAATAATTACTATCTTTATCCACATGGTAAGAGTATTTTATTACGGAGCGTACAAACCACCAAGGGATTTCAACTGGGTTATTGGAGTTATTTTATTTATTACGGTACTTAGCTTTAGCTTCACAGGAAATTTATTGCCCTGGACTCAATCTGCATATTGGTCAACATTTGTAGGGACAGACATAATTGAAGATATTCCGGTAGTAGGTGGTTTTTTAAAACTTTTTCTAAGGGGAGGTGAGGAAGTTACAACCTTTACACTCTCAAGATTTTTTGTTTTTCATATTCTTATACTACCCTTCTTTATAACATTTCTCTTAGCGCTTCATTTCAGTATGATAAGGAGATTGGGAATTTCTGATCCATTATAAGGACTTTAATTTTTATGGAAGAGAATAGAAAAGGTAAAATATTTTTCCCGGATGTTGTTATTGACCAATTGATTGTTATATTAATTGTTATATTTGTATTTGTTGCTTTGGCTACATTCTATCCCTCATCCATTGAAGAAAATGCAGATCCATTCAATCCTCCTAATATAATAAAACCTGTATGGTATTTCTTAGCGAATCATAACATAATAAAGATAGGAGATTATCTATTAGGAAAATCTTTAAGAAGCGTTGCTATACTTTTCCAAATTATAGTTTTTATTTTCTTTCTCTTTCTCCCATGGATAGATAAGAGTAAAGAGAGACATCTTAAGAAAAGGTTGGGAATAATTATTATAGGAACCTTTATGATTTTAGGTTACATTATACTTACTTTATGCGGATAAGCAAGCTTATATTATTATTTGTTATTATATTTCCATTATCTGTATACGCGGATGAGAGTAGCTGTGTTATATGTCATAGAGAACTGGGAGGCATATATACTAAAATTGTAAAGGATTGGGAAAAGAGTATACACAATAAGATAAATGTATCATGTTCCAATTGTCATGGGGGAGATCCAACATCTTTGAAAAATCCTAAAGGAAATGGAACTGGATTTATTGGAAAGCTAAAACCCCAAGAAATACCTATCTTATGTGCTAAATGCCATTCAGATGTCAGATGGATGAGGCAATATAACCTGAGGACTGATCAATTCAGTGAGTATAAAACCAGCCAGCATGGGAAATTACTATTTGAAAAAGGAAATACAGAGGTCGCCACATGCATAAACTGTCACGGGAGCCATGCTATTCAAAAAAAAGATTTACCATCTTCTTCTGTTTACAAGCTAAATATACCCTATACATGTTCTAAGTGTCATTCTAATGAGAAGCTTATGAAAAGATATGGAATACCATATGATCAAATGGACCAATATAAAAAGAGTATTCATGGTAAATTACTTTTAGAGAGAGGAGATTTAAGAGCTCCAACCTGCGCAGATTGTCATGGTATACATGGAGCGACCCCTCCGGGGATAGAAGAGGTAGAAAATGTATGTGGGAATTGTCATGCTAAAGAATATGAATTCTATAGTGAGAGTCCCCATCAAAAGGCGATGGAGGAAGTTGGCATACCAAAATGTATAAGCTGTCATGGGAACCATGATATAAAAAAAGCAGATTACAAACTATTTTATGGTAAAGGTATAAGACACTGCGGATATTGCCATAAAGAGGATACAATTCCTTATAGATCAGGGATCTATATTGGTAAATTAATTGAGAATGAAGAAAATATCCTGAAAAAGATTATATACGAGGTAAATAATTTAGGGGAAAAGGGAGTGGATATCTCTCAGCTAAATTTAAGAATAATCGAAACAAAGGCTAAACTCACGGGATTGAAACCACTTACTCATACACTCTCCGTTGAGAGAATAAAAAGAGAGATATATGATATCTCCGATGATATAGGTAGAATAGACAAAAAGATAGAAGAAGAAAAAAATCAGCTCAGATTTGGGAAGAGAGTTCTTATCATTATACTTTTTGTAACATTAACTATTATTGGATTACTTTATATGAAAAAGATGGATTTAAGGGGGTCTTAATATATGGGATTACTCAAAAGTCTATTGGAAAAGATGTTTAAGGATATAAAAGAAAATGATGAAAGCGAAGAAATGATTGAAAATGAAGGGAAAATGAAGAAACTGTTAAAATTTATAGGGATACATATACCAAAAGATAAGGAAGATAGGATACATATAAGGACAAGATTCTTCAAATTTATAGGGGTATTAATAGGATTTTTTATATTACTATTAATAGGACTCTTTGAATATAGTACAAGCCCAAGATTTTGTAAGAGCTGCCATATAATGAAACCATATTATGATGCTTGGAAGTCATCAAAGCATAATTCTGTTCCCTGTGTCAAGTGTCATTATCCACCAGGTACAAGGAATGAGCTCTGGATAAAATTTCAAGCAACAGCCCAGGTTGTTAAATATGTTACAAGAACATACAGTTCAAAACCCTATGCAGAGATAGAAGATGCAAGCTGTTTAAGAAAAGGATGCCATTCTACAAGACTCTTAGAGGGTAAAGTAAAATTTAAAAGAGGTATTATATTTGACCATAGACCCCATCTCTTATACCCAAGAAGAGGTAAAAAATTAAGATGCACAAGTTGTCATTCCCAGATAGTTATTGGAACTCATGTCGAGGTGACAGAGAGTACATGTTTCATATGCCATTTTAAAGGGGCAAAACATGGAAGAGAAGAGAACCCATTGGGAGGATGCCTATCATGTCATGAAGCCCCTAAGCAGGATATAGAATATGGCGGTATAATATTTAATCATAAGGACTTTACTAAGGCAAGAGGGGTCCCATGCCAGAAGTGCCATATAGACGTTATCCAGGGTAAAGGGGAAGCGCCAAAAGAAAGATGCTATGCATGTCATAACGATCCTAAAATATTAAAGATGTATGGAGATACAACCTTTATGCATGATACCCATGTTACAAAGCACAAGGTAGAATGTACTCATTGCCATTTAGAGATAAAACATTCTGTAAAACCGGTAAAGCTTTTAGAGGTTGATTGTGGTATATGTCATGAAAAGAAACATGGAGGACAGAAAGAGATGTATATGGGCATTGGGGGTAAAGGGGTTGAACCAATGCCTAATCCCATGTTTTTAGCCCAGGTAGATTGTATCGGGTGTCATGTTATGCCAAAAACTATGGGTGCAAAAAGATTTTTTACTGGAGAAACATATGAAGCATCAGAAATCAGTTGTATAGGATGTCATGGAATGGATTATAGAGGAATGCTTAAAGAATGGAAAGAGAGTATAAATGAATCGTTGAATGAAGTTAAACCCTTTCTTGACAAATCATTAAGATTAATAAATAGTGTTCCGAAGATTCATAAAAATTACAGGAAGGCATTTAAACTTTATAAGGATGCAAGATTCAACTATGAATTTGTGAAGTATGCTAAGGGGGTTCATAATGTAGAATATGCTGATGCTCTATTAAATAAGGCTAAGGAGTATGCTGAAAAAAGTATTTCTCTTCTATCAGGAAATTATAAAATAAATTAAATAGAATTAGCAGTTGTATTTATATTTATTCTCCCTCTTTATCCCTTTTTTAATCTCTTCTTCATATCATTAAACTAATAGAAATAAAGTGATAGGGAAGATTTTCTGATCAATATACATTATAGGAAAGTTTTCTAACCCTCTAATCATAATAAGTAAATCCAATAGAAATTTTTTTAATGTGATGGATATCAGATTCCTATATTAAGGACTAAATACTTCTCCTTTTCCAATAGACATATGAAATAAAGTTGAATTATTTTTCCCCTGTAGTAGAATATCTTTTAAGATGGATGTTGAAAGGGCAAAGGAGAGATTATCCGAATTGAAAAGATTAATAAATTATCATAACTACCGGTATTATGTCCTTGATGCCCCGGAGATAACCGATAATGAATTTGACATATTAATGAAAGAGTTGGAGGAATTGGAAAATAGATATCCTGAATTTATTACCCCTGATTCCCCAACTCAAAGGGTTGGGGCAAAACCGCTTGAAAAATTTAATAGTGTAAAACATACTATACCAATGCTAAGCCTATCCAATGCTTTTGAGGAGGAAGAAGTTGTTGAGTTTGATAAAAGAATAAAAAGAACTCTTGGTATATCTGGTAATATATCCTATGTTGTGGAACCAAAGTTGGACGGATTAGCAGTGGAGCTGGTATATGAAGATGGTATATTTGTGCTGGGATCTACAAGGGGAGATGGGATATGGGGTGAAGATGTCACACTTAATTTGAAAACAATAAAGAGTGTGCCATTAATGCTTTTGAATTTAACTGATAAACCTATCCCTAAGAGAATTGAAGTCAGAGGTGAGGTGATAATAAATAAAGAGGATTTTAAAAAGCTTAATGAAAAAAGAGAAAAGGAAGGAATCCCTCCCTTTGCCAATCCGAGAAATGCTGCTTCCGGGTCTATAAGACAGCTGGATTCAAATATAACATCTGAAAGACCTCTCGATATATTCTTTTATGGTATTGGAGAGGTTGAATATATAGAGTTTAGTTCCCATTGGGAAATTCTTGAAACACTTAAGGGATTTGGATTTAAGGTTAATAGGGAGAATGCTTTATGCAGCAATATAGAAGAGGTTATTCAGTACCATGAAAAGATTAGAGAAAACAGGGAAGAGCTTCCCTATGAAATAGATGGAATAGTTATAAAAGTTGATAGCCTGGAATATCAAAAAATATTAGGAGAGAAATCGAGGAGTCCAAGATGGGCATTGGCTTATAAGTTTGAAGGGATTCAAGCCACTACAGTTATAGAGGATATTGCTGTTCAAGTTGGAAGAACCGGGGCATTAACCCCTGTTGCTATAATGAAACCTGTTAAGGTTGGAGGTGTTGTTGTCAATAGAGCAACCCTTCATAATGAAGATGAGATTAGAAAAAAGGGCATTATGATAGGTGATACAGTAGTAGTACAAAGAGCAGGAGATGTTATACCTGAAGTAGTAAGGGTTATACCATCTTTAAGAAAGGGAACCGAAAGAAGATTTAAGTTTCCTGATAAATGTCCTGCATGCGGCTCCAATATATTTAAATCTGAGGATGAGGCTGCTTATAGATGTATAGGATTATCGTGTCCTGCAAAGCTTAAAGAATCGATTCTACATTTTGCATCAAAAAGGGCCATGAATATTGATGGACTCGGAGATAAAATAATAGATCAGCTTGTAGATAAGGAAATTGTAAAGGATATAAAGGATATATATTATCTTAGAAAAGAAGACCTTTTGAAATTGGAAAGGATGGGTGATAAGCTTGCTCAAAATATTCTTGATTCTATAGAAAATAGCAAAAATATAACCCTTGACAGGTTTATATATGCTCTGGGAATAAGGCATGTGGGTGAATATATGGCAAGGTTATTGGTTAAAGAGTTTAAAAGCTTTGATAGAATAATGAATGCCTCCTATGAAGAGCTTGCAAATATAAAGGGAGTAGGACCTCAGGTAGCGCAAAGTGTTGTATCATTCTTTAGAGACAGGGGTAATATTGAAATAATAGAGGCTCTAAAAAGAGCAAATTTGAATATTTCAGAAGAAGCAGAGGAAGAAGAAAAAAGCCTATCTGATAAAACATTTGTATTAACAGGAGCTCTTAAATCATTTACAAGGGAAGAGGCAAAAAGAATTATTGAAAAACTCGGAGGAAGGGTAGCATCTTCGGTAAGTAAAAAGACAGACTATCTGATAGTAGGTGAAAATCCTGGATCAAAACTGGATGAGGCACTAAAGCATGGTATAAAGACCTTAAATGAAGAGGAATTTAAGGAGTTAATAAGTGGCAAAGGTTAGAGCCCATATAGTAGTTAAAGGTAGGGTTCAAGGGGTATTTTATAGAGCATCTACAAAGGACGAAGCAGAGAGATTAGGTATAAATGGTTGGGTAAAAAATAGAAATGATGGGAGTGTAGAAATATTGGCAGAAGGGGATGAATTGGTTGTAAGAGAGCTTATAGAATGGTGTAAGAAAGGGCCACCCCATGCTAAGGTTAAAGAAGTTAAGGTAGATTGGGAAGAGTATAAAGGGGAATTTAAGAGATTTTTTATAACATGGTAGAAGCAAGCTATTATATAAGTCTGGATAATAAAAGGGTAAAATGTGTTTTATGTCCAAGGGAATGTGTAATAGCTCCTCAAAAAACAGGATTTTGTAAAGCAAAAGAGAATAGAGATGGCAAGTTATATGCAATACTATATGGAAAGATAGCTGCATTACATCTTGATCCCATGGAAAAGAAGCCACTCTATCACTTCTATCCAGGGAGTAATATATTATCCATAGGAACTCTGGGATGTAATCTGAGATGTAGATTTTGTCAGAACTGGCAGATGGTAGATGGTTTGTTACCGTTGGATGATTTGAACCCTGATGAACTTATAAGGATAGCAAAAAGGAATAATTCAGTTGGCATCGCCTACACATATAATGAGCCCCTTATGTGGTTTGAGTATATTATGGATAGTGCAAAAATTGCTAAAGAAAATGGATTAAAAAATGTACTTGTTACAAACGGACTTATAAATAAAGATCCTCTAAATGAACTTTTGCCACTTATAGATGCAATGAATATAGATCTTAAATCAATAAGGAATAATTTTTATAAGGATTATTGTAGCGGGATGCTTGAACCGATCAAGGAGAATATAAAAACGGCATCGAGTAGATGTCATGTTGAAATAACAAATCTTATAATCCCGGGGGCAAATGACTCAGATGAAGATCTCAATGAGCTTATAGATTTTGTCTCGGCATTAGGAAGAGATACTCCCTTACATTTTTCAAGATATTTCCCTAATTATAAGCTAAACTTTCCTCCCACTCCTCCCAAGACTCTTCTAAAAGCATATGAAATGGCAAAAAAAAGGCTTAATTATGTGTACTTAGGGAATATTTATACAGAAAAAGGGAGTAATACATATTGCCCGGAGTGTAATAATCTATTAATAAGAAGAGTAGGTTATGATATTAGTGTCTTAGGCTTAAACGTTAATAACTGTGCAAGGTGTGGAAAAAGAATAGAGATTACTTTATGAAATTCGTAAAACTTTCTATAATACTTCTCTGGGTAATTATGATTGGTATTCTAATAAAGAAGGAGTCATCTGTTTCTCTAACACCCGGACCTTCAGGAGCTCTTAAAGAAGGGGAAGAATGGATGGGGATATATTTTAGGGGGAATAAGATAGGATATGTTAGTTCATATATAAAGAGAGAAGGAGAGAGATATAGAGTTGTAGAAAAGACTGTGATGATCTTAAAGATAATGGGAGAATCTCAGAAGATTTTAATATTTACCAATTCATTGGTGAATCCAGACCTCTCTCTTATATCAGTTGACTTTATTCTATCTTCAAACCTTGTATTCTTCAAAGCAAAGGGGATGGTTAATAAAAATGAAATAATATTAAATATAAAATCTGCAAAGGAAGAAAGAAAGGAAAAGATCCCTATAAATGAACCGGTTTATTTAACCTCAAATATAAAATATTATCTTTTAAATAAAGGGTTAGATGTTGGGAAAAGATATCATCTCCCGTTTTTTGACCCCTCAACAATGAGTATAGATAGAATATTAATAGAGGTTCTTGGAAAAGAGAAAATAAAACTAAGGGGAATATACTATGATTCATATAAATTAAGGAAATCATTTAAAGGTATAGAGACATATTCCTGGATAGGTGAAAGTGGTGAAATTTTAAGAGAAGTAAGTGCTGAAGGATTTACAATGGAAGCCGAGCCAAAAGAAGTTGCACTGAAAGGTATTAAAGATATAGATATAATAACATTAACTGCAATACCATCAAATGTGTTTATAGAGAGTCCAAGAAATATTAAACATATGAAAATAAAGCTATTAAATATATCCTTAGACGATTTTAATATAAATGGTAGGCGACAGAGGCTCAAGGATGATTTATTAGAGATAAATACAGAGAATATAAAGTCTATTAAAGGATATAAGCTACCATATAGAGGTAAATATGAAGATTATCTTAAACCATCAGCACTTATCCAGAGCGATAATGAAAGGATTATTAAAAAGGCAAAGGAAATAATAGGAGATGAAAAAAATTCTGTTAAAGCTGCAAAGCTTATATTAAAATGGGTATATAAATATCTTGAAAAGAGGCCGACTGTAAGCATTCCCAATGCCCTTGAGGTTCTGGATATGGGCTATGGGGATTGTAATGAGCATACAGCTCTTTTTACGGCTCTTGCAAGGGCTGCTGGAATCCCTACAAAGATGCTGGTTGGTATAGTATATTTTAATAGAAGCTTCTTTTATCATTCATGGGCTGAGATATATATTGGAGATTGGGTAAGTGTTGATCCTGTATTTAATCAATTTCCTGCTGATGCTACCCATATAAAACTTATAGAGGGTGAACTTAGCGAACAGTTAAAAATCTCTAAGTTAATAGGTAAGGTTAAAGTAAAGGTTATAAATTATAATTGATAAAATTCGTAAATCTAACAAAGGATTATGGGAAATTCAGGGCAGTTGATAATATAAACCTTCATATAAAGCCTGGAGAATTATTTGGATTCCTTGGACCAAATGGTGCTGGTAAAACAACAACAATAAAGATGATGGGAGGGCTCCTTAAACCTACCTTTGGAAGGATAATAATAAAAGGAATGGATATAGAAAAAGATTCAACAGAGATAAAGAGGATCATGGGATTTATTCCTGATAGACCGTTTATATATGATAAGCTCACAGGTTATGAATTCTTAAGATTTATAGGTAATTTATATGGAATAAAGAATTCTGATCTCAGAATTTTTAAGCTTCTTGATCTATTCGAGTTAATGGATTGGAAGGATGAATTGATAGAGGGTTACTCCCACGGAATGAAACAGAGGCTTGTTGTAGCCTCTGTGCTTTTACATAATCCGGAGATTATAGTAGTTGATGAGCCCATGATAGGATTAGATCCAAAAGGAGCAAGGTTGGTAAAGGAGATATTTAAAAGCTTTTGCAGAAGCGGGAAGACAGTATTTATGTCAACCCACTCCCTTGAGGTTGTGGAAGAGATATGTGACAGAATGGCTATTATTCAGGATGGAAGGATAATCGCTGAAGGGAATATAGATGATTTGAGAAGGCTGGCAAAGAGTAAAGATAAGGAGCTTGAATCTATATTCCTGAAGCTCACAGGGAGTGAAAATATAAAGGAAATTATTAATGATCCGTATATCAAGGGTTAAGAATAAAAGGGAGCTTAATGATTTTATAAAATTTCCCTATAAGATATATAAAAACGATAAGAACTGGACCCCACCCTTAATATCTGATCAGATAGATTTTTTTAATCCAAAGAAAAACCCATTTTTTGAACATGCAGATGTAGAATTATTTCTTGCGTTTAAAGATAATGATCTGGCTGGAAGAATAGCAGCAATAGTCAATTATAATCATATAGATTTTCATAATGAAAAGGCAGGATTCTTTGGATTCTTTGAATCTATTAATGATTTTGATGTCACAAAGGGCTTATTTGAGAGTTCTATAGAATGGCTAAAGGATAAAGGTATGGAGATAGTAAGGGGTCCCATGAACTTCTCCACAAATGATGAATGTGGCCTTTTAATAGAAGGATTTAATGAATCTCCTATGATTATGATGCCATATAATCCGGAATATTATATAGATCTTATTGAAAGATATGGATTTTTAAAAGCTATGGATCTGTATGCCTATTCATTGAAGGGGAATCCTCCCGAGAGATTAATTAGATTTTTTAATAAGATCAGTGATAAAACCAACATCAAGATAAGAAAAATAGATATGAAAAGGTTCTATGAAGAGATTGACAGGATAATGGATATATATAACTCTGCATGGGAGAAGAATTGGGGATTTATTCCATTAACAGATAAAGAGATTAGATATCATGCTATAAGATTAAAAAAGATAGCTGATCCCAATCTTATACTATTTGCAGAAGTAGATAACACACATGTAGGGTTTATATCTGCAATACCTAATATAAACCCGGTATTAAAAAAGATTAACGGAAATCTATTTCCCTTTGGGATATTTAAATATATATATTACTCAAGAAAAATAGACTCAGTAAGGGTCATAACTTTAGGGATAATAAGGGATTATAGGAATATGGGTATAGATTCCCTTTTGATCTTAGAACTATGGAAAAGAGGGATAGATGGGGGGTATAGATTTGGAGAGATGTCATGGATACTTGAGAGTAATATATTAATGAGGAGGGGTATAGAAAAAATTGGTGGACTTCCCTATAAGAGATATAGAATATATGAGCTTAAGTTATAATAATTAAATTGGAAGGCATTATTCATCCATCCTTATATCTCCTTCACAAATAGAACCTCTTCACCAAGCATATCAATGATTTTTACTGCTATTTTGGCTTTTCTTTCTGGAATTCCTGCCTGCGCAGGCAGGTCTATTTCGTATTTCCCTGCTACTAAATCATCTTTCTTTTCTGGAACATCTGAATAAATAATATGAAAGATATTGCCATCGTAATTATTGTCAATTAGAACACAATCAATCATAGACCTGAAATCAGGGATTTTTACTTTGAAAAGTTTGTTATCAATATTAAGCCGTTCAATTATTGTTGGTGATATAAAGTCTTTTATTTCTACTATTGCCTTATTATTCTTTCTTTTTATGCTGATTTTTGCCTCCGCTGGTTTATGGATTAAGAAACTACCATATTTTTTATCTGTTTTTAGCTCAATTACTCTGATTTTGTTTACCGGATGTTTCTTGTTCCATTCTTCAATCCAGGGATCAACGGCTAATTCTTTACCAAGGCAAACAATAGTTATGTTTCTATCCTCATCAGGTCTTTTCTTTAATTCATCTTGAAGAAGTTATAAATCTAAGAGAGTCAGAGGATGATTGAAATCAATAATTTTTACAAGATTCTTTCCTAAAAATCCGTCAAAGAATCTATCGGTTCTTGTCCGCTGGATACCAATATGTTGGACTGCGAGTTCTATTGCTTCGGTCTGAAGGAGTTTAAGGTCGTAGTTGTTGACTTTGTACATAGCAAAAGAAAAATATCTCTTACTCATTTATGCCTCCAGTTGTATAGATTTATCATCTTGTCATTCCCACGTCTTTCCTGTAATTTCCTCATCTCTCTTCTCATTTCCCGCTTTTCATGTCATTTTTTCATATCTTCTTCTGATTCCTATCTTTTTTATATCATTTTCCTATTTTTCTTCTCATTCCTGCCTCTTTCTTGTCATTTCCGTCTCTTTCTTCTCACTCCCCCCTCTTCCCTGTCTTTTTCCCCTCTTCCCTGTCATTTCTGCTTTTTCCTATCATTTCCTCATCTTTCTTATCATTTTTTCATCTT
>CAZCTP010000054.1:18359-19770 GCA_964501575.1 uncultured Thermodesulfobacteriota bacterium
TTTTTCATCTTTCTTGTCATTTCCGCTTCTTTCTTGTCATTCCCGCGTAAGCGGGAATCTATCTCTTCTTCCAATAAGACTCGTTTCATCATAATATCTCATCATATAAATCCTTCCATTCAGGATTCAATTTCTCAATTAAATCAATCTTCCATTCTCGCTTCCACTTTTTCATCCGCTTTTCTCTGGTGATAGCTTCATAAATATTCTCATATTCTTCATAATATACAAGATTATGGACATTATATTTTTGAGTAAACCCTTTAACAAGGTTATTTTTATGTTCATATACTCTTTTAATTAAATTATCTGTCACACCAATGTATAAAGTTCCATTTTTTTTGCTTGCTAATATATAAACATAATACTTCATAGAAAGTTGTATGGATTCCTGCTTCCGCAGGAATGACTCTTATTTATTCTTGTCCTTCTCAATTTGCTCTTTTATAATCTTTGCTATTCTATTTGCAGTCAATTGTATTGCACCCTTGTTTATATCGCAACCGATCCATTTCCTGCCAAGTTTTTGAGCAACAGCTAAGGTTGTCCCCGAGCCACAGAAACAATCAAGAACTAAATCATCAGGGTTAGAGGAGGCTTTGATTATTCGTTCAAGGAGAGTTTCTGGTTTTTGGGTGTCAAAACCTGTAATTTGGCTATGAGCGTATCCAATACCGGCAACATCAGCCCACCAATCCTCTGCTAACTTTCCTCTTTGTTCTAATTCTTTCACTTTTTCATCAGGAGTTAATCCAGTAAATGAAGTTTTACCGGCCCACTTTGTGGACTTTTTATAAGGGACTCTTACCAATTCGGTATTAAAAATATAATTATTGGTTTTGGTATAAAATAAAATATTATCGTGTTTTCTTACAAAATATTTAGTAGTTTGGGAAGGACCTGTATAACACCATATTATTTCATTTCTAAAATTATCTTCACCAAATATTTCATCCATAAGTAATTTGATGTAATGTCCAACTCTCCAGTCTAAATGCACATAAATAGAACCTGTTTCTGCAAGCAGTTCCTTCAAAAGCAATAGTCTCTCATACATAAACTGCAAATAAGTATCATTATTCCAGATATCAAAATACATTGTCTGCTGTAAAACTGATGCTTCATCTTCTTCAATTTTCCCCAAATTCTTTAATCCCCTCAATTCAACCTTTCTCACATAATCTGCACCGCTTTTGAATGGCGGATCTATATAAATAAGGTCAACTTTCCCTCTAAATCCTGATTCTAAGAGTGTTGCCAAGACATCTTTGTTATCACCGTGAAATAGCAAATTGTGCCAATTATCCTTTAATTCATTGTAAGAGATTGCTTCGGCTTCGCCTCGCAATGATTATATGAAAGCGCGTGCCTCGGTGATATAATATCACCAGAAACAAATAACGGCAAAAGC
>CAZCTP010000055.1:0-19212 GCA_964501575.1 uncultured Thermodesulfobacteriota bacterium
ATATAGAACTACATGCATCTATACACTCAGCACAGTAAATACATTCTCTCTTCAACCCATTTTTTATATTAATACCCAGAGGGCATGCTTTTATACACATATTGCATCCTATACAACTATTAAGTCTATCGGGGTTAGAATATATTGTAACTGTCTTATTATCTGAAAGCAGATCCTGAAAAACGGAGTAAGGACAGACACCCTTACAGAAGTTCCTTCCAATAAACGCAAGCACAATATAAATTATAAACCACTGGAAAATAAAAAATCCTGTAATGGTATTTGATTTGAGCAGTATCTCCATCATTTGTAAAGGAGGAATAAAATACCATATAATCCCGAGAGAAGCTAATGCTGATACAGGAAGAAGCAGTATTTTGAAAACAAATTTACTTCTCTTTTTAGATATAATACTTAATATATCCTTTGATAAATCAAGCAGAATGGTCTGAGGACATAACCATCCACACCATACCTTTCCAAATATAACCGTTATAGTTATTATGAGAAATAATATAAATATGATCGCTATCAGAATAATATAAAATTCTCTTATCCATATTACCTTTCCGAGAAAAAACAACTTAAGATCTCGAAGATCAAATCTTAATGCACTCTCTCCTTTTACTTTTAGAAAAGGTAAGCTATAAGCTATTGACATTATGAAAATTCTAACTATTCTTCTATACTTCTGCCATACTACCCTTTTTTTCATATAATAGTTCCTATAAAAAACCAGGGACCTGAATATCTATCTCTCTAAATTTCTTAATTAATTATAAAGAAAACTAAGGTTTTGCTCCATATTCCCTTACAGAATCAATATAGGCAAGTATCTTCCAGATACGGTCTCTACCAAGCTGCTGTCCGAATGAAGGCATACCATTGGATCTTCCTTTTGATACCGTCTCATATTTTTTATCATCTGTTTCACCATATCTAAGGTGTCCGGTAAGATCTGATCCTATATCTCCCTTAAGATTTTTACCATGGCACCCTGCACAATTAGAAAGATAGAGCATCTTCCCTTCTACTATCGCCTTCTTATTATGTTCGTAAGGATTTTCTGCAAGAGGCTTTTTAAACTCTTTTTCATCCTTTTTCATCTCTTTTTCAAGTACTTTATATTGTGACCATCCACTTATCTTTGGAGTATACTTAAAGAAATACCATATCAAAAATATAATTACTCCAATAAAGAATATTAACCAACCAATAGGTATTTTATTATCAGCTTCCTTTACATCATCAAACTCTAACATAAAACACCTCCTTATTCATTTTCATCATCTTTAAGCATTCTATATTTGGGTTCTTCTATCTTTCTCATCCTTTTAGGAGTATAATAATAAATAATTATTCCTAAGAATATAATTCCCAATACAAGTGTGAATCCAAAATATGCCCATAAAGACCATTCCATATCTATTTTTCTCCAATACTTCTTAAGAATGCTATAACCTTCCATATCCTTTCCTTACCAAGCATGGTTTCCCAAGCTGGCATCCCACCAGATCTCCCTTTTGATATGGATTCATATAAATCCTTATCTGAATCCCCATATTTCCATTTATTATCTACAAGACTTGGACCTATTTTACCCCTCGCATCTTCACCATGACAGACCGAGCAATTCTCCATAAATATACTTCTCCCTTCTGCAATTGCTTTATTATCTCCTTCATGTGGATTTTTTATCTCTTCCTTAGAGGCAGCTCTCGCTACTTTGATAGCGCTCTTCTCCCTTACCTTCTTAATATCCCTTCCAAGCTTTTGAAGATATGCTACTAATGCATCCATCTCAGTCAGCTCTTTTCTGAGCTCCGGAGGTGTTATATTATCACGGACTTCTTTAAAGGTATAAGTAGGTGAAATAACCTTTGCTCTATAATCATCTATCTGTTTCCTAACTTCTTCCTTAGAATATCCATAATTAAGGATTGAGATCTTTTTAAAAGTATATTTTGTATTAAGTTTTCTTTTTGCAAGCCATCCATAGGATGGCATAATAGATTTAGAAAACATACTTCTTGGATCATATAGATGTTGATAATGCCATGAATCTGGATATTTGCCACCTACTCTTGCCAGATCAGGTCCTATTCTCCGGGATCCCCATAGAAATGGTCTATCATAAGCAAACTCCTCTGGCTTTGAATATTCTCCATACCTGGCCACCTCTGTTCTAAGGGGCCTTACAGTCTGTGAATGACAGTTATTACAGCCCTCTCTGATATATATATCCCTTCCCTCAAGCTCAACCGCTGTATAAGGCTTAATATATTTACTTACTGGCTGGGTAGAGGACATAAATAGAGGAATTATTGTAGTTATAATCGTTCCTATTAGAATTACTGCTATGGAAAGTATAGCAAATATTATTGGTTTTGAATATATTCCCATAATTATTCCTCCTTTTTAAGCTGCTTTAGGACTTAATTCCTGAATTATCTTCCCTGAACTTTTGATCGTCATAAGAAGATTATAGATAAATATTATGATACCTATAAAAAACACTAATCCTCCCAAGAATCTTATTATCCAGTATGGGTAAAGGGATATAACACCTTCAAGAAAACTATATGTAAGAGAACCATCAGGATTTGTAGCCTTCCATATTGCACCCTGTTGTATACCACCAACCCACATTGAAATAGTATAAAGCAGTTGACCTGTGAGTATAAACCAGAAATGAACATTTGCAAGCTTTATACTGTAAAGCTTTTTTCTATAAATTCTTGGAATTATATAATAAAAAGAAGCAGATATTATCATAGTCACCCACCCCATAGTTCCCATATGAACATGCCCAATGACCCAATCAGTATAATGAAAAAATGCATTGAGTGTCCTGAGTGCCTGTGTAGGTCCTTGGATAGTCTGAAGTCCATAAAATGTTATACCAAGAATGAAAAACTTTGCGAGATAATTTGTTCTTATCTGCCCCCAATTGCCTCTCATAGTATAGTAGCCATTTATAACAGATCCCCATGATGGTGCTATCAAAAATATACTAAAGGCAATTGCAAGAGTCTGAATCCATTCAGGAAGCGGAGTAAACACAAGATGATGTGCCCCTGTCCATAGATATGCAAATACAAGGGACCAGAAGGATACTATAGATAGCCTATGACTATAAATAGGTAGATTGGTAGACTTTGGCAAAAAGTAATAGAACATAGCGAGTATAGGAACAGTGAAGACAAAACCTACTGCATTATGGGCATACCACCATTCAACATTAGCATCATTAACCCCTGAATATATAGAATATGATTTAAATAGATTTACCGGAACCTCAAGATTGTTAATAATATAAAGTATAGCTATTGTCACAGTCATAGCAATAATATACCAAAGTGAAATATACATCTGTTTTTCTCTTCTTTTAATAAGGGTTCCAAACACATTGATTGCGAATATAACCCACATTATAACAATGACAATATCAAGAGGCCATTCAAGCTCTGCGTACTCCTTTGATGTATTCATACCTGCAAATAGACTCAGAGCTGCAAGTGCAATCGCTATATTAAATAGATAGAGATGAAATTTAGCCAGCCTTGGAAAAACAAGTGGAGTTTTAGTAAGCCTCTGAATCATATAATAGGTACAAGAAAAGATCCCTGCAAGTGTAAATCCAAATGCAAGACCATTGGTATGGACAACTCTTAGACGGCCAAAACTTAACCATGGTGTGAGGTTTAACTGGGGCAAAAATAGCTCAGCAGCAATCCATAAACCTACTAAAAGACCTATAATAAGCCAAAAAAGAGCAGACAGAGTAAATCCCTTTACAACTGAGTACTCATAGCCATTCTCCTTCATAACATCCTCCTTTAATCAATATCTCACTTTTAAAATAGATTTTTCTTTTAATAATAATTTATTTAAAAATATTTATATAGGATTAATTTTATCCTATTTAAAAAAAATATGTCAAGCAAAAAGATCTTAAATAGATGAAAAACAGATATTGAGTTTTATAGTCGAGGGCTTCTAACCCTCACAATCATAAGAGATAAGTCATGAAAATTCATGCCTACCATTTATATCAAAAATTATAAATCTATCTATCTTAAGGACTATCAGGGATACCTCTTTACTTTTTTCAACAATCTACTTTTATCCATAACTACATATATATCTGGCCAGCAGTCGTTCCCAGTATGAAATGTAACTCTTACTGCTTCCTCAGGAAGAGATCCTATTTCCCAGAGGAATATTTCATAGTCTGCAGAATCATGTTCATGCCCACCAATGCTTGCACCAAATACAAGATAATGACCATTATTAGATACTTTAGGGAAATATCTATGTCTGAAGATATTATCCAGAGCAAACCATTTAATTCTTTTTTTTGTTTGAGGATAATATTTGAAAAAAGCATTCCCCTGTTTACCTATATGATCCACATAGTACAGATATGTATAGTCCGGTGCCCATGAAATCTGACATCCTGCATCAATCTTTATAAATTCCCCATCTTCAGAATAGATTGCTGTCATTCTCTTACTTCCTCGAATCGTAACAGCAAGCTTTCGTTTTTGCATATTAAAATTAGGAGTTTCAAGTATAACATCATTTGGAATGGGAGGAACTCCACTCTTGAAAATTAGATGCTCCTTTTGGGTATCAAGATTATATTTTATGAATTCTTTAGCATTTCTCTGAAAATATATCATCTTACCATCTTCAGACCAGGTTGGCGTATTCCCATTTTTTGCTATAAGTGTTTCTCTTCTGCTTTCAATATCAAGCATATAAACATCCCATGGAATATAATCCCTTTGAGATACCCACGGTAATTGTGATCGAGAGAAGACTATCTTTTTCCCATCCGGGGATATCCTTGGGAAATAATCCACATTGGAATGATCTGTTAATCTGGTAATTAAGAGATCTGGCATGGATAACATAAATATATCATGATTTCCAGACCTATTTGAACTCCAGACAATAAACCCTTTTAAGTTCTTTGTTATATCCAAGATCCGTTCTCGTTCTATTTTGTTTATATTTATCCCACGCCCTTTTGAAGGTGGATTAATAGAACCAAGCTTTCTTATATTTCTATACTGTAATAGGAATAATAATAGTCCTATAATAAAAATTAAGGAACTAACTGAAATAATAATATATTTTTTATCAGGAATTCTAACCCTTTCTTCTCTCTTTTTCTCAGGAGCGTAAAACAGGAATAGAATAACCCCTATACTACCTATTGAATAGTCAATAATTTGACTATATATATGGATAGCGAGCATAGTAACTGCAGACCCTGCTGCAGAAAATCCTAATACTTTAAGAGCAAATAATCCACCAGTTTCATAAGTACCAAAACTCATAAAGGAAGGTATTGGAAGACTTGCAGTCCCTTCCGCACTTAATAGAGCCAATAAAACCTTCCAAAGTGGGGCATCTGAAAGATTTTCAAAGTTAGAGATCGTGATAGCAAGGAATAGAAAATAGAATCCTGTGTATTTGAATATCCTCACCCCGAGAGATAGGAAAAGAGTCTTAACCAATATATCTGACTGTCTGGTTTTATCTATTGAACATCCCACAGAATTGATAAAATTTAGTAATCTGTTAATAAATTTTTTATATTTAAAATTTCCTAAAGTATATTCTAAGAGGATCGCTATCCTTTTTATTCCAGAAAATAGGGTTAACCCTATAATTATTATCAAGCACGCCAGCCCAATAAAGACAATAATTAACCATCCTTCAGGATTAGAATATAAGAGTTGAAAAAATAACATACCAGAAACCAATAAAAAAAGGGCAACAAAATCAAAAAGTAGACTTATTGTAAGTGAAGATACACATGCTTCACCACTCACTTCACAACCCTTGTTTAACATAGCAATATAGCTTAACTCTCCAGCTCTTGCTGGCAGAAAATCAACGAACATATTCCTTGTAAGTGTAACAAGATAAAGATGAAAAAAACCCGGCACCTCCTTCTCTCCGCTGGCAGTGAGAAGTATGTTATACCGTACTGCCCTGAAGAAAGCCTGGATAAGAGCACAAATCAGATAAAGACCTATTAAGGAGAAAGAAATATTTCTGAGTACAAATATAAGTTTAGACCTGGTTACAGACTCACCTTCATAGGTGAAAAATCTAAATATCAGACTTATAACTATCAATGAAATCCCAATTGAGATTATTATTCTCCAGAATGTTTGTATTCTACTTTTCATATCCTATGCACAATAACTACTAAATCATTCATCTCCTTTTTTAACTTTACTAACTTTTAAAAACTCTAATATGCATCTACTCTTTGAATTATTAAAGTTAGTAATCCTCTTATATTATTTAATATTAAGAGACTGCTGAAAGATTGTATTTATTGGTATTATTAATTTATTTTAAAATTACTAAATCACTACTTTCTCAGATACTGAAAAATGAATTCAGCATTAATTGAAATATTGCTTCTCTCTTCTTACCCCAATAGTATGTTAATACGCTACTACCGGTGAATACGTCCCTGCCTTGAGCAAAAGGAATCTTATTAAAAAGTCACCTATAAGTTCTGTAAGAGCTGCTACTACCAATAGATATACAATAGGCATTGATGTATATATAATGAGCAATAAAAGAGTTAATATAAGTCCCACAAAAATAACACCACCAAGAAATGGGACAGAATATTTTTCTTTTATCAATAACATAACAGAAAATTTAGCTGCTGTTGTCGCATAATACATTGTCATAACATATATTAAAAGCATTATAAGGTTTGTAATTATAAATAGAAGCTCCACTAATTCAATGGTTTTCATACCTAAAGATAATTCTGAACCATATCCTAATTTAATGAGAAGTATAGATAGAGTTGTACCCCCAAGAAGAGAGTATGTTAAGCACAACATAGGTAATAGAGCTGTATTCCATAGAGGAATAGACGGAGAATATGCCATAACGAATCCATCATATATGATTACTATAAAGGCTGATATTAATGCGATAAATTTTATCACATCATATACTACCGAATTATCATTAATCGGTATTATATTAAATGAAGGCGCTATATATAAAAAACCAAATATCATAAATACCACTACACTTATAAGTCCTCTACTTATCCATGAAGTTTGAGGTTTTAAAACAGCCCTCCATGCCCTTAGTGGATGACCTAAATATAATAGATGAGCAGTATTCTTACCAAGTGCTACAATTAAAAGACCTATTAATGCACCGAGTTTATAATTCAAAAAGAATGATATAAAGAATAAACCAGCTCCAATCTCTCCTAAAAAGAAAGCAGTCGCTATAAGCCATGACCATTCTTCCTGAGTTCTAAAACCAATAACAAAATCTTTATCAATTAATTTATAATCTTCTATTCTCATTTCTATTAACTCCTAATATAATAATTAGTCTATATAATATACTGATGGGTCTGTGTTACATTCTGGAAGTGGTTGAGAACCATTCCTCTGTCTTATAAGACGGTTTACCTCACTATATGGATCATTGAGGTCGCCAAAAACTCTCGCTGTGGTTATACAGGTTATAACACATGCTGGTTCTAATCCTCTATCAACTCTTTCATAGCAAAAATTACACTTTAATGCAACACCCTCTTGAAATCCTATGATTTTAAAATTCTCAAAAGGATTTAACTCCTTTCCATAATAACCACTCTTCAATGATTTCTTCTTTAAATAATATCTATTCTTATATGGACAAGCTACATAGCACGCCCTACAACCTATACATTTATCATGATCTACTATTATTATTCCATCTTCCCTTTTATTAGTTGCTCCGGTTGGACATACTCTTTCACACGGTGCATCCTGACAATGATTACACAATACAGGTGTATACATTTTTTTAACATTAGGATACTTTCCTGTCTCTTTCACTAGTACCTTTGTAAAGAATATATCTGGTGGCGTTCCGTTCTCCTGTTTACAGGCTATAGTACATGCATTACATCCGATACATCTTTTTAGATCGATAACCATTCCCCATCTATTCATTAATACCCCCTGCTATTATTGGTAATATATCCATAATAAAAATATTATCATTACCTTTAAGCTCTTTATTTAAATCCTTTGATGATATAGTCTTACCATTAATGAGAACAGAATACTCCTTTTTAATTTCATCTTTATCTATCAAAAGGTCAAACAAAGAGCTTCTATCATCTATTTTTATATATTTAAGGATATCTTTTAAATTACCCTCGTCTACTTCTATTTCTTTCGTATTCCATCCAACTATCCTTCTTATATTTCCCATTGGTATAATCTTTATTCTAATCATCCTATTTTTCTTATCCTAACCCTTGCATCTGTTTCATAGGTTCCAGTAGAAAAATCAAGATATTCAGAGGATGAAGGTAATAAAGCATTGAATGGTGTGTTAGTCTTTATATTTGGATGCCCCTTCCATCTGGTAATAAAGTTTGATATACCAACAACCTCTGGGTGTATCCCCTCGGTCAATCTTGCAATACCAACTATTTTATCCTCAACCGATTCTACCTCTATAAGATCACCATCCTTTATCCCCTTATTCTCAGCTGTTTCTCTGTTTATCAGTATTCCCTGATGATTCGGGTCTTTATCACATATCTCATTTATCCATGACACTGTCACTGTATCTGCAAAATTTATTATATTAGATTTAAAGCTTATCGCATACATATCATATTCATCAGACTTTTTATCCAATGGTCCGGACTTCCATACAGGAAGCGGCGTATATCCGGACATATCCCATTCAATTCCGTGCTTTTCCATATTATTTTTAACCTCATCACTTAATCTCTTTATATATTCAAAATAGAAAGGCAGTCTAAGATTCCCATATGTCTGATACATCTCCATTGGAGACAAATTATAGCCATTATTCTTAAACCACTCAAGCCCGTGATCATCTCCATAATATGCTCTTGCTCTCCTGTCAAGTATTTCCTCAAAGCTATACTTCTTATTCGGCTCAAGCATACATTCTGGTCTCTGGATTAATCCAAGAGTTAGATTCACTATATCATTCCACTCGGATAAGAATCCCACTCTATCTGCAATCTCTGTCAATATATCAACCTCTTCCATTGTATTGTGTATAGGAGGAATTGCCGGCTGTCTTACAGAAAGCCCCTTGTAAAATATATTATTAAAGTCTAAAAGGTCATAAGATTCAAGATATGTATGATCAGGAAGAATAATATCCGCATATATATTTGATTCATTTATAAGAATATCTAATGATACAATAAAATCAAGCTTCTTCATTACCTCTATAACTTCCTTTGAAGCAGGCATATTCCATAATGGATTGCAATGAACCATTATTAAAGCTTCTGGTTTATAGTTTATTCCGTATTTTTGAGGATTTCTCAAGGACTCTAAAGCTATTGGACCAGAATTGAATCCAATAGGCATAAATTCAAGGAGTTGAACACTATCTGGCGGATATTTAAATGGAAGAGGTGGATGAACAATATGTGGAACAGGTTCAACCATTCCATCTGCTCCAGGATTTATTATAAGTCCTCTGCAATCCATTCCAATACCGAGATGTCCTCCAGGAACATCCACATTACCCACTACCATATTTATTAAAATAAACGCAAGATTATCCATTAATCCATATTTATGTGATTGAGCTCCCCTGTAATAGCAAACCGCCGCAGGCCTTAATGGATATTCCTTTCCATCTATAACTATTTTGCTCCCTATTCTTGCTGCCTCACCGTACTCCTTAGCTATTCTTCTTATTGTGGATGCAGGAACTGAGGTTATCTCTGACATCTTTTCAGGGGTATGATCTTTCAATATATTTTTAAGTATCTGAAAACCTGGCTTACACTCCTTACCTTCTATTTTATATACCCCTTCAAGAGCAAAATCTTTTATTGTATCATCATCAAAGGGTTTTGCTTTATTGTCTACCGGATCCCATATAAGCGGTTTCCCAGATTCTCTCTCTCTTACATGGTATCCATCCTCTCCAACAAGATATGGAGCATTTGTTTGAATCTTCAAAAATTCCCTATCATATAGATTAAGCTCATGTATAAGTACATACAACATTCCCATAATTAATGCTCTGTCAGTAGCTGGTCTTATAGGAATCCATTCATCAGATTTTGCAGCTGATGTGGACAATCTCGGATCAACTGTTACAAGTTTCATTCCTCTTATCCTTGCATCTGCTATAAGCCTTGCAGCCTCTGTAAGAGTATTATGAGAATCAAAACCATCTCCAACACCAACCTGAAGCCAGTAATTACAATACTTTGGATCATTTATGCATGCAAAAGCCCCATGAACGATTCCACATACTGCGTGATAGGCTGCCCCGCAATATGCCCCAGCTGCTGAAAAGAAATTTGGAGAACCAAATGCAACAGCCCAACTCCATGTAAATATCTTTTGAAAATCTCCAGGTGAATATAGAAGCTTTCTGGGATCCTCTTTTTTTATTTTTTTCAGCTTCTCTGTTATTATATCAAATGCTTCTTCCCATGATATTTCAACCCATTGAGGGTCTTGATCCTCACCCTTATTTGGAT
Source organism: uncultured Thermodesulfobacteriota bacterium (assembly GCA_964501575.1). Taxonomy (GTDB): domain Bacteria; phylum Desulfobacterota; class CAZCTP01; order CAZCTP01; family CAZCTP01; genus CAZCTP01. Next base: position 10,553 of record CAZCTP010000055.1, read on the forward strand.
TTGTTCTCTTTAATGGTGTTTTAACCCTATTTGGATCATAAAGCCTCATTATTCCAGAATTTCCCTTCGGGCATAACTTCCCCTGAGTAATCGGGCTATCAGGATCACCTTCAATCTTTACAACAGTTCCATCCACTACATGAACTTTAATATTACAACCATAAAGGCACAATCCACAAAGACTCTTTACCCATCTATCCTCCTTCATAAAACCTCCTATAATAATCTTTCAAGGTCTATTGATACAGACCATGGACAGCATCTAAAGTCTGTGGCTCCAAATGGAAATGCATGTCCATTCTTCTTTTCATATTCTTTAAACATATTAAATCTTCCAAGTTCAACACTTATATAAAACTCAAGGGGGGGCTGCATTGCTCCTATCTTATAAAAGTATGATCCTGGCTCGATTGTCCAGTTATATGATACCGGTTTTATATGATTATCTATACAGAATTTTATTCCTTCTAAGTCAGATTCCACAGCTCTATCTAAATCGTTATATCCATAGGGAGATGGAGCCATAATAACCCCTGTCACAAATGCACATTCCATATTTCCTTCTCCAAATATCTCAACTCCTTCAATCATCCTTTCTATCCATTTTTCTCTACTCATGGATTTTTCCTTACCAGGACATATCAGAGGAAATTTATCGGGGTCCCATACCTCAAGATTAGCTCCAAATCTTGTAACACCAGCTTCTTCTCTAAGAATTCTCATCTGTTCTCTTGAATATGGTGTTAAAACAAGATATAGAGGAATTTCATCAATATTGTATATCTCCTTAAATCCTTTTTGAATTGCCTTTGCACAACTAAGATAAAATTCAAACTCCCTGTCATAACTTTCTCTGGGGTCTGAACCTCCGGTTATACAGAGATGTCTCCACCTACCATCCTCTTTAAGTATTTCCAGAGTTGTTTCATATATATCCTGAGGTTCTGACCTTGTTGTAAAGCCTCTTCCCAGTGACATCTGAAGTTTAGTATTATAGTTCATATCACAGAATCTACAATTATCATTACTGCTCCAGTAATGGCAATATCTATATGGAATAAATATACATGCATCCGATGGTTTCGCTATAGCTATATATTGCATAGGAATTCCACTACTTGTCAACTTGTCATAATATTTGGGTCTTGAACCAACATTAACCTCTTCCAATATCTCATCATCTGATACCAGATAAAAATTTCCATCTATATAGTCAATAGTATACGGCTCATTTTCATAGGGAGCCAGTCTAATACCAAAATGGGTCCCGTCATTGAATGAAAGATCAAGGGGTAACTCAAATTTTTCCTCTGTTTTATTAATCTGATGCCATTGAAATAGTATATGGGTTGTATGCTCATATTCGGGCTTCTGTATCTCTTCAATAGCCATCCTTGTAAATGTGCATCCTCTTCTCTCAAGATCAAGTTTAAGTATCAGAGTCCTTGGCATTTGAAGATATTTTTCAATATTATATTGGAGTTCATCTTTTCTCCCTAATTCAGGATATCTCCTGCCATCCATTATGAATCTTTCATACATATCAAACCTCTATCTGGATATCCCATAAGGGGAGTTCATCAGGCTTTAAAACATCCACACATAGAAGAGTGAGACACCCTGGACAGTAAAATTCATGATATACTGTAAGAGAATCATCTTGAATAAATCCATCCCCCAACTCACTTCCCTTAACCTTTGCCCATAGAGCATACTCTTTATAGTTTTCTCTTCCATCACAGAATATATATCCACATTTCCTGCATTCTATCAACCTATTCTCATTTATATCAAGATATTCATGAATTCTTATTCTCTTTCCTATATTGATGGTATCCCCTGAAGATATATTGAATTCCTTGAACTTTTTACCCCTTTTCCTTCTCTTTTCTTTTATCTCTGACCTCTTTCTTTCTGTCTTTCCAAAATCTATACTTAACTTTTCTCTTAATTCCGGAGATTCAACCACTCCCTTTACATCCTGAGGATTAAATATAACCCCATATATATCCCTTGCCTTTTCTATCGATTGAATTTGATTTATAATATCATTATATACATCCCCAGGGTCTCTGTCAAGGGGATCTCCATATCCACCCCCTCCAACTCCATAAGTATATATTAAATCCCCATCCTTTAACTCCTTTGCTGAAACCATCGGTGAATTATCTATAAGTTTTCCCTCCAGCTTCAGAAAATCTTCCCTGCTATAGGGCAAGTCTTTCTCTTCAGCCTTTTCATTCACATTACTTTCTAAGATATAGTATGATTTTATTGTAGCAGCAGGATACCCTCCATATATGCCGAGTGCTGTGGAGGCCTTTTTCCCCTCTCCTATCATTATTGTAGATATGGATGAGGTTTTATGAACCTTATATATTATCTCAGGCCCCACTCCACCCCTTCTCTTCCCAGGCCCTCCAGAATCTATTCCCTGTTTCCTCATTATATACATAAACGGATAGATAGCTTCATATATCTCTATATCAGAAGATACAACCTCTGGTGTCATCTGAAAAACAGAGGTATCAGATCCATCGAGCTCAGGACCAGCCCCTTGTCCCCCTGCTAATATATCAAATAGAGTTCCCCCAACTATATTACCATATTGATTAAGACCAGCGAATAAAGGTTGAGTCCAGTCAGACACCCAGGATGCTGTCTGATCTCCATAATACTTATCTCTGGTTACAAACATCTTCGAAAAACAGATGTCAAGCAGGTTTGACATTGGCATTCCAGGGTAGGCTGGAGACATGCTAACAGCTCCAGGCCATTTAGCATTTACCAATGTTCCCTCAGGGGCTATCAATTCCACTACATTCATCGTTCCTCTGTTCCAGTTTTCTTCCCAGAATAGAAGGCTACATATAGCGACAAAGGCATTTCCATATGCAGCTGGTAGTGCACAATTTGTCGGACCAGGGGCTTGTTCATCTGTCCCTGTAAAATCTATTATTAATCGGTCTCCCTTTTTTATAACTGCCACATAAAGTCGCTGGAGCTTATAATCCTTTCCATCATGATCCATATATGAACAGGCTCTCCATACCCCATCTGGAAGCTCCTTCAATTTTGCTCTTGCAGATTTCTCAGAATCTTCAACCATTCTATCAAATACCTCTCTTATTGCATCCAGTCCATATCTTTCTATAACCGATAGGAGCCTTTCCTTACCAACATTAACTCCTGCAACCCTTGCCCTTGTATCTAAGGAGATTCCAACGGGATCTCTTACACTTCTCTTCAATAATTCATATAATGCAGGATTTTCAATCCCCTTCTCCATAACCTTTATACCTGGAACCCTTATCCCTTCATGTAATATCTCTCTTGCACTTGGTGGCATTCCACCAGGTTCTATAGCACCTGTTTCTACTGTATGGAAGAGCGCAGCAATCCATCCCACAAGTTCTCCCTTATAGAAATAGGGAGCAATACATGCCTGATCAGGTCCATGGCATCCACCAATATATGGATCATTAAAGAAAAATACATCTCCATCAAATATCCCCGGTCTTTCAGAATATTTTTCCTTTATAAACCTTATCATCCCTTCAGCCCCTATCACATGCAGTAGGAGTCCGGCAGAGCTTGCTACAGTCTCTCCTTTGTCATTATATAGTGAAAACATAACCTCCTTTGCTTCGGTTACAACAGGAGATCCAGATACTCTCTGCATTGCAACCCTTCCCTCCCATAATATCTGCCATATTCTATGTTTCAACACCTCGTATGTGATAGGATCAAGCTTATATTCCTTCATAGTTTTCTCCTTTAACTCTTTAGATATTCTCTATAACCACATTGAAATATTCATCCATATAACTCTTCTGTCCGGGAAGTATTATTATTGTGGTTGTTGGGGCTTCAATTATTGCTGGTCCATCTATCACATTTCCATATTTAAGTAGATTATAATCGTATATCTTTGTCTTTACAAAATCATTAAAATCAAGGAAATACGCCTCTCTATATCCCTTTAAAGCTGAAGATGGATCTTTAACAGGGTCATAGTTTGCTTTTCTTATAACAGGTTTAACTGTTTTACTTATTGCTGTGAGTCCAAAGGCAACCACTTGAATTCCTGCTTCTTTATACCCAGACCCCTTCCCAAATATTGACTCATATTTCTTTTCCCAATTATTACATATATCTACAATATCATCATGATTTATATACCCTGATTTAATCCCTATACTAACCTCATGAACCTGTCTTCCGTATCTCATATCAAGCTCTCTTTCAAGTATTACCTTGCCTTTATCAAAACCCTCCCTCTCCATTTCTTTTATTGCTATCTCTTCCATCTCTTCAAATCTATTATTAATAATTGATGGGTTAACCGGCATCATATATATCTCGGTTGTCTTATATGTTCTAACTACATCTGATGACGCAATCCCGAACGCAGAGAAAACAGATGCTTGTGGTAGAATATATATCTTTTTAACGCCCAATTCCCGTCCATAGGAAGCTGCATGCATAGGACCATTCCCACCATAGGCAAATAGAACAAAATCTCTTGGATCATAACCATTTTCAATTATAGCAAGTCTAAGATTATCAGCCATAAACATATTGATTATATGGTATATACCTGCTGATGCCTTAATATGGTCAAGCCCGAGTGGAACAGCTATCTTCTCCTTCATACACCTTATAGCTTTCTCCTTATTAAGTTTCATCTTTCCTTCAAAGAAATAATCAGGATTTAGATAACCAAGTATAAGATCAGCATCTGTTACTGTTGGATTAGTCCCACCAATATCATAGCATACAGGCCCAGGGTTTGAACCTGCGCTCTCAGGGCCAACCCTGAGTCCTTTGGTAGCAGGATCAATATATGCAATTGTCCCACCACCAGCGCCAACTGTGTGTATATCAATCATTGGAATCTGAACCCTGTATCTATTAACTAAAGGCTCCTTTGCATAGGACCATAATCCATCGATAATGACACTTATATCAAAACTTGTTCCCCCAACATCTGTAGTTATAACATTCTTATAACCAAGCACATCCGATATATACTTGCTTCCTATTACTCCACCAACAGGACCAGAATCTATTGTAGATACTGGCCTTGCGGTAGCTGAGCTTGTAACACCTCCATATGCCTGCATTATGCTTATAGGATATCTTAATCCTCTCTCCATAAACTCTTTATTCAATGAGTTTATATAACTCTCCATTAACTTTCCTATAGCTGCATCAACAATAACGGTCATACTCCTTGAATACTCTCTTATCCTTGGTGCAATCTCACTTGAAACAGATAGATATATCTCAGGATACTTCTTCATTATCAGTCTCTTTAATTCCTGTTCATGAACAGGATTCGCAAAGGACCATAATAGAGAGATTGCAATAGCCTCAACTCCTTCTTTGACAAGCTCATCTATCATTTTCTCTGCATGTTCCTTATCTAAAGGAGAATAGACTTCACCAAAACAATCTATTCTCTCCTTTATTCCTTTGATAAGATACCTCGGAACAATAGGCTTGGGTTTTCTACATACTGCCTGATGCCTTATCTCAATCTCACTCAGACCATCCGTCCTACCGCATGATTTCATAATCAGAGTAGTATCTTCATGTCCCTTTGTTGTTAGAAGCCCGGTTTTTGCAAATCTCCTGTTTATTACCGCATTTGTTCCAAGGGTTGTTCCATGTCCTAAAAACAGGGTATTTTTTAGTATATATTCAAGAGAAAGGCCTAATTTTTCTATTGCGTTACTAAGGGAATTTAATACTCCTGATTTTAAATCATTATAATCTGTCAGTGCCTTACCCTCAAATATATTCCCCTCCTCATCAACAATTACAGTATCTGTAAATGTTCCCCCGGTATCTATTCCTATAACAAATCCCTTTTTTTTATCCATTTAATCACCCCTTTTTATTGACCCTCTACATATTTATGCCAGAAACCAAAGCCGGGTTTCTTCTCAGAAATTTCCGTCTTCTTAATATTATAATTCTGATTTATAATCTCTTTAGGTCTTATCAACCATACACCACTTGGATTAACATCCGGTATAATACTCCTCACTCTATTAAGGAAATCCTTCCATATCTCCCCTTCAACCACAAATTTATAGGGTTCCCCCTTTATTTGATATGATATATTTCTTCCAGGATTAAAGATGGATATAGAAACGGGTCTTTTATTATACCAGAAATTTTTGAGCATATTCCTCTGTGTTAAAGAATTTTCTATGAGTTCGACATAAGCTATTGTATTTTTATCAAGGGCTGTAAGAGAACCCTTAAATACTGTATTAGGTATACCTTCTTCATCAACTGTAGTTAGATATTTCACAGTATAAGGATTTTTTAATAGATTTATAACCTCTTCCGTTAATTCCATTACATATCTTCCTCCTTATCAGAGAATCCTTTCCCAATCAACCCCAGTAGACCAACAATCGGTTCTATAGCTTGTAGGACCGGATGGAAACTTATGGCCATATTTTCCCTCATACTCCTTTTGTAGCTCGTATCTTATAAGATCGAGTCTTATATAAAACTCCAATGGTGGTTGTGTAGCACCTATCTTGTAAAAATATGATCCTGGTTCAATTGTCCAATTATACGAAACAGGCCTTATATGGTTAAAGATACAAAATCTAAATCCCTCTCCATCTGAGGCTACACCATCCTCAATTTCATTATATCCAAAGGGAGGTGGAGCCATTACAACCCCTGTTACAAAGCACATTCTACATTACCCTTTCCAAATATTTCAACAGCCTCAAGCATCCTTTCTATCCATTTTCCCCTTCCAAGCATTCTTGCCTTACCAGGACATTGTAAAGGAAATTTATCAGGATCCCATATCTCAAGATTCGGCGCAAAGGAATCAAGTCCCTCATCACGGAGTATTTTTAGCTGCTCCTTTGTAAATGCAGAAGCAACTAAGTAAATATGTGGCCTACCTTTATTACCATAAATCTCTTTAAAAGCCTTATTTATGGAGGAAATACAGGCAAGATAAAATTCAAATTCACTATTATATCCATTTCTTGGATCGGATCCTCCTGTTATACAGATAACTCTTATTCTTCCTTCTTCTCTAAATATCTGGGATGCGGTTTCATATACATCGTCCGGAGTAGATCTTGTAGTGAATCCTCTCCCAAGCTTCATCTGAAGCCTTGTATTATAATCCATATCACAAAACTTACACTGCTCTCCTGTATTCCAATAATGGCAGTGCCTATAAGGAACAAATATAACCCCATCAGAGCCCTTTGATACCGCCACATGCTTCATAAGTACCCCTCTTTGGGTGCTCTTATCATAATAAGCTGGTGCAGGTGATATAGTAATTTCTTCTAACGGATTCTCTCCAGAGAATAACCAGAATTTATTATCTATAAAATCCACAGTATATGGATCTGACTCTGGTGGACCCAGCCTAACTCCCCATCTTGCTGCATCATTAAAAACCATGTCAAGGGGGAGCTCATATCTCTCCTCAGTTTTATCCAGTTGATGCCATTGAAACAATATATTATATTGATGTTCATATTTAGGGTCCTGAATTTTCTCAACTGCCCTTTTTGTAAAATTAACGCCCCTCCTATTAAGATCTGTCTTTAATACCAGATGCCTGGGAAATTGAGGATATTTTTTAATAACGTAATTAAGTTCCTCATCCCTCTCCATCTCAGGATAGGGATCTCCATTTATTGTAAATCTCTCATACATATTATCCTCCTTATCAGGCCAATAGGATAAGTTTCATGTTTACCAACAAGTAACTCCATGATCAGCAATAAGGATAAGGCCATTTACAGAATCTGATGCCTTTGATGAGAGATATATAACCGTCCCCTTTAAATCATCAGGTTCTCCCATATTCCCATGGGGGATGAGCTTTGTGGCCTTTTCAACAAATTCTGGATGCGCTCCCATCCCTCCTCCAAGTTTTGTACCAGCATAGAATCCCGGAGCTATACAGTTAACATTTATCCCATATTTATAGTACTCTAAAGCAAGCTCCCTTGTTAAGTTCACAACTGCTCCCTTTGTCGCAGTATATCCAGGAAGTGGTATTATGCTACTTGATCCCACAACCCCCCATATAGATGCTATATTTATAACCTTTCCACTTCTTTGATTAATCATTACCTTAAGAACTTCTTTAGCACATAGGAATACCCCCGTTAAATTAACAGAAACAATGCTATTCCAATCATCCTCCGGGAGTTCATGAGCTGGTAGAGGAGTTCCTGCAATTCCTGCATTATTAACAAGTATATCTATCTTTCTAAATCTATCGATAGTTTTCTCTACCATCTCTCTAACTTCATTTGATTTTGACACATCAACCTTTACTGCTATAGCGTCCCTTCCATAATCCTTCTTAATAATCTCCACAGTTTCTTTCGCACTATCAAGATCTATATCTGCAACCACAATATCTGCACCGTATTCAGCAAGGGCTTCGGAAAAAGCTCTTCCAAGTCCATATCCTGCTCCTGTAACTATTGCTACCTTCCCCTCTAAATCAAATAGATCACCCTTTGCCATCTTATCCCTTCCCAACAGATATTGGTTTCCACCATTTTTTGATTTTAAAATCATCAGCTATTACCCCTGCACAGTTATATCCAGGAGCACCGGTTATTGCACCAGATGGATGAGTGCAT
>CAZCTP010000056.1:0-18936 GCA_964501575.1 uncultured Thermodesulfobacteriota bacterium
TTATTTTAAGGTGAGCCATCCTTTTTTCCATCACGAAATTGGAGATGCTTCCATTGTGACGCTTTCATGCACACGACAGAAGGAAAGTAATCTCTTTATGTCCAGAATGTTATAGAGAAAAAGGAAGTAATATATGTATGCAATAGACATTTTGATGAATCGTATAATTAAACTTTCTTTCTTTTGAAAGGAGGATTTTTTCAATATGTTCAAGGTTAAAGTAATAACTTTTCTTATAGTACTTTTAACTATAATAGTAGGCATGGTATGGGCTGGAACAGTCAGACTTCCAAGGACCGGTCAGACTAAATGTTATGACACTGCTGGCAATGTAATATCCTGTGCTAACACAGGACAGGATGGAGACATTCAGGCAGGAGTTGCATGGCCCAGTCCGAGGTTTACAGATAATGGCAATGGTACAATCACCGATAATCTAACAGGATTAATATGGCTTAAAAATGCAAATTGTTTTGGGGCTAAGACATGGCAGGAGGCTTTGAACTCTGCCAATACTTTAAACAGTGGTGAGTGCGGGCTTTCCGACGGTTCTGTGGAGGGAGATTGGCGTCTTCCGAATAGAAACGAAATGAGAAGCTTGATTGATTACTCCAGATACAGTCCTGCTATTTCATTAAGCTATCTCTTCAGCAATGTAATGACTCTCTATTGGGTGTCTACTACCTATGCTAACGATACGGCATATGTGTGGAGTATTAATATGTGGGACGGCTCCATAAGTGTTGATAATAGGACTAATTACTACTATGTATGGCCGGTACGTTCTGATAATAGAATCATGGTAACAGGGGATATGGATGGTAATGGAAAGGATGAGGTAATAATAGACTTTGGATCAGCAGGTATATGGGTGAGGTATAACAATACCAGGTGGGTAAGACTCCATAATCTTAGTCCGGAGTTTATGGTAACAGGAGATATGGATGGTAATGGAAAGGATGAGGTGATAATAGACTTTGGATCAGGATATGGTATATGGATAAGGTATAACAATATGTGGTGGGTTAAACTTCATGATTAAGTTTAAAAAAACTTAATCAGAAGGGTGGTTTCAATAAGTTTTTGACCCAACTTCTTTTGGTTAAATTCTATGGAGGGTAATGGAAAGAACGAAGTAATAATAGATTTTGATTCTGCTGGTATATGAGTAAGATATAATAACACAAGATCAAAACTTCATAATTGAGAGTTGAAGGGGAAAGAGATTTCATGCTCCGGCGCCAAGAAGGATAAGATATTAAGAGGGTTCCCCTTTGACTTTGCTAAGTAGGAATATATCTTAAACAATTTTATATATTTTTGCCTCGCATGATATAGGAGGAAGCCAGCTATAAAAATTTAATCTCTATTTTCAGCAAGCTCGCCTATCTTACCTACACCGTCTCCATAAAGAATGCATCCCATGTATCAGGAGAGATTAGCTTACATTCCTTACACTCTGAAAGATTGCCATCAAACTCTATTTCAATCCTTTCTCTCAAAACCTTAAGACATCTTGGGCAGATCATTTTGTTTACTTTTACATACCCTTCCTCTCCACAGGTACATTGCTGATAAAGAATCTCTACAGAGTTTATATAGCATACTGCTATATTCTCCCTTCCGCATATCTCAGATGCTTTTTTCATCTGTTCCTCCTACAATTCAGGAAATTTAAAATCTTCCAGGTATTTTTTGATAAATGCAAGGAATCTCCCTGCGATAGCACCATCTAAGACTCTATGATCATAGGATAAACATAGATTCATTCTTGATCTTATAGCGATTGCATCTCCCACTACAACAGGTTTTTTTATTATTGCCTCAACTCCAAGGATTCCAGCCTGAGGCTGGTTTATTATGGGGGTGCTAATCAATGTTCCAAAACTTCCTGGATTTGTAATAGTAAAGGTTCCATCTCTAACATCTTCAATGGATAATCCGCTTTTTCTTGCCTTTTCACTCAACTCCTCAATTTCCCTTGCCAGACCGATAAGGTTTTTTTCATCTGCATTCTTTATAACGGGGACCAGAAGTCCATCTTCAAGGGCTACCGCGATACCTATATTTATATATTTTTTTATTAAAATTCCTTTATCCGTCCATGATGAGTTAAGTACAGGGAATTTCTTAAGGGCATTTATGGTTGCCTCTATAATGAATGGAAGATAGGTAAGCCTTATACCTTTATTCTTCTTTAATTCATTCTTTATCCTTTCTCTAAACCTCACTATCTCTGTCATATCTACCTCAATAACCGAAGTAACATGGGGAGAGATATGAACACTTTTGACCATATGCTCGGCAATTGACCTTCTAATCGGGCTTAATGGTATTAACTCTTCCCCCTCTTTTAATTCTTTCTCCTTTATTTCGGGAATTCCGGCAATCCTTCCTTCCATTCTTTCAACAAAGGATAATATATCTTTCTTTGTCACCCTTCCACCAAGTCCTGTTCCTTCAATCTTCTCAAGGTCGATTCCTCTCTCCCTCGCAATCTTCCTGACCAGAGGTGATGCTCTCTTTCTACCTTTAATTCTTAAGGGGCTCTCTTCCTCGATTTTCTCTGCTTCTGCTTCAATTCCAATCTCTTCTTCCTTCTTTTCTATAGGTACAGCCTCTTCCTTTACTTCTATTTTTCCGATAATTCCTCCTACTTCTACTTTCTCACCTTCATTAACCAGGATCTTATACAGGGTTCCTGAGGCAGGTGATGGAAGTTCCATAACCACCTTTTCTGTAACAACCTCAACCAGAGACTCATCCCTTTCAACCCAATCCCCCTCTTTTTTAAGCCATTTACCTATAGTTCCTTCAACTATACTCTCTCCAAGCTGGGGCATTATTATATCTACAAACATATTAATATTTCAAAAGCTCCTCTGTTTTTTCTAATATTTTTGAAACCTGAGGGATATAAAATTCTTCCAGCGGAGGACTATATGGAACCGGAGTATCAGGAGCTGTAACCCTGACTATTGGACCATCAAGGTAGTCAAAGGCTTCCTCTGTAATAATAGCTGAAATTTCACCTCCTATTCCTCCAGTCCTTCTTGCCTCATGCAATATCAAAACCTTACTCGTTTTCTTTACAGATTCTAAAATTGCATCCTTATCCAGAGGAGAAAGACTCCTTAAGTCCAGAACCTCAATTGAAGCTCCATCTTTTTCAAGTATATTTGCTACTTCTAAAGCTTTATGAACCATTGCGCCATAGGTGATAATGGTAAGTTCCTTCCCCTCCCTTTTTATATCAGCCTTCCCGATAGGGACCACATAATCTTCCTCTGGTATTTCTTCCTTTATCCTCCGGTATAGATATTTATGCTCAAAATATATAATGGGATTATCATCTCTTATTGCTGCCTTTAAAAGCCCCTTTGCGTCATAGGGAGTGGATGGAGACACAACCCTGAGCCCTGGAGTATGGACAAACCATGCTTCAGGGCACTGAGAATGGAACGGTCCTCCATGAACTCCTCCACCATAGGGAGCTCTTATAACCATGGGAACAGAAGCTCCCCATCTATACCTGGTTGTTGCCGCCTCATTTACAATCTGATCGAATCCGCATGATATAAAGTCTCCAAACTGCATCTCTGCAACAGGTCTCAAGCCCATCAAAGCGGATCCAATAGATGCTCCAACAATCAGGGATTCGGATATCGGTGTATCTATCACCCTATTCTTTCCAAATTTTCCGTAAAATCCCTTGGTTATCTTGAACGCCCCTCCATAAATTCCTATATCCTCACCCAGCAGGATGACCCTATCATTCCTTTCCATCTCTTCCCATAGAGCTTGACTTATTGCCTCTATGTAGGTTATTTCCTTCATGCATAAACCCCTTCTAATACCTCATGCGGAGATGGCAATGCACTTTTCTCAGCAACCTCAGAACCTTCCTTTACTTCCCTATCCACTCTCAATTCTATTTTTCTTTTGCTCTCTTCATCCAGCACTCCCTTTCTCTCCAAATATTCTTCATAGATTGCTATAGGGTCCTTTTTTCCCCATTCTTTAAATTTTTCCCTGGGAACATAAAAAGCGTCATCATGCTCTGAGTGCCCGCACATTCTGAATGTCTTACACTCTATCAGTGTTGGACCCTTCCCCTCCCTTGCCCTGGTAATTGCTTCCTTTGCAGCTCTGTATACCTCTATAACATTATTTCCATCTACAATTTTACCCTCAAAACCATAGGATTTTGCTCTATCTGCAACATTCTCTATTGCCATCTGAAGGGATTGAGGTGTTGAGTAAGCATATTGATTATTATTGCATACAAATACAACAGGGAGCTTATGAATTCCTGCAAAATTAAGCCCTTCGTGGAAATCTCCGCGGCTTGTAGACCCCTCACCAAAGCTTACCATAACAACTCTATCCTCCTTCTTTATCTTGAATGCGAGGGCAATCCCGACTCCAACCGGGATATTATCCGCAAGCATACTGATAAAACCTATAATCCCACGCTTAAGATCTCCAATATGAACATTTCCATCCTTCCCTCGGGTTGGCGATATCTCTCTACCAAGATAATTTGCAAATATCTCCTTAACTCCAACTCCCCTTACAAGGAATGCTCCTACATCCCTATGGAAGGGAGCAAATATATCCCTCTTCTCAAGAGCAAAGGATGCTCCAACCGGTATCGCTTCCTGCCCCCTGCTTAGATATACCCCTCCTAAGATCTTTCCCTGCCGATACATTATCCTTATCCTGTCTTCGAGTGACCTCGTCAATCTCAAAAAATAATAAAGTTCCAGTAAATCTTTTTCTTTGAGTTCCATCCTTAAAAATGTATAGCTTCTCCATCAACATCCAGGGAAGCTTCCATCAAAGCCTCTGAGATGGATGGATGGGCATAGATTGTTTTTCCTATCTCTCTTACTGTTCCCTCAAGATTTCTTGCAAGGGCTATCTCTCCTGCAATCTCAGGGGCATCCACTCCAACTACATGAACTCCGAGTATTTCCCCATATTCTGAATCTGCAACCACTTTTATCAATCCTTCCTCCTCCCCATAGGTTTTTGCTCTTCCATTAGCCCTCAAGGTAAACTTGCCGATTTTAATCTTATGTCCCCTCTTTCTCGCCTTCTCTTCAGTCAATCCTATAGATGAGAAATTTGGATAGGTATATACACAAAAGGGGATATTCTCATAATCTATACTCCATTTATCTATACCAGCTATACTCTCAACAATAGAGATGCCCTGAGCAGATGCTATATGGGCAAGCATCGGCTCCCCTATAACATCACCAATAGCATATATATCCTTAATATTTGTTTCAAATTTATCATTAACCTTAATAAAACCTTTATCCATCTCTATTCCAAGCTCTTTAGCCCCCAGATCCTCAACATTCCCCTCTCTTCCTATGGCTATAAATAAACTCTCTGTTCTGATCTCTTTAATCCCCTTTGGAGTATTTACCTTCACAGCTATCAATTTATCAGTTTTTATATCCTCAATCTCACCCTCCTTTATTATCTCTATTCCCTGGCGTTTCAGAGCCCTCTCCAGAATCTCTATAGCCTCTTTATCCTCCCTTGGTAGGATATGGGAGTTTCTCTCAATCAGGGTTATCTTTACTCCTATGTTTGAATATATATAAGCAAACTCAATCCCAACTGCACCACCACCTATAATAACTATAGAATTTGGAAGATTCTTTAATCTCACAGCATCATCACTTGTTATGATCTTCTCTCCATCATTCTTGATCCCGCTTAACAACCTCGGCTTTGATCCAGAAGCAATTATTATCCTATCAGCCTCTATCTCTTCTCCATTTATCTTTATTCTCTTCTCAGAGATTATTTTTCCTTCTCCCTTAATAAATACTATTTTCCTCTTTTTTAACAGAAATTCTATTCCCTTCTCCAGGGATTCTGATATCTTTACACACCTTTCTATAGCTTTTCCTATATTAAAGGAGACATTCTCTGCTTCTATTCCAAATTCCTGCCTCTTTTTGAGCTTAGAGAATAGATGAACACTCTCAATTAGAGATTTCACAGGAATACATCCCTTGTGCAGACATATCCCTCCAACCTTATCTCTTTCAATAAGAGCTACTTCCATCCCGAGTTGAGCTCCCCTTATTGCGCTGACATATCCTCCTGGTCCACCACCAATTATTGCCAGTTTAAATTTCTTCATATTGTTTCTCCGCCATATATGAACTTCTTACCAGGGGACCGGACTCAACATGTCTAAATCCTAAACTTTCACCTATATTTTTGAGTTCTGCAAATTCATCAGGATGGACAAATCTTTTAACCTCAAGCTTGTCCCCTAAAGGTTTAAGGTACTGACCAATAGTTAATATATCACAGCCTACTTTTTTCAGATCCTCCATTACCCTCAGAACCTCTTCTAATTCTTCACCCAGGCCAAGCATTATACCGGATTTGGTCAATATATCATATTTTTTTACATTCTCCAATAGAGTTAACGATCCATTATAATCTGCCTTTGGTCTAACTACGGGATACAGTCTCGGTACGGTTTCCAGATTATGGGCTATAACATCAGGCTTTGCTCCTATAACTTTAGATAGAGCCTCTTTTGACCCTTTAAAATCAGGGATTAAAACTTCAATCAACGTATCTCTATTCTTTTTCCTTATACTTTCTACAGTTCTTTTAAAATGCTCTGCCCCTCCATCAGGTAGATCATCCCTTGTAACCGAGGTTATAACTGCATATCTAATACCAAGCCTCTCTACAGCCTCTGCTACTTTATATGGCTCCTCCGGATCAGGGGCTGATAGGACCCCTCCTTTAACAGCGCAGAAGCCACAACTTCTTGTACATACATCCCCAAGTATCATAAAGGTTGCAGTTTTATTCTTAAAACATTCACTTATGTTAGGACATAATGCACTCTCACAGACAGTATTTAGGCCCTTTAAGTTCTTCTTCATATTAAGTATATATTTTGGATCAGGGATCTTTGTTTTTAACCAATTCGGTTTTCGCACCATATTAAATATAATACTACATTTTTCTTTCAAAAAATAGGCTTTAAATCATCCTCAGTGGATTTTATGATTGCTCTATTTATAGTTTTATGTTATTTTCCTTAATATTATATTTAGTCAAGAGTATAGATAAAATTGAAGATTGCTGAAAGATCCTATTTTGTCACCCTGAATCCTGTGCTGATGAATATCAGTATTATTTCAGGGTCTCATAACCCATTGAAATACTTAGATGCTAAAACAAGGTTCAGCATGACATTTTGGCATATTTAAGAAATTTTCAGCAATCTCAATGGCAATACTTGACTAAGAAGAATAAAAAGGATATCTTTAAAATTTTAGGAGGTATTAAATTTGAGATTAAAAAGAACCTGTTACTGTGGAGAAGTAAATGTTAACGATATTGATAAAGATGTTGTTCTTGTGGGCTGGGTTCATAAAAGAAGGGACCATGGTGGTCTAATATTTGTGGATATGAGAGATAGGGAAGGGATTATCCAGATAGTTTTTAATCCTGAATTAAGTTCAGAAATATTTAAGATAGCGAAAGAATTAAGAAATGAATATGTTATAGCTGTTAAAGGTAAAGTATCCTTACGTCCAGAAGGAACAGAGAATTCGAATATTAAGACCGGAAACCTTGAGGTATTGGCATATAACCTTGAAATACTTAATCGCTCAAAGCAGCTCCCCTTTAATCTGGATGAGGATGTTTCTGAGAATATAAGACTTAAGTACCGTTACATAGATCTACGAAGGGAGAAACTTCAAGAAAATATAAAAATAAGGCATAAAGCGGCAAATGTTATTAGAAGATATTTAGATAGTAAGGGTTTTATAGAAATAGAAACTCCCTTTCTCACAAAGAGTACACCTGAAGGGGCAAGGGATTTTCTTGTGCCAAGTCGTCTCAATCCAGGGACTTTCTATGCACTTCCCCAATCTCCCCAGATATTTAAACAGATATTAATGATCTCAGGATTTGATAGATACTTCCAGATTGTTAAATGCTTTAGAGATGAAGATCTTAGAGCTGACAGGCAACCTGAATTTACTCAGATAGATATGGAATTGTCATTTATAGATAGAGAGGATATATATGAAATAGTTGAAGGAATGTTTAAAGAGCTTTTGAAGAACGTAATGAATATAGATATAGAATCTCCTTTCCCCAGAATCTCTTACAAAGAATCTATTCTAAGATATGGAACTGATAAGCCGGATACAAGATATGGATTAGAGTTAATCGATATAACAGATGTTGTAGAGAACTCTGAATTTAAAATATTTACTGAGGCTATAAAGAAGGGTGGTATTGTAAAGGGTATTAATGCAGAAGGGCTTTCATCCTATAGTAGAGGAGAAATAGATTCCCTTAATGAAGTAGTAAAGGTATATAATGCAAAGGGATTGAGCTGGATAAAAATAGAAAACGGAAGATTCCAGTCTCCAATCTCTAAATTCTTTAAAGAAGAGGAAATAAATAATATAAAAGAGAAATTTAATGCTAAAGATGGAGATCTACTATTGATTATAGCTGATGATCCAAAGACCGTTAATGATTCATTAGGGTATTTAAGAATCCATTTAGCAGAAAAGGAGAGACTAATAGATGATAAAAAATTGAACTTTATATGGATAACAGACTTTCCACTACTTGAATATGATGATAAAGAAGGTAGATATGTCTCAAAACATCACCCATTTACCTCTCCCCTTGATGAGGATCTTCCTTTGCTTCAAAAAGAACCATTAAAGGTAAGAGCTAAGGCATATGACCTTGTTCTTAATGGGTCTGAAATTGGTGGAGGAAGTATAAGGATTCATAAAAGAGATATCCAGTTTAATATATTCAGGATGCTCGGGATAAATGAGGAAGAGGCAAAGGATAAGTTTGGCTTTCTCCTTGATGCATTGGAGTATGGAGCACCACCTCATGGAGGTATAGCTCTGGGATTTGATAGAATAATGATGATATTATGTAAAGCTTTATCTATAAGAGAAGTAATTCCATTTCCAAAGACCCAGAAAGGGATGTGTTTAATGTCTGATGCCCCTTCAAAAGTTGATTTTAGGCAATTGAAGGAATTATATATAAAGGTTGATTTTTATAAATAGATGAGATTGTTTATATTATTAGTAATTATATCTATTATTTCTGTAAATTGTGCAAGACCACCTATGAAAGAATTTATGGATGCAAAAAGACTCCTTGAAATGGCAGAAGATAAAGATGCAAAAGTATATGCTAAAAAGGAGTACGAAAAAGCTTATACCCTTCTTAAAAAATCAGATTCATATATAAAATCTAAGGATTATAAAGAAGCTATTGAAACAATAAATAGAGTGAAGATAAAGTCAGAAGAGGCGGCTTTACTGGCACAGAAAAATAAAAATATGCTAAAAGAGGAAGTTTCTAAGTATATAGATGATACTATTTTATCATTCTGTGAAATAGATGAAGATATGGCTATTAAATATGCTAATAATATATATGATAAGGCAGAAGAGCTTATAAATGATGGCGAAGAGGCATTTGATTCAGGAGATTATTATTTAGCGAAAGAAAGGATGGCTTTAGCTAATATAAAAATAAAAAGGGTTAAAAAATATATTGAAGATGGAATTAAATACGAAAGGATAAAGGCTGAAATGGAATTGAGAGAAAAGAAGAGGAAGGAAGCTGAGGAGAGAAGAAGAAAAAAGATAGAGTTTGAGAAGAGATTTCCTCCAATTCATATAGTAAGGGAGGGAGAAACACTGTGGAGTTTGGCTAAATCTAAAAAAATATATAACGATCCATTTCAGTGGCCACTTATATATAAAGCAAATAGAGACCAGATTAAAAACCCACTTATAATATATCCGGGACAGGCTCTTAAGATTCCTAGGAATTCAACTCTTGAAGAGATAAAAGATGCGAGGAAAGAAGCAGGGGCTCATCCACCCTATTTACCACCAAAAGATGCTTATATTCCTCCAAAATTTTGATTGAAATTTAGAAGATTTTAAATTCTATAAAGCTTTTTTAAAAATACGACAAATATCTGATAAGGATGTCTATATCCATCTTTGGTAGAGTTACCTAAATTCCGATTTAGAAGTTGCGAAGGCTTACACACTCTGTCATTGCTTTGATAGCAATGACAACCTTTCTATATAGGGATTTGTGTACAGTTAGAATACACTTTACAAATAAAAATAATAATGCTATTTTTCATGAAGATAAAGTAAAATCATAGGAAGAGAATTGGTAATTGATCTGATAAAAGGTATAAAAGGTTAAAGTATGGATGGAAAAGACATAAACTTTGAAAGTAAACTCTGGCAAGCTGCAGATAAATTAAGAAAAAAGGTAGAGGTTCATGAGTACAAATACATAGTGCTCGGATTAATTTTTCTGAGGTATCTATCCTTTGCTTTTGAAGAGAGGAGAAAGGAATTAGAAAAGACTCTTTCTGATAGAGTCTGTGAAGACTACATACCTTACGAGAAGATGAGAAAGCAAGCTTTGGAAGATCCAGACCGTTATCTTGAGACAGATGCCTTGTATGTTCCAGAGAAGTCCCGGTGGGACTACATTAAGAAAAATGCAACTCAGCCTAATATTGGAGAAATACTTGATAAAGCTGTTGAAGAGCTTGAAAGAAAATATCCTAAGCAATTAAAAGATGTCATTCCTAAGAGCTATACTATACAGCTATAAACCTTGATGCTTTAGACCTTGCATATCTTGTAAATCTTTTTTCTACTATTGATTTTGGAGAAGGTTATAAAGGAAAAGATATCTTTGGAAGAATTTATGAGTATTTCCTTGGTAAATTTACTGAAAGGGAGGGTAAAAAAGGCGGGGAGTTTTACACACCAAGGTCCTTAACAAGGCTTATAGTTGAAGTGCTGAATGTGAAGAAGGGCAGAATGTTTGACCCCGCTATCGGTAGTGGCGGATTCTTCGTTTCTGCATTGGAGAAGATGGAAAGGGAAGGCTTAGATAGGAATATGCTTACTATTTATGGACAGGAGTCAAAGCCGTTTGTATGGAAGATATGCAAGATGAATCTTGCCTTAAGAAGGACTGAAGGAGATATAAGACTTGGTGATTCTTATCATGATGATAAATTCTTTGATTTGAGAGCAGATTATGTCGTTTCAAATCCTCCTTTTAATGATAGCGGCTGGGGGGCTGACAGGATTGGTTATGATGATCCGAGATTTAAATATGGCTTACCTCCAGACAATAACGGGAATTTTGCATGGATTCAGCATTACATCTATCACTTAGCCCCAAATGGTAAGGCAGGCTTTGTTATGGCTAATGGCGCCTTATCTGGTGGTAATGTTGAAGGTGAGATAAGAAGAAAGATCATTGAGGATGATCTGGTTTATGGCATAATAGCTTGTCCACCAAAACTATTTTACACTGTTAGCTTGCCTGTTTCCCTTTGGTTTTTAATGAAAAGCAAGCCAGAGCATATGAAGGGGAAAGTTTTGTTTATCTATGCAAAGAAACTCTTTAAAACCATATCAAGAAAACAGGTTGTTTTTACTGATGAGCATATAAAAAAAATGGCTGAAAAGTTCAGATTGTTTGAAAGAGGAGAAGACCTGTCTGCGTGCGGTCACGCACAGGCAGGTGAAATAAACGAAGTGGGTTTTACAAAGGTTGCCACAATTGAGGAGATAGCAAAAAACGGTTATGTTTTAACCCCTGGGAGATATGTCGGGATTAAGATTGAAGAAGATGAAACCCCGTTTGAGGAAAAGATGAAGGTATATTCTGAAGAATTCTCAAAATTGCTCGTAGAAGAGGAAGAGATAGAAGAAAAGGTTAAAGAAGTTTTTAAGGCGTTGAATTTTGAGATGAATATATGATAAAAGAAGAGGCAGAGAAAATCATAAAAATATTGCTCACAGCCGATGGCGGATGTGAGTATTGTGTATCGAGTTTGCTAAAGTCATTTTACCAAAAGTTTCCTGAGTTTAGAGAACTTGCAGAAAAAGCATTCAGAGTTGAATTTGGTGAAGAACTTGAGAATTTTATTGAAAAAATTCACAATGTCCCAGTAGATAAAAGGTGAAGGAAATGCTTAAGTTCAAATGGGAGACGGAATTTAAGAAGACAGAGATTGGAGAGATACCGAGGGAGTGGGAAGTAAACGAACTGGGGAAAATATCTACTATTAAAACGGGCAAAACGAATGTACAAGATGCAGTTGAAAATGGTGTATATCCACTGTTTGATAGATCTGACATTATAAAGAAAAGCAATAAATATTTGTTTGACACCGAAGCTGTTATAATCCCAGGAGAAGGTAAAGATTTTAAGCCTAAATATTATAAAGGTAAATTTGATTTACATCAAAGAACTTATGCAATATTTGATTTTAAAGATCTAAACGGAAAATATCTATTTTTTATGATGCATATTTTTAATTCTTATCTGATAGAATTTGCTGTTGGTTCAACTGTTAGCTCTTTAAGACTCCCTATGTTTCAAAATTTGAAAATCCCTCAGCCCTCTTTTTCTGAGCAATTCCACATCGCCACTGTTTTATCATGGTTTGATGATTTGATAGAGAACAAGAAGAGGCAGAATGAGATTTTAGAAAAAACAGCAATGGCAATATTCAAGAACTGGTTTGTTGACTTTGAGCCGTTTAAAAATCAAGAGTTCGTGGATAGTGAACTTGGAAGGATACCGAAGGGGTGGGAGGTTAAGAGGTTAGGAGATGTTGTTGATACTCAATATGGATATACAGCTTCCAGTGAGAACAAGGGAGATGTGAAGTTACTTAGAATTATGGACATAAATAAAACCTTCGTTATTGATTGGGATGAAGTACCTTATTGTAATATTGATACTGATAACTTGAAGAAATGCAAACTTCATGATTTAGATTTGGTTATTAGTAGAATAGCTGATGTTGGCAAAGTAGCTATTGTTGAAGATCCTCCGAACTCAATTTTTGCTTCGTATCTTATAAGACTAAAAATAAAATCTAATCAAACAATATCACCTTGTTTTTTATATTATTGGCTAAAAAGTAATATATATCAGGGATATATTGCTAACTCAGGTGATGGCTCAACCCGACAGAATACAAATGCAAAAGTTATTAAAAATGGGCCTTTGCTTTTACCATCTATAAAGTACATGGATAAATTCTCTAGATTAGCAAAGGCTATAAGACAAAAAATCATCCTCAATCAAAAGCAAATTATGGTTTTAAAGAAAGTCAGGGATACTTTATTACCTTTGCTTGTATTCGGGAAGCTGAGGGTAGAGGAAATATGAAATACAACCCTAAAATAGATTGCCGAAGGTCAATTAGATTGAAGGGATACGATTACTCACGGTCTGGAGCATATTTTGTGACAATATGCACGAAGGAAAAGGAATGTTTATTAGGTAACATTGAAGATGGAAGGGTAGAATTAAATGATGCAGGAGCGATGATTAAATATTGGTGGATAGAATTGCAACACAAATTTGGGAATATAAAATTGGATGAATTTATTATAATGCCGAACCATATTCACGGAATTATAATAATCACGGTAGGGGCAGACCGATGTGTCTGCCCACATATTGAATTGATTTCCAATGATAGAAAGGGCGAACACGCAGGTTCGCCCCTACATCGTATTATTCAATGGTTTAAAACGATGGCAACAAATAAATATATTATAGGGGTTAAAAAATATGGATGGCAACCATTTAATGGTAAATTATGGCAGCGGAATTATTATGAACATATAATAAGGAATGAGAACAGCCTGAACAGGATTAGAGAATATATTATAAATAATCCAATCAAATGGGGGATGGATTTTGAAAACCCAGGCGCAGCGTCTAATTACAGAAATTTCAATGATTATTTTGAAAAGGAGATAATAAAGAAAAGATATGAAAGCCGAGCTTACTGAAGATTATATGGTGGAGCAACCAGCGATAAACTGGCTAAAAGAGCTTGGCTATTCCTATATTCACGGCTCTGAGCTTAGCCCAGATAATAGGGAACGAAAATTCTATGGGGATGTTGTCTTGAAGAAAAGGTTTATCAAAGCGATTAAAAAACTCAATCCTTGGCTTACAGATATTTTAGCTGAGAAGGTTTATAAAAAGATAGTAGAACTTGATCATCCAGATTTTATCATCAAAGGAAAGTTATTCTATGAAATGTTTACAAATGGAGTAAGAATAACTGTAAAAGAAAACCAAGAAGAGAGGACAAAAATTGTAAAAATTGTTGACTTCGAAGATCCGACAAACAATGAGTTTCTGGTAGCGAATCAATTTACAGTTGAATACCAGTATCAGAAGGAGATGCATAGAAGGCCTGATCTTGTGGTTTTTATAAATGGGTTGCCGATAGCGATATTTGAGTTCAAAAGCTTTAACGCAAACGAGACTGCAAAGGATGCCTTTTATGATCATAAATCCAAAATAAAAGATATTCCTCAACTCTATGTCTATGCTCAAATTCTTATGGCAAGCGATGGGATAGAGACAAAATATGGCTCTATAACAAGCGACTGGGATAGATTCTTTGTATGGGAGGGAATCTTTAGCGATAATGATTTGAAAATACAGGAGATCGAAGAGGGACATTATCGGTACTTCTTTGGAGAAAAAGAAATGACATCCCTTCAGGTTCTTCTGAATGGATTGTTCAGGATGGAAAATTTAATAGAATATTTGGCTAACTTCATATTTTATGATAAGGCTGGTGAAACCTACACAAAGAAGATTGCCATGTTCCATCAGTTCTATGCCACAAGAAAAGCTGTAGAGAGGACAGAGAAAGCAGTTTTGGAGGGCAAAACGCCTGAAGAGAGAAGAATTGGCGTTGTCTGGCATACGCAAGGGACAGGAAAATCTCTAACCATGCTGTTCTATGCGAGAAAAGTTCTAAAGGTAAAAGAACTGGAGAATCCACTTTTGCTTTTCATAACAGATAGATACACCTTGGATGAGCAACTATCTGACCTTTTTGGATACATGTCTGTCGTAAAGCATGTAAAAAGTATAAAAGATCTCCAGGAAACAATTAAGAATATGGCTGGAGGGATAGTTTTTGCCACAATCCAAAAATTTGGGAAGAAAAGGAGTGAAGAATATCCATTTCTAACAGATAGAAAGAATATTATCATAATTGCAGATGAAGCACATAGAAGCCAATATAGACAATTGGCAATGAATCTAAGACATGCAATTCCCAATGCTTCGTTTATGGGATTTACCGCAACACCGATAGAACTTGAAGACCGCTCAACCACCCTGGTCTTTGGTCATCACATCAGTGTTTATTCAATGGATAAAGCAAGAAGACATAAGGTCATAGTTCCTATTTATTATGAGGCAAGACTCTCCGAACTGCATTTAACTAATGAGTTTATAGATGAAGAATTTGAAGAAATTTCAGAAGACCAGGTATTAGAGCCTGAAGCGAAGGAGGTTTTGAAAAAGAAGTATGCAAGGCTTGAAAGATTGATTATGGCTGAAGGGAGATTGGACAGGATAGCAAACGATATAGTAGAACATTTTAACAAGAGGATTAAGGAGTTTGAAGGTAAGGCAATGGTTGTTACAATTAGCAGGAAAGTTGCGGTTCAATTATATGAGAGGATAAAAGAACAACCAGATGCCCCATCTGTTGTTGTGGTAATGTCCGGGAATAAGCAGAAAGACCCGCAGGAGTATTGGCATCATATAAGAAACAAGCATGAAATTGAAGAGTTGGCAGATAATTTTAAGAATCCTGAAGCAGATCCACAAGTGGCAATTGTCGTTGATATGTGGCTTACCGGTTTTGATGTTCCATGCCTTCATACCATGTATTTTGATAAACCTATGAAAAGCTATTCGTTGGTTCAGGCTATAGCAAGGGTAAATAGGGTATTTGAAGACAAGCCAGGCGGGTTAATTGTGGACTACATAGGAATAGCAGATAACCTGAGAAAATCTCTTGCTATTTACACACTTGATAGTATAAATGAAATATTCTTGAATATAGACGAAGTTATAAGTCAATTAAAAGAAAAATATGATATAGTAACCTCTCTCTTTCATGGGATAGAATATAAAGGATGGATAGGGCTTCCACCAGAGGGGCTTTCAATACTAACTACCAAGGCTTATGACAGGATAAGTAAAGATAAAGATATTAAGAAAAGGTTTGTGAGAAATTTTGTCGCATTAAAAAAACTTTATGCCTTGGCGAGTCCCCATACTGAAGCCTACAAGATAAAAGATAACATAAGATTCTTTGAGATGATTAAGAAAATGGTTGTTAAATATTCTACTGCAAAGATTAGAGATATAAACAAAGACCTTGAATATGAAATAAGTCATCTGATTTCAAAGAGCATCGCTGCTGAAGAGCCGGTAGATGTTTTTTCTTTAATGGGTAAAGATAGACCAGAAGTTTCTATTTTTGATGATAAATTCCTCGCTCAATTCAGAGATATGCAGTATAAAAACTATGGTGCAGAGCTGCTTACAAAGATAATAAAAGACCAGATTGTTGTAAAGATGAAGGTTAACCCTATTAGGTATCGTTCTTTGTATGAAATGCTTAAAGAGTTAATAGATAGGTATAATATCAAACTTATAGATACAGCAGAAGTAATTGAAGAATTAATGAAAATTGCCAAAGAGATAAAAAAAGTAACAAATGAAGGTAAGGAGCTCCAACTTAGTGAAGAAGAGTTAACTTTTTATGATTTATTGTCTTCAGAGAAAAATTTATTTGAAAATTATGATGAGATACAGAAGGTGGCAAAAGAGATTGTTAAAGAACTGGGTTATTACATAAAAGTAGCTGACTGGAACAAGAAAGAATATATAAAGGCGAAGATAAGAGCTTCTGTAAAGAAGGTATTGATAAGAGTTGTTGATGGAAGAGTAAGTTATGACAAAATAAACCAACTCTCAACAGAAATAATGAATCATGCAGAGGTGTTATATGCTGCATAAACATGTCTGTTACCTCAATCTTCTTTCCCCTCTTTCCTTTCCAATCCTTTGTCCGGATTTTTAGAGGAAACTTCAGATTTTTTGAATGTTTTTGAAAATAGCCTTTGTACTTTTAGAATTAAAAAAGGGGAATATGTTGCCTTTCTCTTGAGCTCTTCCATAAATTTCGGTTATTTCTGAAAGTTCTTTTACCAATGAAGGCATTAATTGTTCAGGTAAAAGCCTCCACTCCCAGTTACCTTTTAAGGTTGCCGGACGGTTCATCCTTGCCTCTTCTCCAAGTCCAAGTATATCTTGCATGGGTATTATAACAAGATTAGCCACAGAGAGCATAGCCAGTCTAATCAATTTATTGTTAATTTCATCAGCAGAGACCCTATGCCCCAGATACCTAAATAACATCTCTTTTTCATCATCTTTTGCCTCTTTTTCAAACCATCCCCTGATTGTATTATTGTCATGGGTTCCTGTATAAACTACAGAGTTTTTTATATGATTGTGAGGTGCATAGGGATTATGGGGGAGATTCGGGCCAAAGGCAAATAAAAGCACTTTCATACCAGGAAATTCCAAGCTCTCTATCACCTTTCTTACATCTCCACTTATCGTCCCAAGATCTTCAGTAATTATAGAAAGATTAGGTATATGTTTTTTTAATTTATTAAAAAAGTCCTTCCAGGGAGTCTTGATCCATCTTCCATTTATTGCGCTTTTCTCTTCTGCTTTAACCTCCCAGTAAGAAATAAAGCCCCTAAAGTGGTCAATTCTAATTATGTCAAAGAGTTTTGTATTATGTTTTATTCTATTTATCCACCATAAATATCCTGTTTTTTTAAGCGCATTCCATTTATATACAGGATTACCCCAGAGTTGTCCTGTTGAGCTAAAATAGTCTGGAGGAACTCCAGCAACAAAGAGGGGTTTTTTATTGTTATCGA
This sequence comes from uncultured Thermodesulfobacteriota bacterium, assembly GCA_964501575.1. Classification (GTDB taxonomy): domain Bacteria; phylum Desulfobacterota; class CAZCTP01; order CAZCTP01; family CAZCTP01; genus CAZCTP01. The sequence goes on from CAZCTP010000056.1 coordinate 17,910, forward strand.
GTTTGAAAATTTTAGAATTTGCCCAAACATCAGCACTATCATAATTTACATATATAGGTATATCACCTATTATCCTAATACCTTTACTATTGCAATATCTCTTGAGATTAAACCACTGTTTAAAGAAGAGATATTGAAGAAATTTCTCCATTTCTATATATTTATCAAGTTTTTCTCTCCAGGTATTTATTTCTTTATCATCATGATCTCTCAGAGAGAATGGCCATCTATTCCATATCTTGTGATTAAAATGTTTCTTTAAAGCTAAGAAAAGTGAATAATCATCAATCCAGTGGGAATTTTTTATACAAAAATTTTCAAATTCATTATCCATTAATCCCTTATTTTTAAAATTTATATAAGATTTTTCAAAAATCCTTTCTTTATAGCTGGTAACAGCTGAATAGTCCACTCTATCTTCAGGGAATGGTGGGTGATCTTCAATATCAGATTTTGATAAAAGTCCATCTTCCACAAGTAATATAGGACTTATAAGTAGAGGATTTCCTGCAAAAGCAGAATGGCTATTATAAGGAGAATTACCAAGTCCTATGCTGGTGGGATTTAAAGGAAGAATCTGCCAATAATTCTGTCTGGATTTTGCAAGAAAATCTACAAAATTATATGCTCCTGGCCCGAGATCACCAATCCCATAGGGTGAAGGGAGTGATGTTATATGTATTAGAATGCCACTCGCTCTTTCTTTCATTTTATGTTCTATTTTATTACCTCTTTTATAAGTTATATCAGAGTATTAAGAAATGCAAGCAATTTTACAAATTCAATTTTATAAACTTTATCCAGAAGGTATCTATATAAAAGATTCAATAGAAAAACATATAAAATCAGATAATTTATCTAATATGTAAAATTTCTAAAATGAGACTGTTCTATTTTATCGATAGGATGAGCTTTATAATCCTATAAATAGGACGTTTATGTAAATATTTACTGAGAATTGCTATTTTTGGTGAGGAAGCATCTCCAATTTCGTGATGGAAAAAAGGATGGCTCACCTTAAAATAAT
>CAZCTP010000057.1:0-18486 GCA_964501575.1 uncultured Thermodesulfobacteriota bacterium
ATATATTTTTTATCAGAATATTAATGAAGGGGAGGCAAAATGTAAGATAGGTTCTCTGGTAGCTGGGATAGTTGCAGAGGAGCATGGTATACCAGTATATTTATATAGATCAAAAAGAATATATGAAGACTATGGAAAGGATGATGATGTATGCTATTTTGATAATAAAAGGGTGGCTCCACTAAATGTTAATTGCTATAATCCTTTAGTAGATATAGTTCCATTGGATCTTATTACAATGCTATATAAGGATGGTAAATGGATAAACTTAAAGAAGAATTATTAGTAATATGTAGAGATATATATAGGAAAGGATTGGTATGCGCTACCGGGGGTAACGTAAGTTTAAGAATAAACAAAGATAGAATAATTATTACCCCTCATGGTGTTTCATTGGGATATATAGATTTAGATGATATATTAATCTTTGATATGAAGGGTAACAGAATAGAAGGGAAAGGGACACCTTCGGTAGAACTTAAACTACACATTGATATATATAAAGAATTGGATGCAAAGGTTATAATACATTCCCATCCTCCCTATACTATAGCTCTATCTGCTGTTGGAATAATTCCAAAGGGATTGGACTTTGAATCAGCATTATTTCTTGGGAAGGTTAAGGTTATCCCTCAAAAAAGACCTACAATGATGGAGACCTCTCCAATAATAGATGCATTAAAACTCAATAATATAGTAATATTAAAAAATCATGGTGCTGTGACTATAGGTAGAGATTTAAAAGAGGCCTTCTTTCTGACTGAGATTCTTGAAGAGTCGTCAAAGATGCTTTCAGTAGGGAAACTTTTTGGAAAGGTATCATTCCCTTTTAAAGATAGAAAGGTTAAGAAAAGATGGGGGTACAGATTGTTCTCTGAAGAGCATATAAGAGAACTTATAAATATAGTAAATAGAGATAAACCATTAGATGGAATGGATAATTTATCGGTAGGAATAAAGGTTGACGAAAAGATATTAGTATTTAAATTTAAGAACGGCAAGATCAAGTCAGTTGATTACTTAAATAAAGCAGATTTTATATTTGAAGGTTTATATTTTCATTGGTTAAATATTTTCAATGGGGATATGAATCCGTTTACAGCTGTTATTCAGGGGAAAATAAACTTTATAGGTAATTTTAATAGATTAACAGAGTTATATCCTCAATTTTCAAAAATATTCGAATTATGGCAACAGATAGGGGTTAATATATGATAGTTGGTATACCCAAGGAAGAGGGGTTTGAAGAAAGAAGGGTAGGGCTTTCGCCTGCAGGAGTGAGAGAGTTGAGTGATATGGATATAAAGGTTTATATTGAGAGAAAGGCTGGTGAGGGAGCTGGATTCTCTGAAGAGATGTATAAAGAGGCTGGAGGAGAGGTTGTCTATTCAAAGGAGGAGATATATAAGAGAGCAGATATAGTAGTTAAGGTTGGAGCACCCAACAGAAATGAATGGGATATGCTCCGTGAAAAACAGACCCTGTTTGCATTCCTACATTTAGCTGTAGCCTCCAAGGAGTTGCTTGGAAGCTTAATAGAGAAGAAGATTACAGCGATAGGGTATGAAATAATTCAGAAGGATGATGGAGAGCTTCCTATACTTAAATCAATGAGTCAGATTGCAGGTAAAATGGCACTTCAGATAGCTGGTAGGCTATTAGAGGGTAGAGGAAGTGGAAGGCTTGGAGTATTAATCGGAGGACTTCCTGGGATACCACCTGTTGAAGTTGTAATATTGGGAGGGGGCACATTGGGATATTGTGCAGCAGAAACATTTTCAGGGGTTGGAGCTAATGTATATGTGGTTGACAAGGATATAAAGAAATTGGAAGAGATAGATCGGTCATTAAAGAGAGTTGTAACCCTTATCTCCTCTCAACAAAATATAGAAAAGTTATGTAAATTTTGTGATACCCTTATATCCTGTGTTCTTGTTCCAGGTGCAACAGCTCCCATATTGGTGACAAAGGAGATGGTTAGAAGGATGAAGAAGGGAGCTGTTATAATAGATTTTTCTATAGATCAGGGAGGGTGTGTGGAGACATCGAGATTAACCCCAACCGGTGAACCCTATATTGAAGAAGGAGTTATTCATTTTTGTATGCCAAATCTCCCTGCCTGGGTTCCAAGGACATCAAGCTATGTATTGACGAATTCTATCATTCCATATCTTAAGATAATAGGAGAGAAAGGTATAAAAGAGACCTTAAGAACCGTTAAAGAGATCGGAAGGGGAAGTTATACCTTTGATGGTTATATAACAAATCCTAATATTGTTCATACCGGATTTCCATATTCACCCTTAGAGAGAATCCTGTAGATGTACTGGAAGAGGATTATAAGAAAAAAGGTTGTTTCTGCTGAAGATGCTGTTAAGTTAATAAAGAGTGGAGATAATATATATTGTAGTGGAAATGCATCGACCCCTTTTACTCTTTTAAATGCATTGGCTAAGATAAAGGATGAATTACTGGATGTAAAGATATTTCATGTACTTCTATTTGGTGAGGATCCATTGTCAAAACCGGAGATGAAAGGGCATTTCAGACATAATTCCCTGTTTGTTGGACCAGCAGATAGAGAAGCTATTAATGATGGAAGAGCTGATTATATACCTATATTCCTGTATGAGATCCCTCAATTGTTTTATTCCCGTTCTATAAGATTAGATGTGGCGTTAATCCATACATCACCTCCTGATGAGCACGGATTTATGAGCTTTGGAACAGAATGCCTTGCATCAAAGGGAGCTGCTGAGTGTGCGGGTACTGTTATAGCTCAGGTAAATGATAGGATGCCAAGAACTCTTGGAGATTCATTTATCCATATATCAAAAGTCCATAGGATAGTTGAGGTATCTGAGGAACTTGTTGAGCTTAAAGAAAAGAGTTATGGAAAGGTTGAGGAAAGTATAGCTCAATATGTAGCTGATCTGATTGAAGATGGTTCTACACTTCAGCTTGGAATAGGAGCTATACCGGATGCAGTGCTTGCAACCCTGGAAGGAAAGAAAGACTTAGGAATTCATACAGAGATGGTATCAGATGGTGTTATGAAGGCAATAGAGAAGGGAATAATTACAGGACTCAGAAAGACTCTTCATCCCGGCAAGGTTATAGCTACATTTATTTTAGGTTCTAAGAATTTATATGAATATGTTCATAATAATCCATTTATAGAGATGCATCCGGTAAACTATACCAATGACCCATTTGTTATTTCTCAAAATGAAAATATGGTTGCTATAAATTCTGCATTGGAGATAGACCTAACAGGGCAGATATGTGCTGACTCTATAGGCCCCTTTATATATTCAGGCTTTGGTGGACAGGTAGATTTTATAAGAGGAGCAGCGAGGTCAAAAAATGGGAAACCTATAATTGCGGTTCCATCTACAGCTAAGAATGGGGAGATATCAAGGATTGTCCCATATTTAAAGCATGGATCTGGGGTTGTTACCACAAGGGCTGATGTCCATTTTGTGGTTACAGAATATGGAGTTGCGTATCTTCATGGGAAGAATCTAAGAGAAAGGGCCAAGGCATTAGTAAATATAGCTCATCCCCGATTCAGGGATGAGCTTGAAGATGAGGCTAAAAAGAGAAAGATACTTTAAAAACCAAACTGTTTACCTAACTCAATACTCTTCAATGTAATTTCTCTCTCCTTATCTATAAGAGGAACATATTCATCTAAGGCTGTTTTATTGGAACTCATAGATTTTAGTACAGCCTCACCAGCAATATATCCAGTTGTTATTGCAGAGGATATTCCCTCTCCTATAAGATTTAGAAAACCAGCTGCTTCGCCAGTAAGTAGGACATTGCCTTCACCAAAATAGAATTTATTTATTACACTCATAGCAGCCATTATGCATCCACCTTTAAATATCCTTTTCTTCGGTTTAAATCCGTGATTCACTTTTAGATAATTTATAAAATTCTCTATATAGGGTTCTATCTTTGATCCTTGCATTATACCATTAGCAAATTGAATAGTGTCATCCTTAATATATAAAGCTGTATAAAATTCACTAAAGCTTCTATCCATAAATCCCCAATAACATTCAGGGTCTAAATCTATCTCTCCTTCATAATGTTCTTCATAGGCAAATAGCCATGGAATCATCTTCCTGAGCTCGGGATTCAATGTATCCCTTACATGAGAATTTCCACCATCTGCTCCTATTAAATATCTACATTTAATATCTAACCTTTTTCCATCCTTCTCAAAGTTTACTATTGAATAATTTCCTTCCTTCTTTAAATTTACAAACTTCATGTTATCCACAACCTCTGCTTTAGAATTTTTTATAAGCCAGTAATCAAAGTCCTTTCTCCATGTACTTAATATCTCCTTAGGATAGCTTTTATCCTCTTCCCCTTCCAGGAAATATTCAAGTGGCATATCCACACAATTGTCCTTTGACAAAAAGAATTTTATCTCCTTCAGGGTTTCCTCTTTACATAATATATCCTTAGGAATGTATCCAAAATACTTATTTACATATTTTATAGCCCTTGGAAATATCATTCCTGAACAACATTTATATCTTGGAAGGGTTTCCTTCTCAGCAACTAAGACATCTATATTAGCCTCCTTTAATCTTCTTGCAGCAGAAGAACCAGCTGGGCCTGCTCCTATAATTATTACATCATATTCACTTTTCATAATTATTCCTCCATTTCAAATGGGAATCTATCTAATTCTCCAAGACACCATTTTGCACATTTACAATACATATCACAGAATTTCATAAATGACTCGATAGACGGCATCTTAGAAAGCTCTTTTACTTCCTTTGATAATCTACTAATATTGTTAAGTTTATTAATTATATCTTCCCTGATCTTAATATCCATTTACTCCTCCTTCCTATGGTCAAACACCTTCTTTGCTTTTAGTTGATACCTTGGAAGAGTTTTGGGTTCCAATATTTCAATCCCTATCCTTACCCCGATTTTCCTTCTTAATTCCTCTTCAGTTTTTTCCTTTAATGATGGATAATCAGCCTTCAATATATCCTCAGATGGCTCAATCTTAACTAAAATCTCATCCCCCCCTTCTCCTTTCATTATATGTATTTCAAAATTATCTGTAAGACCATCTATATCACCCAATATAGATTGGATGCCGGTTGCATATACATTTGTTCCTTTTATAACAACCATATGGTCTGTTCTTCCTAAAACTCCACCCTTTAATGCAATCCATGTTCTTCCACACTCACATCTCTCTCTGTACCATTCTACCACGTCATGAGTTCTATATTTTATCAAGGGTTGAATGCTGGCATTATATGTAGTTAAAACCAGTTCTCCCCTCTTCCCATCAGGTACAATTTTCCCATTCTCATCTAAGACAATACCGCAACATACTGCTTCTGTTAGATGAAGTCTATCTTTATGAACGGGACAATGCCAACTTGTACATCCCCACAGCTCAGATATGCCATAGAGATCAAGGGCTTTTGCTCCCCATGCTTTCTCGATAGCATTTCTTATACTTGGAACAACAGCACCTGACTCGCCAGCAGTAGACACAAATCTCACACTAGAGTTAGCAGTATCTATACCTATTTCTTTTCCAACTTCTGCTAACCTCAATGCATATGTTGGTGTTGTGACAAGTACAGTAGGCTTTAATTCCATAATATTTAAAACAGTAGTCTTACTATCAATTCCTCCTCCAGATATAACCCGAGCCCCAAGTAAAAGAGCGTCATAATATGCACTCCAGAACCCCATAAATGTCCCAAAATTAAAAGCAAAATAGAATATATCATTTGGTCTTATGCCATGAGCCCACCATTTCCATGTCCATAGATTCAATATATCTTTATAATACCCGGGTTCCATCATCCTTGTTCCAGTTGTTCCGGACGTCATATAGAATAGAGAGATGTAATCTTCAGAGTCCTTTACTATCGCATCACCAAATGGAGGGTTGTTCTGCTGATATTTAAGAACATCAGTTTTGTCAATTGTAGGGACCTTCTCTATATAATCATTCATACTTTTAATATCATCAGGTTTTATTCCAGCTTTATCATATATATCTCTATACATCGGGATATTTTCATAGGCAAATTTTATATATCCTTTTATCCTTTTTAAATGGAGTTTATCTAACTCTTCTCTTGGCATTGTTTCAAGATATTCATTCCAATAATTGCTTTCTAAAGCTCTATCACTATAAATCCTTTTCATTTACCCTCCTGTTATTTATCCCTTAATATATCTTTTCCTGTAGATCTGTCAAAAACCCATATTCCTGCGAACTTATCTCTTATTTTAAAGCTGGATACCACTCTTTTCACTTCGCTATCACAGAATTTACATTTCTTTACCGGTTCATCTGAAATTTTCTGAATTACTTCAAATGTATGACCATTATTTATACATTCATATTCATAGACAGGCATATAATACCCTCCTTTAAATCTTAGATATTACATTTATATCAATTTTATTTTAAAAGGTCAATACAGAATATACCGGAGTTTCCCCAAAATTACCAAAATAAATCCCTATTAGACAAGAGGAATCTTCATTCTCACTTCTATATCTCCTAAAAGCATCTATGGTACAGCAATTATCTCCAATAGGAATAAAATTTTGGGAACCCCCCAGTTTTTTAGAGATTACTGGAATTAAAGAAGAAACCATTGCAATTTTCATAATAGGAATTTTAGGGAATATCAAGGATATTTTTTCTCACTCTCAACATTAAATTAATAGAACTCCATTTTTAGTATTGCAAGTGAATCTTACTATGATATAAAATATAAAAAATAAAAAATAATTTAGAGAAGAAGAACTCATGCTTTTTACACAAAGTCTTTTATGCTATTAGATTTAGATAAAGCCAAAGAATTTTTTAATTCTGGAAATAAATAATAAACATATCTTTAAATAGGAGGTATTATGATTTTTAATCTTTTTCTCTTGCTTCATATAATTTTTGTAATTCTTTGGATAGGTGGTGTCGGATTTATAACTATAGTCTTATTTCCTATGATAACAGATATATCTCAACCACTTGAGAAAATACTCCTTTTTCAAAGGGTAGAACATAAATATGTAAGGCTTGCCAGGATATACGCCCTGATTGTGGGAATAACAGGATTTTTAGCCCTTTACCTTATAGATGGTTTCTCTCTTCTTTTTACATATGTAGGCTTGGGGCTCACAGTTATGCTTCTTGTATGGATAATCTGGATACTTCTACTATTTGGTCTTGAATCTGTGGTAATAAGAAAAATATTAAAGAAAACTCAAGCTGGTGAAATGGATGCGAGTACAGTATTTAGTAGAATAAATCTTTTACACTGGATTTTGCTTGCTCTAAGCTTTTTCGCAATAGCAGGTGGAATATGGACTGCTCATTAATTTTGAAAAAAGAAGAGTGAGCATATTCTCCGCTCCTTGGGGTGGAGTTAGCAAGCGAATATAGAACGAAAATCCCTTGCATTCCGAATATTCCCCGGAACTTGCTGCTGGATGGAGAAATCCTATTATCACTCTTTAATTGTTTTAGATTGATCAATAGTTTAAGAAATATAGCAATAAATTCCCAGGAAGGATCCAAGAAGTTATTTGGTGTAAAAGGAGAAATATTAAGTTTTTTTTCTTGTATTTTTTTGAAAATATTGGTATTTAAAAATAATAATATGGATAGGGTTATTCTTATTGTTCTCGACAGTGTAGGAATAGGAGAGCTGCCGGATTCTAAAGATTACGGGGACGAAGGTAGTAATACTCTAAGAAATATTGCCAGATATTTAAACGGATTGAATTTACCGAATTTGGAAGAGATGGGATTAGGATTAATTGATAATATAAAAGGTATCAGATCCGACATAGTCCCAAAAGCTTCATATGGGAAAATGATTGAGAAATCAAAAGGGAAAGATACAACTACAGGACACTGGGAATTGATGGGAGTAATATCAGATAAACCCTTTTCTATATTTCCAGATGGATTTCCACCCCGGATAATAGATAAATTCAGAAAAAAGACAGGACTGGATATATTAGGCAATATTCCAGCATCTGGAACAGAGATTATAAAAATACTCGGAGAGGAACATATAAGAACTGGAAAACCAATAATATATACATCCGCTGACAGTGTATTTCAGATTGCAGCCCATGAGGATATTATCCCTGTAAATAGGTTATACGAAATATGTGAAATTGCGAGGGAAATTCTTAATCCTTATAAGGTAGGAAGAGTAATCGCTAGACCTTTTGTAGGTAATCCAGGAAATTTCAGACGAACAGAAAGGAGAAGAGACTTTTCTATTCCTCCCCCAGAGAATGTTCTTGATAGATTAATTGAAAATAATATCCCTGTCATAGGTATAGGAAAGGTTAAAGAGATATTTGGTAATAGAGGATTTACCCATTCTATAAGTGTAAAAAATAATACTGATAATATAAAAAAGATATTAATGGCTATGAAAGATTATAAAAGGGGTCTTATATTCAGTAATCTTTTAGATTTCGATATGCTTTATGGACATAGGAATAACATTAATGGGTATGCTGATGCACTTAAAGAGTTTGACTCTTGGATACCAAACATAATGGAAGAGCTCACAGAAAAGGATCTTTTGATTATAACAGCAGATCATGGATGTGATCCAACTACACCATCAACAGACCATTCAAGAGAATATGTTCCTATTTTGGTGTATAATAGTTTATTAAATTATGGTATATGTTTAGATATAAGAGAGAGCTTTGCTGATGTTGGAGAAACAATATTACAGGCTTTTGGACTAGAGAGTATTGGAATTGGAACTGGATTCTTTAAAAAAATATTTAATAACGAAAATAATTAATCCGTTTAAATCAAAAATAAGGAGGTTTGTCCTCTGTAAATTCCACAAGGGTTATGTAGAGGCACAGTTAAAAAAAAGAAGAGGGGATTGCCTACAATGTGGTAAATGTTGTAGATTTTTATATCGTTGTCCATTTTTAATAGGATCAGATGAGAATATGAGATGTCTTATATATAATTTCTGTAGACCCTCGCAATGTATAGCCTTCCCTATTGACGTAAAGGATTTAGAAGAGGTAAATTTTAAGTGCGGATACTATTTTTATGAATAGTATAAGGGAGATGTTAGAGGAACAGGAGAGAGTAGTTTTATCATCCTTTGCAAAACTAAGCTCAGAAACAAAGGGTAGATTAAAAAAAGATAGAGAATGTGATATACGTCCCTCTTTTCAACATGATAGGGATAGGATTATACATTCTAAGGCATTTAGAAGACTGAAACATAAAACCCAGGTGTTTTTATCTCCCACAGGGGACCATTATAGAACAAGGTTAACTCATACTCTTGAAGTATCACAGATATCAAGGACAATAGCAAAGGCTTTAAGATTAAATGAGGATCTTACAGAGGCTATCGCATTGGGGCATGATCTTGGGCATACACCCTTTGGTCACGCAGGAGAGGCTATATTGAATGAGCTTTTAAAGGAAGGATTTAGACATTGGGAACAGAGCTTAAGAGTTGTTGACATAATTGAAAAGGATGGAGAGGGACTAAATTTAACCTATGAGGTTAGAGAGGGAATTCTTAAACACTCTAAAGGGAAGGGAGAGATATTAGGGGATGATATCCCATCTACATTAGAAGGACAGATTGTAAGAATTTCTGATATTATTGCATATATAAATCATGATATAGATGATGCAATAAGAGCAGGAATATTAAGCAATAAAGATCTCCCTTATGAATGTCTTAAAATCTTAGGAAATTCCCATTCTAAGAGAATAGATAAAATGGTCAAAGATGTAATAATGAATAGCTTCAATAAGCCAAAAATATATATAAGCGAAGAAATACTGAAATCATTGGAAATATTAAGAGATTTCCTTTATACTAATCTCTATGAATCAGAAGACCTCACAAATGAACATGTTAAAGCATCAAAGATAATCAGGGATCTATATGAATATTTTTTAGATAATGAAAGTGCTATTCCAGAAAGTTTAAAAAGAAAAGAAGAACCGATAGAAAGAATTGTGGTAGATTATATAGCTGGAATGACAGATAGGTATGCTTTAACTTTATATAAAAATATATTTATACCTAAGTCATGGAGGAATCTATATGGATACTGAAAGTATAAAGAAGATATATTCTACATATTCAAAGATTTATGATTTTGCATTTAAAAGCTTCTTGTTCCCCAGACATAGATATGCCTTAAATGCAATGAATATAAATCCTGAGGATAAGATTATTGATGTAGGAGTTGGAACAGGGATGAACCTCCCTCTATATCCAAAATATTGTTTTGTTACAGGTATAGATCTAAGCAGTGATATGTTAAAGAAGGCTCAGAATAAGGTAGAAAAATATAACCTTTCCCATATAAACCTGAAGGTAATGGATGCATCAAATCTTAGTTTTAATGACGACACATTTGACCATGCGTTTTTAGGTTTTGTCATAAGTGTTGTTCCTGATCCCGTAAGGGTTATGTCAGAGATAAAAAGGGTTACAAAAAAGAATGGGAATATTGTCATTCTGAATCATTTTCAGAGTAGTAAGAAACTTATTGCAAAGATAGAAGAACTCATATCCCCATTTTGTAAGAAAATAGGATTCAGGTCTGATTTAGCACTTAAGGATATTATTGGTAGTGTGGGATTAGAGATCGACTATAAATGTAAATTTAAGGAATTTGACCCATGGAGTATCGTATTTGTTAAAAATAGGAAGCCATAAACATAATAGATAATGATAGAAAATAGAAAAATAATATTATTAATTGCATCCACTGTTATATTCATAGATATGATAGGATATGGAATTGTTATACCAACCCTTCCTATTTATGCTAAAAGACTCGGAGCTAATGAAGGAGAGATAGGATTTTTATTTTCTTCCTATTCTATAATCCTTTTACTTACCATAATTCCATTCGGTATTATGGTAGATAGATTCGGTAAGAGATATCTAATAATATCAGGTATGTTTACTCTATTTTTATCATCTTTATTATATTCAATATCCAATAGCTTGGAGTTACTTCTCACTGCAAGAGCTATTCAAGGATTTTCAGCATCATTAACATGGGCTTCTGCTTTACCTCTTGCAGCATATGTAAGCAGTGAATCGAATAGAGGAATAGAAATGAGCGCAATAGCAATAGCTACTGGCTTAGGTAGTATATTGGGGCCATTCATTGGAGGGATAGGCAGTATGAAAACCCCCTTTTATGTATTAGCAATATCCTCACTTCTTATATCTATATCAACATTTTTATTTCTGAAAGAATCAAAGATAGAGAAAGGCAACCCAAATATATGGAAGAATTTAACTGGTATATTAAAAAAGAAAGGTATAAAGATCTCTATAATAGCAATATCTTTTATATATTTCTCCTTCGGGATTATTGAAATACTCTTTCCAATATATATGAATGAATTAGGATATATAAGATTGAAGGTAGGAGCATTATTCGGAATATTAGGAGGTTTTTTTGTTGTGGTTCAACCCCTAATAGGGAAATGGAGTGATAAAAGAGGAAGATTTGAGCCTATTATAATAGGTCTGCTCCTATCCGCACTTCTATTTTCAATCCCTATACACTTCTCATCTATTATCATATGGATTATATTATTTTCTCTCATAGGCATATCCTTAGCTTCAACTTTTACCCCTACACTCCCTTTAATAGCAGATTCTATCGGTATAGAAAATCAGGGTCTGGCATATGCTATATATTCATTGGCATTCAGTATAGGATATATGCTTGGACCATGGAGTGGAGGAGTTATAGCTAAAAATGTTAATATAAAATTTCCATTCTATTTCTCCTCATTTATATTATTGATTGGTGCAATGTTGATAATTATAATGAAAAACAGAAAGGAGACTATATGTTAAAAGAAGAGATAAAGGATCTTATAGAAGTTGCAATGGGTAAAAGAGAGGCTGATTTAGCCATAATAAATGGTTGTCTTATAAATGTATATACTGGGGAAATACTTAGTGACTACTCTGTAGCTATAAAGGGTAGAAGAATTGCCTATGTGGGTAAGGATATAGCCAATAGGATAGGAAAGAATACCGAAGTTATAGATGCTAAGGATAGATATATATCACCAGGATTTATTGACGCCCATAATCATTTAGCCTCTTTATTCCAGATAGGAGAATTTATAAAATATGCTGCGCCCCATGGCACAACAGCGGTAATAACCGAGACATCTGAATGGGGGAATATATTTGGTCTCGAAGGCGTTAAGTATTTTCTTGAGGATATAAAGAATCAGCCTATAAAATTCTTTGTCACAACTCCATGTATGGCTCCCCCTTATCCTCAATTTGAAACAAGCAAAGGCTTTAGCATAAAAGAGTTTGAAGAACTCATAAAAGATGGAAGGGTTGTTGGAGTTGGAGAATCATACTGGCCAAGAGTTTTAGATAGAGATGAAGAGACATTGGAACTATTCTCAAAGGCTATTATTAATGGGAAAGAGCTTGAAGGACATGCATCTGGTGCAAGGGGTGATAAACTAACAGGTTATGTAGCTTCCGGGATAAGCTCCTGTCATGAATCAATAAGTGAAGAGGATGCCTTAGAAAGACTCAGGCTCGGTTTGTATACTATGATAAGAGAAGGGAGCGTCAGGAATGATCTTGAGGCTATTTCAGGAATAAAGGATAAGGGCATAGATCTGAGAAGACTTGTTCTCTGTACAGATGGAGTCTCTCCAGAAATACTTATGGATGGTAATATGGATCTCATAGTTAAAAAGGCTATTGAGCTTGGATTTAAGCCAGTAAATGCTATCCAAATGGTTACAATAAATCCTGCAGAGCATTTTGGACTCAAGTATTTAGGAGGAATAGCACCAAATAAGATAGCGGATATAGTTATTCTGGAAGATTTAAAAAACATAGAATGTAGATATGTAATAAGCAACGGAAAGCTGATTGCAAAAGATAGTGTGTTAATTGTTAAGCCAAAGAAATATTCTTATCCTAAAAAGCTATACAAAAGTATTGATATTCCAGAGATAAAAGAAGAGGATCTATTTATTAAAAGTGATAGGGATAGGGTTAAGGTTAGGATTGTAAATGTTGTAAGAAATTTTGCCACAGCTGAGCGTGTTGAAGAGCTCCGGGTAGTAAATAGAAATATAGTAGCTGATAAAGATAAAGGAATACTAAAGATGGCCATATTTAACAGGTATAATAAAGGGAAGAATAAAACGATAGGATTCTTATCAGGGGTAGGTATAAATAGGGGGGCAATTGCCACTACACTCCTATGGGACTGCTATAACCTTCTTGTTACAGGATTCAGTGAAAAGGAGATGGCTTTTGCAGCAAATAGACTAATAGAGATTGGTGGGGGTTTTGTGGTTACAGATGGAGGAAAGACTATTGGGGAATTACCTCTTCCAATAGGAGGGATAATATCTGATGAGCCTATAAAGAAACTCGCTGAGAGAATGGATGGAATTAAAAGAGCATTTAAAGATTTAGGTTCAGATATCTCTGATCCATTTATGCTTTTTCAGACCTTATCCTTTACAGGACTTCCGTTCGTGAGGCTCACTGATAAGGGACTGTTAGATATTAAAAATAAAAAATTTTTGGATATAGTGATATGAAGAAAAGTCTTATAGTATTTGATGGAATTGATGGGTCAGGGAAGACAACCTATGCAAATCTTCTCAGAGTTGTTCTTGAAAGGGATGGATATTCTGTGATACTCACAAAGGAACCGACTGATGGGAAATGGGGGAAAATTATAAAAGAAATAATGTTTAAAAGTAGAGAACTGGAAGGAAGGGGTAAAGAATTATTAGAGCTATTTATAAATGATAGAAAAGAGCATGTTGAAAAGGTTATCCAACCATCTCTTAAAGATGGAAAGATTGTTATAGTAGATAGATACTATTTTTCAACAATAGCATATCAGGGGGCTCTCGGAATAGATCCGGGAGAAATTAAAAAAATTAATGAATCATTTGCCCCCATACCTGATCTCGTATTTTTACTTGATATATCTCCGGAAAGAGCCCTCTCAAGGATTAAAATAAATAGGGGAGATATTCCAAATCTGTTTGAAGAGAAGAAATATTTAATAGAAGTTAGTAGAATTTTTAATAATATAAATGAGCCATATATTATAAAAATTGATGCTGAAAGGCCTATACATGAAATATTTGGTGATATTTTATATGTAGTTGATAACAATTTTTCTGTTATTTAAGATATTTTTTTTATTATATAATGAATATATATTCATTATATGAATTAGTATTATAAAAAGGGGGGAGTTTAAAATTAACAAGAAGAGACTAATAATAACTATTATTGGGATAATAATATCCATTATATTTTTAATAATAGGTATAAGATGGCTCCGTTATAGATTTACCCACGCTATCACAGATAATGCATTTGTTAAAACAGATATGGTTAGCATATCTCCTCTTGTTTCAGGACATATTAAATATCTATATGTTGATGAAGGAGACCATGTAAAGAAAGGAGACATTCTGGCAAAGATAGATGATAGGGATTACAGGGTCCAGGTAGAGCTAAGAAAGGCTGAAGTAGAGAGAGTTAAAAGGGAACTTGAAAGGGCTAATATCTCACTTATTAGAATAAGGAAAGACCTCAGAGAGAGGATAAAGATAGCTGGGAAAGGCCTTATTGAAGCTCAAGAAACATTGAAAAAGGCTATTGCCAATTTTGAAAGGGTTAAAAAGGACTACAATAGATTCAAGAAGCTTTCAGATAAAGGAGCTATAGCAACATCAAAATTTGATGCAATAAAGGCTGAATATGAGACGCTTAGAGCTGAAGTTAAAAGGGCTCAAGCTCTTGTTGAGTTAAAAAGAGCTCAGTTGGAAAGAGCTAAGATAGGAAAATATGGAGTTGAAGAGGTTGATAAGACAGTAAAGGCTTTAAGATCTGCTCTTAAATCAGCTAAAAAGGGGCTTGATGCAGCCGTGCTTAACTTAAAACATACAGAAATTAAGAGTCCTATCGATGCTGTTATAGCAAAAAAATTCTTTAACGAGGGAGATTTTGTTTCTCCAGGGTTGCCTGTTTTTAGTCTCTACGATACAACGAATCTATTTATTATAGCAAACCTTGAAGAAACAAAAACAAAGGGCGTAAAGTTAAATCAAGAGGTAGATATATGGGTGGATGCTTTTCCAAGCTTGAAGATAAAGGGAAAGGTTATAAAAATAGGTAAGGCAACAGGATCAGAATTTGCTCTAATCCCAAGAGATGTATCAGCAGGAGAATTTACGAAGGTTGTTCAGAGAGTTCCAATCAAGATATCCATTCCAGATGATATGAAATCTTCTCTTAAACCAGGATTATCCGTAACCATAGGGATAAAGGTAAAATGAAGTATTACAAATGGATAGCTACATTTATAATTATGATAGGAACATTTATGGCTCTTTTAGATACAACTATAGTTGATATAACCCTTCCGAAGATGATCGCAGAATTAAATACAGATACAAAGGGAATAGAGTGGGTAGTGATCGCATATTTTATAGGTTCAGCTATTGCAATGACAACAGTCGGATGGCTTGGAGATAGAATCGGCCATAACAATGCATATATATTGGGTATGGTTATATTTACCATATCAAGTGCTCTGTGTGGTCAATCAGTGAATATAGACCAGATGGAGGCATTCCGATTCATTCAGGGATTGGGAGAAGGGCTTATAATACCTATATCCATGACAATATTATATGAGATATTTCCAGAAGATGAGAGAGGACTTTCAATAGGTATATATGGGCTGGGGGCAAGTTTTGCCCCTGCATTGGGTCCAACGCTTGGGGGATATATCACCGAACATCTTTCATGGAGGTGGATATTTTATGTTAATATACCTACCGGAATCATTGGAATATTTCTTTCCTTAATTCTTTTAAAAGAAAGCGGAAAAAGAAAGAGCTCTTCATTTGATATTATAGGATTTATATTAATGTCAATAATGTTCTCCTCACTTATAATATTCTTGAGTAAGGGGCAGGAAAAAGAATGGCTAAGATCAGATTTTATTTTATATATGATAGCTACATATATAGTATCTACTGTGGGATTTATAGGATGGGAGCTTAATAGGAAGGAACCCCTTGTTGATCTCAGACTCTTTAAATATCCTAATTTAATGCTCTCTGTATTAATACTCTCCCTGTTCGGTATGAGTCTATATGGATGTTTTTTTATGCTACCTCTATATATGCAGAGGCTTAGACTTTATCCAACCCTTACATCTGGATTAATTCTTTTCCCTGGGGCAATGATCGGGGTCTTCTCTACTATAGCCGGCGGTATACTATCTGATAGATATAATCCAAAATATATCCTTCTTTCTGGACTTACTCTGGTCATTATCTCAGTATTCAGATTTAGCTATTATGACCTCTATACCTCAAAGTTTATAATTGTTATAGACTTTATAATATTTAATCTTGGTATAGGACTTATATTCCCTCCTGTTATAACAATAGGATTAAACAGTATTTCATTAGAGAGTGTAAATATGGGATCAAGCATACAGAATGTATGTAGATTGGTTGCTGGAAGTATAGGAACATCCATTGCTACAACTATATTGATTAGAAGAGGGGAATATTATCTTGATCATTTTCTATCAAAGCTTACATATAGCAATATAGAAGGAATTTTCATAAGACAAAAACTTTATTCCTATCTTTATCTTCAAGGAACCCCAGAACCCCTTATAAGAGCCAGAAGCCTTGCACTATTAAACGGATATGTTATACAACATGCAAAATCCTATGCATTCCAAGTAGTGTTCATATATCTGACAGTATTTGTTATACTTACTATATTATTAATTCCCTTTATAAAATATATTAAAATAGAGAAGAAAAAGGATTTGGCAATCCATTAAAACCTATACCATTTTAGATCTTCCCTAAAGCCCACAGAGAGAGGAAAGAGAAGTTAACCCCTGATCTGGAAACGCCTTTGAAAGTTTCATAAGTAAGGAATTTGCTTCCATGCTTCCAAACTTCCGAGTTTAGGTCTATCTGAACCATATGGGATATGAAGTGTTTTCCGATTCCCGATCCACGTTTTCCGTAGAACGTTTTATCTGAATAAGTTGGATAAATAACTTTTTCTTTTTTAAAGTTATTTCTAAAATTTCTATCCACCAGATGAAAGAATTAGGTTCTTTATTGTATCTTCACCAAGAGTTTTTTCGATAGCATTATCTATCCTTTTTATAACTTTATCAATTTCTGGTATGGATAAAAATCTCTCTTCGATTAAAAAGGTTTCTTCTTCTGCCACCCTGACAGAGTTGAAGACCTCTTTTAAGGTTATTTTTTCAATATCCTTTGCCGGAAGGTATACAGGGGGGTCATCACCTGTTTTTACAATCAGTCCCTTCTTTTCTAATACTCCAAGTATACCTTGAACAGGTTCTAATGGAAGTCCTAAACGGCTTATAAGAGAAT
This sequence comes from uncultured Thermodesulfobacteriota bacterium, assembly GCA_964501575.1. GTDB lineage: Bacteria > Desulfobacterota > CAZCTP01 > CAZCTP01 > CAZCTP01 > CAZCTP01. The sequence goes on from CAZCTP010000057.1 coordinate 17,519, forward strand.
CAAATGTCCAGTAATGTTCATTATGATAATAGTTATACCCAATAAGAAAAATGATCAAAAAAGCAAGCCTTTCTTTAAGCTTGTTACTCAAGAGAATTGATTCTTTTTTTACAGTAAGAAATTGAGGATACTGATAATAAAAAGAAACTTTTGCTCCTACAAGGAGGATAAGCCAGCTCAGATATAGCCATATCATGAACAGTATAAGTATTGCAAATCCTGAGTAGATTGCATCATATTTTGTTGATGATACCACAAAAGAGGCAAATCCCCATCCAGTTGTTTCCCATAGAACACCACCAAATATACCGCCAACGAGCGCAGATTTAAACTTGATCTTTGTATTCGGAACAAAGATATAGATGAAAGTGAAGGCCGCACAAACAAATATATATGGAATTATCTTACTACCTAAAGGGACAACGATTCCTAAAAGTTCAGTGCTTATTAATTTTCTTGTAATAATGGTGCTCATCACAGATGCTGTAAGACCGATAGCAGCAAATATTAATACAGGCCCTATTAGTATTACACTCATATAGTCACTAAATCTACGTCCAAAACTCCTTGGTTTATTTACCTTCCATATATAGTTAAAAGCTTCTTCAACTTTCTGGATAAGTGATATAACAGTATAAATTAGTATTACGAGTCCAAGAGAACCGAGTACTCCAACTTTCAATTTTCTACAAATCCCACAATTTTCTGAGTTATTTCTTCTCCTTTGGGCCCAATAGGTGCAAGAAAATTATAAAGGAAAGTTTCTATCTGACTATGAACCCCAAAGGCTTTAAGTATAGAAAAACTGACAGCAAGTAAAGGAACAAAGGATAAAAGTGTTGTATAAACAAGGCTCATTGCCCTTAATGTAAGTTCTCCTTCAGAGAATTCTTGTATAGCTACGTAAATCAGTCTGGAAGCATCTCCAATTTCGTGATGGAAAAAAGGATGGCTCACCTTAAAATAAT
>CAZCTP010000058.1:0-18237 GCA_964501575.1 uncultured Thermodesulfobacteriota bacterium
AAAAGGTGGTAAGATATGCTGCATAATGTTATCACGAAAAAAGAGATGCTTACCCTCAAAAATTAGATATTGACAAATATATTCTATAGTGTAATAATCAATATAATTTTTAGAAAAATTGAACGGAGGTAAGTAATGGGAAAAATGGAATATGATGTAATAATTATTGGTGGTGGTATTAACGGGTTAACTCCTGCTGCGTATCTTCAAAAAGCTGGTTTAAAGGTCGCAGTATTTGAAAGAAGAGATGAAGTAGGAACTCATTGTGCCACAGAAGAAGTGATGTATCCAGGAGTTAAAGTGAATTTGCATGCTTCTGCACTTGCTCCTGCTGTCAGTCCTGCCTATGAAGATTTAGAATTAGAAAGATTTGGACTGCAGATGCTTACATCGAGTGAATGGGGCTATTTCCACCCATTCAGGGATAAAAGTGCTGTTTTATTCCACAACTGGGATGCAAAAAAACAGTATGAATCATGGCAAAAATTATCTCTAAAGGATGCAGAGGTATTTAGAAAGATGTCTAATTATCTTGGCCCTTTATTCAGCGAATATTTAGAATTGATGGCTTATTCCAAACCCACGGTAGAAAATCTTGAGAAATTAAATGATCTTGTTAACAAATGTCCTGGAGTTCCAAAGGATTGGATGGATATGACGGGAATGGAACTTACTGACTTAATGTTTGAGGATGAACGAATTAAGGTAGCATGTCATACTGCAGGGATAATGATTGCCTTTGATCCATGGCCTATAGGTGTTGGTGCTACAATTCCGGTATTTATGCCATATACAGCTATGGTTCAAGGATGGAATTTCACAGCTAAGAGCGGTAGTCACGGATTACCCCACGCCTTGGCAAGATGTTTCTTACATTATGGAGGTAAGCTCTTCCAGGGATGCCCAGTAGAGAAAATAATTATTGAAAATGGAGAAGCTAAGGGAATAGCCCTATCAAAGCACGCTATTTTCCCAGAAGCTGAGATATATGCCAAGCGTGCTATAATAAGTGACCTTACATGTTATCCTACATTTATAAATTTAGTCGGAGAAGAAAATTTATCTCCTGAGGTAGCATTGGCAGCAAAATCTTATGACTATAATGGGCAGATACTGTTTACAAATTACTATGCATTAAGCGAACCTTTGGATTGGCCTCATGCAAAGGATGATCCTGCAGCTGGTAGAGGATATATGTTTAATTACGGTTTAGAGACCATAAAGGATGTGGAAAGATTACACAATGACCTTATAGCTGATAGGCTCCCGGATCCCCCAATATGTGCGGGGGGATGTATTCAGGGCTATGCACTGGCAGATCCAACCCAGGCCCCTCCAGGGCAATATACCTTGTTAATATGGGCTGATGTTCCCTATGATCTAAGAAGATATGGAGGTCCTGAAAAATGGGATGACATAAGAGAAGAATATGGAGATAAAGTAGAGGATTTATTAAATGAATATGCACCTAACCTTAAAAAAGCAAAGATCAGGAGATATGTTAATACTCCACTTGACATCTATAGAAGGAATCCAAGTGCTATAAAGGGAACATGGAGCGGAGGGCCAGTCCCGTATCATCAATTTTATCATAATCGACCATTCCCTGGATGTGGAGCTCCAAGAACACCAGTCTCAAAACTTTACATAAGTAATTCTATATGGCCAATATGTGCCACATGGCTTGGAAGTGGATATAATGCAGCCTGCACAGTAGCAGAAGACCTTGGAGTAAGAAATCAGGATTGGTGGGTAACAAAACCTCATAAACCCTATATAAATATGCTAAAAAGAAGAGGAATAGAATTTAAACCAACAGTAGATTAAGGAGGTAATAAATGGAAAAGTATGATGTAATAGTAATAGGAGCAGGACCCAATGGATTAACAGCTGGAGCGTATCTGGCTAAGGGTGGAGCAAAGGTTCTCTTTCTTGAAAGAAGGCATGAAACCGGAGGTGGATTGGTAACAGATGAATTTTCAGGATTTAGATTCAATTTACATGCTACATATATGATGATGATTGATATTATGCCACCCTACAAAGATCTGGAGCTCGAAGGATATGGATGTACTTATATTCATCCTGAAGTCCCGGTGTCACTTTTGACAAATGATGGTAAGGCTTTAACTTTATACAGAGACCTGGAGAGAAGCGTTAAATCTATAGAAAAGTTTTCCACAAAGGATGCAAAAAGATTTAAAGAAGTATATCTTGAATGTAAAGAATTATGTGATGAATGTCTGATACCGGCCACTTATGCCCATCCTACCCCTCCACTTGACTATGTTAATATGTTAAATCAGAGTGAAATTGGCAAAAAGGTTTTAGAAATATCCGAGAAGTCCCCCAAGGAGATTATTGACGAATGGGGATTTGAAAATGAATATTTAAATACTATACTCTTACATCTGGCGTGTATGTGGGGTCTGGATCCATCATTAACAGGGGTTGGATACATGGTTCCATTATATATTAATAGATTGCTGAATGTAGCTCTGGTAAGAGGCGGTTCACACAGATTGTCATCTGCTTTACATAAAGTAGCAAAAACAAATGGAGCTCAGGTATTAGAATCAGCAGAGGCAGTCAGGATCATTATGGATAATAATGAAGTTAAAGGTGTTGAACTTGCTGATGGCAGGAAGTTTGAAGCAAAGGTAATAATAACAAGCACAGACCCAGAAACTACTTTCCTTAAACTGATTGGGGAAGATGTATGTAAAAAGATTGATCCTTCTCTCTCAGACAGAGCAAAACATTGGGAATGGGAGTCATGGAGTCTCTATGGAATACATTTAGCATTGAGTGCTCCACCAAGGTATAAAGCTTCGGAGTTTGACCCTGATGTGGAAAAGGCATTTATAAAGATTATAGGATATGAAAATCCTCAAGACTTCATAACTCATATAAACGATATAAAAGAGGGGAAAGTACCTACTCCAAGCGGGCATACGACTACTACAACAGATTTTGACCCTCAGCAGGCCCCTGTTGATGTATATCCTGGTACTGCGGTTGCGAGGTGGGAGACACTGGCTCCATATGATTTAAAAGGAGATAAATGGGATGATATATGCGAAAAATATGCAGATGAGACTCTTGCAAAATGGCAGGAATATGCTCCAAACCTTAAAGATATCAAGGTTATTCGTAGATATGTATATCCTCCAACCTATATTGAGATGAAGTTAGTAAATATGAAAAATGGATCAATAAAACATGGGTCATATATTCCTTTACAGATGGGATACTTCAGACCTATTGACTCCTGCTCCAGTTCAAGAACACCAATACAGAATCTATACCTATGCGGTGCCAGTACCTATCCTGGAGGGATGATTCTATTAGGTTCTGGATATAATGCAGCTCAAGCAGTTGCAGAGGACATGAATATTAAATGGTGGGAACCCCCTGAATATGTGGTAGAGGCCCGTAGGAAGAAGTTGATATAAAAAATTCAGGCTGATGTAGTTTATTGCAAACTGCATCAGCCTTTTTGCTTTCCTATTTTTTAATCCAACATATATTTCTGTTTTTACAGACATAATATTCTTTCATAGCTCAAAATCCATTTCTGCTACATCTTTTTATCTTTGTATTAAATATTTCATGTTTAAAACTTAGTTCTTTATCATAAAGCCCCTCGATTTACCAAAAGCAAAGTATTCCTGTATTTTTACAATATTTTTACATTTTTTTTACAATAATTTACTTGACATTTATATATATCGGTTTATTTTTAAAATAAGATTATATTTACCTATAGAAATTTAAGGAGGTTAAGATGAAAAGATTTTTAGGAATTATAATATTTTTATTTTTAATCATTCCATCTCTCTCATTTTCCCTTGATAAGCCAAAATGGCTTATAGATTTTGAGAATTTTGCAAAAGGAAGAGGGGATTCTGATTTAGTTGAAAGGGCAAGGATTTTGGGAACAGATGAAGCTTTAAGTTTGGGCAAAGAGTGGGAAGAATTTATGAGATTTAATGCCCCCGATCTTGTAGCAAAGGCTAAGGATAAATATCCGGATATAAAACCGGGTATAGTTATAAATGAAAACAATTATATGAATTTTCCGAGCCTTAAAAAATTACTTCCAGAGGGAATTTACAAAAGAATTCCAAAGGGATCCTATTCTCAATTAGGAGATATAATCATTGTTCCTACAGTGAGATATTACCAGTATAAAGCTATGATCGAAGCTACAAGGGATAATGAAGGAAAGGCAGGAATAGGTGAGAAAAATTCTCTGGTAAACTGGATATCAGGATGCCCCTTTCCCCACTCCCGGAATCCTGTGGAGATATTCTATAATTTTGATAGATTAAGCATATTTGGTGACAATCTTAATATCTCAAACAAATATACAATGTATAATAGAAAGGGGAAAGTAGAGAGGATAGAAAAGGGAGATGTTTACTGGATGAGATTTAAGGGAAGGTTAACTCTTTCACCAAAGCCTGATATCCCAGGATATGGAGATATATTTGAAAAAGGGTCGATATTTATGAGATATCCTTATGATCTAAAAGGATTTTCAGCAGTAAGAACCCGATTTACAGATCCGAACAAGCCTGATGAATTTATATCCTATATTCCTGCTCTGAGGAGGATAAGGAGGTTATCAGGGACAGATACCCAGGATCCAATTATAGGAACAGATATATCATGGGATGATTGGCTTGGAACATGGCAGAAGATGGAGGTATGGGCTCCAGATCCAGAGAGGTTTAAGGTTACAGATACAGAAGCGCTTCTCCCTATGAAAATGCCTAATACAAAGGTTAGAACAGATGACAAAGGGAGATTAGTTGGATATTTTGAGATAAGACCGGTATGGCTTTTAGAAATAACATTCAAGAAGGGTTATCAGTATAGCAAAAGAAAAATATGGATAGATAAAGAGGTATTTACTCTTACTCATATAGATTGTTATGATGCGAGGGGGAATTTATGGAGAGTCCTAACAGCATATCAAATAATTCCCTCAAATGGACTTATGACTTGGGTATCTGCCCCAGTAGTTGATATGGTAAATAGACATTACACATTTATGAGACCCAATATTATTGTAAACGATCCAAGTGTCACAAAGGACTGGTTTGACATAAAGTTTCTTATAAAAAGAGCTCACTGATTTATATAGTCATTTTATTAAAAAATGTAGCTATATTTAGAAAATTAATAAAGGATTATTATAATTTTATAATTTTTTACAATCTTTTTACAATAATTTACTTGACATATATAAAATAGGATTATAGTTTTATTAAAGTGAAAATATTTAAGCCTCCTTAGAATATATTGAATTATTCAGATAGTTATCATGAGTATACTCTAATTAATTTAGTTTTAGGAGGTTATCAGGATGAAAAAGCTGTTTATTATAATATTTTTATTGATTATTCCTTCTATCTCGTTCTCCCTTGAGAAACCAAAATGGCTTATAGATTTTGAGAATTTTGCAAAGAAGAGCGGGGACCCCGATCTAATCGAAAGGGCAAAAGCATTAGGTACCGATGAGGCACTAAAGTTGGGTAAAGAATGGGAGGAGTATAGAGGGGTTAATGCTCCTGATCTTATTGCAAAGGCTATGAATAAATATCCGGATATAAAGCCAGGGACGGTAATAACATCAAAGAATTATAAGAATTTTCCAAGTCTTAAAAAGTTGCTTCCGGGATCTATTTATACAAGGCTGGGAGAAGGTTCATACGCCCAACTCGGGAACATTACCATTGTTCCTACTCTACACTATTATCAATATAGAGAATATATTGATGCTACAAAGAAAAATGAAGGGAAGGCAAAAATTGGTTCAAGGGATGAATTAATAGGATGGGTTGCTGGATATCCATTCCCCCATACCAAGAACAACCCTAAGGAGATATATTATAATTATGATAGATTATCAGTAGTTGGCGATAACATATATTTCTCTCCGAATACCTATACAATGTTTAACAGAAAGAATAAGGTTGAAAGGGTTGAAAAGGGAGATCTCCAATGGATGAACTTTAGAGGAAGGGTGAAACTACCACCAAAGCCGGTTATTCCTGGTTATGAAGATTACTATGAAAAGGGGTCAATCCTTATGCAGTATCCCTATGACCTTAAGGGATTCGCAGCTGTGAGGGGAAGGTTTGTTAACCCTAATAAGCCTGATGAATTTATATCCTATGTTCCTGCCTTGAGAAGAATAAGAAGGTTAGCCGGGACAGATACCCAGGATCCAATTATTGGAACAGATATATCATGGGAGGACTGGAGGGGATGGTGGCAAAAGATTGAATTGTGGCCAACAGAATTCAAGGTAAAGGATACAGAGATATTAGTCCCGATGAGATCCACCCATACAAGGGTTAAGGTTGATGAATCCGGAAAGATAACCGGGTACTGGGAGATAAGACCTGCCTACCTGTTAGAGGCAACATTAAAAGTAAAGACCTATTTATACAGTAAGAGAAGGGTCTGGTTAGATAAGGAACTATTTTCACTTATCCATATTGAAATGGATGATGTAAGAGGGAACCTATGGAAGGCTATAACCATATACTTTATATTCCCACCAGATGGAGAAAATACATGGACTCTCGCTGATATAATAGACTACGCAAACAGACATAGAACCCTTATGAGGCCTAATCCCTCTCTTAATAACCCGAAGATTACAAAAGAGTGGTTTGATATAAAGTTTCTCATCAGAATGGCTCATTAAATTATAAAGTGTAAATATAGAATTTATAAAGTAGGGATGGTTCTTACCATCCCTATTATTCTTATAAGAAGATTCTTTTCTTCTTTAACTTGTTTTTTTAATCCTTATTATATTATAGGTAGTTAATATCTCTACTCCTATAAGATACCTTAATCAGAGCTTAAGAGTGCTGAAAAAGTCTGATTTTGTCACCCTGAATCCTGTGCTGATGAATATCAGCATTATTTCAGGGTCTCATAACCCATTGAAATACTTAGATGTTGAAATAGGGATTCAGCATAGTATTTTGGTAGATTTAAGAGATTTTCAGAGCTCTCAAATTAAAAACTTGACAAAAGCTATATAGATAAATATTATTTTAAAAAATGGTAAAATAAAAATGGGGGTATTAATGGAATTAAAAAGGGAGTTAATAGAAATAGTAGGAAAAGAGAATGTTTTTGATTCTCCAGGTATTCTCAGAGAATATTCTACGGATGGTGGAGTATACCCACCTGGTGCGGCTACAATTGTGGTAAAGCCTAAAAATACTGAAGAAGTGTCTAAAATAGTCTCCTTTGCTAATAAAAACTCCTTACCTCTGATCCCGGTGAGCTCCAAGGTTCATTTTTACGGTAATACGATACCCTGTCAGGGTGGAATTGTTATAGACCTATCTAATATGAACAAAATCCTCGAAATAGACCCTCTAAATCGTAGGATAAGAATTGAACCAGGGGTTAGTTGGGCTCAGGTTCTTAAAGAGCTGGAAAAACACGATCTTCGGATTATCACCCCCCTTTTACCCCATCCTTTCAGATCGGTTATTACCGATTATCTGGAAAGAGAAACTCCAATTATACCGGTATATGAGTATGGCGAGCCTCTGCTGACCTATGAAATTGTATGGCCGAATGGAGAGGTATTCAGAACCGGATCTGCAAGCGTTCCATTTTATCCAGAATCCCCAGCTAAAGGAACCAACCCCGCAGGTCCTGGTATTGACTTCTATAGACTTCTTCAGGGAGCTCAAGGAACTATGGGAGTGGTTACCTGGGCTAATTTAAAGGTAGAATATCTTCCCAGAGTAAATAAAATACTTTTTATTCCCTTTTCAGATCTTAGTGATTCAATAGAACCAATTTACAGGATCCCAAGGCTTAGAATTGGGCAGGAATTTTTACTTTTGAATAATATTAATCTATCAATAATATTGGCTAAAAAATGGCCTGATGAATTCTTTAAACTAAGGGAGATTTTACCTCCATGGACATTGATACTGATTTTGAGTGGGGTTTTAAGAAGACCAGAGGAGAAAATTGCCTATGAGGAAGAGGCGCTTAAGGAGTTAAAGAGAAAATTCTTTCCTGATATGAAGATTTTGGAAACCCTGCCAAATCTTCCTGGAAGGGATAGAGAGCTTATCAGTATGCTTAGAACTCATTGGCCAGAGGATATAACCTACTGGAAGTATAGACTTTATGGAGGATGCCAGAACATTTTCTTTATAGGGAAACCAAAGGATGTCCCGATTTATTATGAAAGGGTTATTAAGGTTCTAACAGAATATAGATATTCTTTAGAAGATATGGGCTTTTATCTCCAACCTATAGAACAATCTCGCGCATGTCATGTAGAATTTGATCTTTATTATAATTCTGCGGAGGATTATGAAAAGGAGAAGATTAGAGTTATCTATCGCAGGCTTGGTGAAGAGCTTATAGGGCTGGGAGCATTATTTACTCGCCCCTATGGAGACCTTGCTGAAATAGTCTATGAAAAAGCCGCAGGTTATGCTACTGCCTTAAAGGCTGTTAAAAGGATATTTGACCCAAATAATGTGATGAATCCTGGAAAATTATGTTTTTAATTTTAATCAAAGGGAGTAGAAAAAATGCCTAAGGAAAAGGAATATGTAAGATTAGATGTTAATGAAATTAAAAATTTTCAGTATGATATGAAGCGTTGTGTTAGATGTAAGGGTTGTAAGTGGGTAGATCATATCTATATGCCTGGAGCACGGTTTAGCACCAGATGTCCCAGTGAGAGGAAATATCTCTTTGATTCTTTCTCTGCATGGGGTAGGTTGCGTTTAGCATTGGGACTTATAAATGGCTGGACCAGTTATTCGGAAAGGCTTATCGAGGCAATATACAAATGCCAGCTCTGTGGAGCATGTGATGCGGGATGTAAGAGAAACCTGGATCTGGAAGTTCTCTCTTCTTTAGAAGCTCTCCGAATAAAATGTGTTAATGATGGATTTGGACCCATGCCAGAGCATAAAAGGATAGCTGAAAATATAGAAAAAGAACATAATATGTTTGGCGCATCTCATGAAAAAAGGAGAAGATGGGCAGATAATATTGGGATGGATAATAAGGCAGATATACTCTATTTTGTTGGTTGTTATGCATCATACAGAATGCCTGATATAGCAAAGGCTACCGCGGAAATTATAAATACCGCAGGGAGAGGCTTTAAACTCATGTATCCTGATGAATATTGTTGTGGATATCCCCTCTATTCTACAGGTCAGATGAAAAAAGCTAAGGAAATAGCAGAACATAATATTGAGACAATAATTAATTCTGGAGTAAGCACCATACTTGTCAGCTGTGCTGAGTGTTATAAAACACTGAAGGTAGACTATCCCAAGATGTTTAAAAAATCCACTGATGATATGGGTTACAGAGTAATCCATTTAGTAGAATTTGTAAGTGAAGAAATAAAAAAGGGTAATATTCAGTTGAAGAATGGGCGTAGAGTTCGCATTACCTATCATGATTCATGTAATCTTGCCAGGATGAGTGAGCCATGGATCTATTGGGAAGGAACTCTTGGACACTTTGGGATAACCGACCCTCCGATGCCCCGGCGTAGAAGCACTTATGGAGTTTATCAACAGCCAAGAGATATCTTAAAGAGCATTCCAGGAGTTGATTTTGTTGAAATGATTAGGATAAGAGAAAACTCATGGTGTTGTGGGGCTGGAGGTGGGGTAAAGGAAGCTTTTCCTGATTTTGCAGAGTGGAGTGCTAAGGAAAGGATTGCAGAAATAAGGGAAGTAGGGGCTGAGACTTTAATTACTACCTGTCCCAGATGTAAGGAGAATTTTGTACATACTATTAAAGCATTGGGAGATAATATAGAAGTTTATGATATCTCTGAGTTTATAAAAGAGTCTATAAAATAGGAGGGGTTAAATGGGTATTCCTAAAGATGCGTATAAGGTTTTAGAAACTATTGTGGGAGAAGAATACATATCCGAAGATCCTGTCGATTGTGAAGCTCATACCCCTGGTCCAACAGGATTTGAATCGGATATTGGGATAGCCACGATTTTAAAGAAACCCGGATGTGTAATTTTCCCAAGAACTACTGAAGAAGTTGTTAAGATAATAAAGGCATGTAATCGTTATAATATTCCCTATATTCCTGTTAGTACCCAGTGGTGGGCAGGAAGGGGTGCTCCAAAGGTTGAAAATGCAATACTAATCGATTTAAAGAGAATGGATCGTTGCGATATTGATGAAAGGCATATGTATGCTATTGTGGAATCAGGAATTATCTATTCTCAGCTCCAAGAGGAGGCAATGAAAAGAGGGCTTTATACTACTATCCCTGGTGGTGGTTCACAGGTAGGGGTTGTAGCCAATCACATATTATATGGAAGTTCCCCGTTAAACTATAGAACATGTATAGCAAATAGAAGAATTTTAGGTATTGAGTGGGTATTACCTACTGGTGATGTACTCAGACTTGGTTCATTAGCTTTAAATAAAGATGATTTCTTCTGGGGAGAAGGGATAGGCCCGGATTTAAGGGGCATTATTAGAGGATTTTCTCCAGGATGGATGGGTTCAATGGGTATCGTGACAAAGATGGCTGTTAAACTCTTCCCATTCCAACCCGAAAAGCTTGAACCTACCGGAATTAGCCCTGATACCGCCCTTAATTTACCTTTAAGTAGATTGCGTTGGTATAACTTCATTATGACAGATAGAGAATCTCTTATAAAAGCAATGTACGAGATTGGAAAAGCAGAAATAGGAGCAGGAATAACGAAAGTACCCTTATTCTGGAGAGCCATAGCAAAAGCTAAAAATAAGGAGGAGTTCTGGGAGATATGGGGGCAGGAGAGCGAGGAGAGTGTTTCCAAGATGAATGTCCTAAGAGTTCTTTTAATTGGATTTACATCAGAAAAACAGCTTGAATATGAGGAAAGAGTACTCTTTGATATTATGGAAGAGCTTGGTGGCAAACAGGCTCGCACCAAACCAACTGATGAATCATGGATAAAGAACGCTGATTCTGCAGGAATGTGGATGATGTGTGGTGGTTACACCTCTCTGGAATTTGACTTTGAAACCCTTGGTCATGCTGTAGAAAAGGGTAAAGACTGCTCTGACCTGAAAAGGAAATTTACACCACCCTTAATGGTTGATTATGGAGACCAGGGCTGGTTCCAGATCGGAGATTTTGGACATATTGCTCTATTTGAGTTTCTAACATATCATGATCCAGATGATGAGGATATACACAAAGTTGATCACTGGGCTATAGAACTTGCAAAGATGAATATTAAGAAGAGATATTATACTGCTCAGTTAGCTTCTCATAAACCACTTTACTTAACCGGTCCAGCCTATGGTCCAAATTATCACAAATGGATGTTGAAAATTAAAGAGAAATTTGATCCAAAAAATCTTTCAAATCCTCCTGTCCCAGCAGATTATGATATGTTTATAGATGAGGCAGAATGGATGAAGGAGATAAAGGATTGGTAAACTTTATCTCCTTTTAATGCCTTTTTTATTAATATCTTAGAAATTACTTAATAAGTAAATTCATTGCTCACCTTATACTGACATATAATTATATATTATGATTTAAGTATCTCTTTTAAATTGACCTAAAAGCCCCACTATATGTGTATTTGAGTTAAATTTCAAACTTCCAATTAGTGTATAAAGGAACTCTACAACTGCCTGATAATAAATAACTTTCCTATAGTTTTAGTATTTATAAAAATAATAAAAAATGATCTAAAATCTTTGTATTTAAGTTATTTTAATGTAAGGTATAGAGCTTAAGTAGAATTCAGAAAATTAGGGTATTAAAGAAAAATAGGGATTAAACCATGAAATTATACTCCTTTATGAGGAAATTTTTGCTTATTCCATGATATACAAAATCCCATGGTAATTCTTCATCTGTATTTATACTTCGATACACATAAAAATCAGAATCTATCCTTGACTCTTTTATACCTCTTTTCCAGCTACCATGTTTATGGCTTAAAAGCAGTATTTCTGAAATCCTCTCATCTCCCCTTGAGAGAAGGGTTTGTATATATCCTTTCTTAGGAGACTCCGTTTTTATTTCTATATTCGGTATATTCTTAAGCCTGTTTCTTATAATCCTCAGCTTATTTTCCAAAGATTTTATATCTTCATAGGAACACCATTGAAAAGGAGTAAATGGTTTTGGGATGAATGGGTTTATGCTTAAGGTAATTTTACCTATCTTCCTATTCTTTTTTGCATATTTTATCATTATATCCTTTATTTTTACAGTAAGCTTAACTATATCCTCTATATCACTAATATTTTCGGTTGGAAGGCCTATAAGAAAATATAGCTTTAGATTAAGGATCCCTTTTGAGAATACAATATTTATCGATTCTAATATCCTGTCATTTGATATATATTTGTTTATAATGGTTCTTAGTCTTTCTGAACCAGACTCTGGAGCTAAAGTAATCCCTTTTTGCCCACTTCTTACAAGATAATCAACAAATTTTTCATTTATGGCTTCGAATCTCAAGGAGGATATCATTATCCTACAACCTTTGTTTAAAATATATGATGATAAGAGAGCAAGATGTGGATAGTCAGAGAGTGATGTTCCAACGAGTCCTATATTATTAGTATATTTCGTCCCCTTCTCAACTAATTGTATAAGTATATCTATATTCCTATCCCTCTTGGGTCTATAAATAAAACCAGCTGCACAGAACCTGCATCCCCTTGCACACCCTCTATTCACTTCTATTAGATAGGTATTCCCAAACTCTGTATATGGAGTAATTATAGAAGATTCTATAGGGAATTGGTCTATATTTCTCACTCGCTTTCTCTTTATAATTCCTCTATTAAATTTAGGTGAATAAACTCCTTCTATATTTGATAATTCTGAGATTATTTCCTCTCGTGATGCTCTGCTTCTCTTTAGCTTTCTATAATATTCAATAATTTCTGGCATAACACTTTCTCCCTCACCTATTACAAATATATCAATAAAATCGGATAGAGGTTTAGGATTAAGCATTGGAGCAATCCCACCAGCTATAATTATTGGATGATAGGTATTTCTCTCTCCAGCTCTAAGAGGAATTTTCCCTGAAGAAAGGATATTTAATACATTTATATAATCCTCTTCAAAAGAGAGTGAAAATCCAATAAGATTAAATTCATTAAGCTGCCTTTTTGATTCTATAGATAAAATAGGGAGATCTGGAAGTTCCTGCAAGAATATTCTTTCACATACCACATCCTCATAACTATTTAGTAAAGTATATATAAATTGAAATCCTAAATTCGACATCCCTGTATAATATCTATTTGGATATACTAATCCAAACCTTATCTCTTTTTCCCATGTTTTTCTTATATGTCTATCACCTTCTAAAGTCAGCTCTTCAGTCAGCCTGTTTTCTGAGAAATGTTGGGATATCATACTCATCTTCCTCTTCCGATATTATACCACTTATTTTACCAAATCTTAATGGATCAACGCTTCTTTCTTTTCTTATATAAGCAGGTATATCCTTATTCTCTTTCTTAGCTGTTGATATTACTACCTCCTCTCTAACTTCTTCTTTTCCAAAACCGGTAGCTATTACAGTAATTCTTATATGTTCACCGAGATCATCATCTATTGCTGCTCCAAATATTATATTTGCCTCCTCATCTGCTTCTTTCTGAACGAGCCTTGCAGCCTCTGTAACCTCATGTATCGTAAGATTCTTATCGCCTCTTATATTAATAAGTATACCCTTAGCTCCATTTATAGAAATCTCATCCAAGAGAGGACTTGCTATAGCCTTCTGTGCAGCTTCAATAGCCCTCTTTTCACCAGAAGCTATACCTATACCCATAAGAGCCATACCCATCTCTGACATAACAGTCTTTACATCAGCAAAATCCAGATTTATCAAACCATGATTTGTTATTAAGTCAGATATACCTTGAACTGCATTAAGTAATACCTCATCAGCCATTTTAAATGCTTCTAAAAGAGAAGTATTCTTTTGAGATATAGTGAGTAATCTTTCATTAGGAATTGCAATCAGGGTATCAACTTTATCTTTAAGCTCCTTTAACCCCTCTTCAGCTTGTCTTCCCCTCTTCCTACCTTCAAATAAAAATGGTTTTGTCACCACTCCAACCGTTAATGCTCCAATCTCCTTTGCCACCTCTGCTATTATGGGAGCTCCACCAGTCCCCGTCCCTCCTCCAAGCCCTGCAGTTATAAATACCATATCAGCACCATTCAGTATCTCCTTGATTCTATCTCTATCTTCAATAGCTGCGCTCTTACCAATCTCAGGATTAGCTCCAGCTCCTAATCCCTTAGTGATTTTTGCACCAAGTTGAAGCTTTATTGAAGCTTTAGACTCTCTTAAAGCCTGAAGATCTGTATTTGCTGCAATAAACTCAACCCCTTTCATATTGGAAGCTATCATATTATCCACGGCGTTACAGCCTCCACCTCCAACACCGATTACTTTTATTTTTGCTCCGTCTTCAAAGTTTTCTTCAAATTGGATCATATTATATTTACCTCCTTCCATCATTTATTTAAAATATTAAAAGAATTCTTCAAACCATCTCCTCATCCTTTTCATTATTTTTATAAATAGATTATCATCACCATTATCAAATGTATCTTTATTCTTATTTCTCATCCCATATAATACCAACCCAACACCAGTAGAATATATAGGACTATTCACAATGTCTGTGAGTCCTCCAATATTTACCGGGACACCCCTTCTCACCGGAAGATTAAATATATCTTCAGCTATTTCAGTCATACCTTCCATTATGGATGCCCCACCAGTAAGAACAATACCTGATGGAAGTAGATCCTCATATCCTGATTTAGCGATCTCTCTTTTTACAAGGGTGAGCATCTCCTCCACTCGTGGTTCAATTATCTCTCCGAGTATTTCTCTTGAAATAGTTCTTGATCTTCTCTTCCCCACAGTTGGAACCTCAATAGCTTCATCCTTTGGAATCATAGATGTCAATGCACACCCACATTTCTTTTTTATCTTCTCTGCTTCCTCCATAGGGGTTCTTAATCCTATTGCAATATCATTTGTAATATGGTTACCACCAAGAGATAATACAGAAGTATATTTAACACTCCCTTCCGAATATATAGCAATATCTGTTGTCCCACCACCAATATCAACAAGAACTACTCCCAAGTCTTTCTCATCATTATTTAATACAGCTTCACCTGAAGCTAATTGCTCCAAGACAAAATCCATAACCTTAAGACCAGCTTTGTTTGCACATTTTATAATGTTCTGGGCAGAGGTCACAGCCCCAGTAACTATATGAACCCTTGCTTCAAGCCTTACTCCTGAAATTCCGAGTGGGTCTTTTATCCCGTCCTGATCATCCACTATAAACTCCTGAGGTAAAACATGTATAATCTCTCTATCCATTGGTATAACTAAAGCCTTAGCTGCATCTATTGCCCTTCTAATATCATCTTCCTTCACTTCTCTATGCTTTATTGCTACAACCCCGTTGCTATTTATACCCTTTATATGTCCACCTGCAATCCCGGTGTATACCTGCTTTATTTCACATCCAGCAATAATCTCAGCCTCTTCTATAGCCTTTCTAATAGAATTTACTGTGCTCTCAATATTTACAACAACGCCCTTTCTTAATCCTTTGGAGGGACTCTTCCCGATCCCTATTATATCCAAACCATCCTCTTTGATCTCTCCGACAATAGCACATATTTTTGTAGTCCCTATATCAAGCCCAATAACAATATTATTCTTTTTAGACTTCATTCTCTCACCTCCTTTCCCTTAGATATTTTTACTATACCTATATCTCTATAATCCAAATCTATTAGCTTTGCCCTTTTTGATCTTTCTCTTAAATCTATCAATATCTTATTCAATCTAATAACTTTCTTTCTGTAATCATCCTCCCCAATATTTACCATCACTCCATCCATGGTATATATTATTATTCCATCTTCACTGACATTTACCTCTGATATAATATCCATCAGAGGCTTCGCAATATTCAAAAATCTTATCCCCATATTTACTTTATTCATAAAGGATGAATAATCATCATCTCTACTAATCCCTGTTATAATTGGATAGTCATAACT
Source organism: uncultured Thermodesulfobacteriota bacterium (assembly GCA_964501575.1). Taxonomy (GTDB): domain Bacteria; phylum Desulfobacterota; class CAZCTP01; order CAZCTP01; family CAZCTP01; genus CAZCTP01. The sequence continues at coordinate 16,136 of CAZCTP010000058.1, forward strand.
ATCACATGCTTCTACCCTCTTAAAGATATTCCCATTCCTATCTACATAAAATAATCCATTAATATTAATGAGAGCTGTAGGTTCTCTCTCAGCCACATTTATAATAAGTCTGTTAGGAAACTCCCTCCTTACAGAGACATCTCTAACCCATGGGTGAAATCTTATTCTATTTTTTATTGTTTTTATATCTAAGCTTAAAATATTCATACCAGGAGTAATCCCAGCTATCTTTAATATTTCCTCCCTCTTTATTCTGTTTAATCCATTTATAATAGGACTCCCCATCTTAAAATAATCTGCCACTTTCAACCATTGATATATTATGAAAAAACTCAATAATATCCCACCAACTATAATATACCTTTTCATCTCTTTAATGATGCTCCTTTTAACATCATCTCCACCAATTCATTAAAATCTATCCCAGCATGCTTAGCTGATTTTGGAAGAAGGCTTGTCTCTGTCATTCCTGGTATACTATTTACTTCCAGAATGTAAGGTATATTATCCTTACTTAAGATAAAATCTACTCTAACTGCTCCTGAGCAATATAAAATTCTGTAAGCTTTTAACCCTATATTCTTTACAATACCTTCTATATCTTCGCCTATATTTGCTGGTATGACATATTCTGTCATTCCTGGAGTATATTTAGATTTATAATTATAAAATCCTGATTTGGGAACTATTTCTATTACAGGAAGAACATTTCCATCTATAATACCAAGCGTTATCTCTTTACCCTCTATATATTCCTCAATTAATATTCTTTTATCATAGTTCTTGGCATCCTTATAGGCTGATACTAACTCATCATGATTCCTTGCAATATTAACACCTATTGTAGACCCTTCTCTTGATGGTTTTACAATCACCGGAAATCTTATATTTATAGAACTAAATTCCCCATTCTCTATAACTTGGAATTTAGGTGTTGGAAGATTATGATAAAGAAGAACAATCTTTGTTATAATCTTATCCATTGTAATAACGCTACTTAAAACTCCAGACCCGGTATATGGTATACCCATCATCTCAAGCATACCCTGAATAGCTCCATCCTCTCCGTACCTCCCATGAAGTGTTAAGAAAGCAACATCTATATGTTTCTCTTTAAGTTCTTTTGCTATATTTCTTCCAACATCTATAGGAATTGCATCATATCCCTTTTCATTTAATGCTTTTAATACAGCCATACCACTCTTGATAGATATCTCTCTTTCTGACGATAATCCACCCATTAATACACCTATCCTTTTATTCAAGAGGATTACCTCCCCATATCTTTATCTCTGGAATAAGATTTATTCCTTTATATTCATATACCCTTCTCTGAATAAATTTCATAATTCTTATAACCTCATCTGCCTTTGCTCCACCTAAGTTTATTATAAAATTGGCATGTATATCTGAAACTTTTGCCATACCAATCTGAAATCCCTTCAATCCTACTTCTTCAATAAGTTTGCCTGCTTTTAATCCTGATGAATTTTTAAATATAGATCCTGCAGATGGATAGGATAATGGCTGGGTTTTCTTCCTGTAATCTCTTATCTCTTTGATCTTTCTGACAATATCTTCTTTATTGCCCTTATTTAATTTTATAATCCCCCCTATAATAACCTCTCCTTCATTAATAAATAATTCTCTATAGATAAATCTGAAATCCTTTTTATAAATAGTATTAACTTTACCCTCTCTATCTACTATCTTGATAGATTCCACGACACTTCCTATATCACCTCCATATGTACCCGCATTCATTCTTATGGCGCCCCCGAACCTTCCCGGTATTCCTGAGAGAAACTCAATTCCACTAAGAGACCTATCAATAGAAAATTTAAGAAGTCTATCAATTCTCACCTGAGCCTCTACGTATATTCTTTCATCATCTATCATCTCTATCTCATTCAAATTTGAAGGTAGTTTAATCACAACCTCTCTCACTCCTTCATCCATAATAAGTATATTTGTTCCACCAGCCAATATAAGGTAGGGTATATTTTTTCCATTAAGATAACTCAATATGATCTTAATATCCTCTACATCCTTGGGTATTATTGCATTATCTGCAGGCCCCCCTATTCTAAATGATGTAAACT
>CAZCTP010000059.1:0-18185 GCA_964501575.1 uncultured Thermodesulfobacteriota bacterium
TCCCTCCACCCACCAATACTACATCAAAACTTTTATCTGCCATATTACACCTCCTTTCTAAAGTTTTTAATCTACCATGGACGTCCTTTCTCTACCCACGGCTTTCTCAATCCAAAATCCTCTGCTATTATCTTGTATATGTTATATCCCTGTGTAGAATGAGCACCAGCAAAGGGATGCCATCCTGCTCCAGTTGCATAAAGATTCTTTATGGGCATCCTCCCAGATGCAAGTTCAGGTATAGGCCTGAATCTCCCAAGCTGAGATGGAGGATGATCGATTACAGCCCAATTCCCTGCTGGACCCCAATTCCTTGCATGCCTGGATGTAAAGAATGGTGTTACCGGAACATACCCTATTACATTATCCCATGTCATATTAGAAGCATGTCTACTCCATATCTTTAAAATATCATCTGCATGTTCCTTCTCAAACTTCTTCCATTCAATCTCACTCATCTTCCATGCAGGTATTGCCCACTGCTCGGTTAATACACAGGACCTATTTGGAGGAGCTACCGATGGATCCGGAATGGTCATCTCTACAGCTAAAGGATTCAAATCTTCCAATTCTGGCATTCTTCTCAACCTTCTCGAATATACTTCTTTAAAGAAAGCATCTAAGTCCTTAGAACCGAAATGAATAGAGGAAGAGAGTCTTATATCAGGATTAAAGCCTTCAGATTTATATTTAGGTGTTTCATATAATGCCCATGTATACCATGTTATAGTTATCCAATCCCTTTCTAAATTCTTTATTCTTCTTCTTATCTTATCACTTAAATGTTCCTTATCTATCAATTCAACGCATAACTGATATGGGTCAACCCCAGATAATACAAGCTTCTTTGCTTCTATCTCAGTTCCATCTGCAAGCCTTACACCCTTTGCTTTTCCATTTTCAATTATTATCTTATCAACCTTCGATCTTGGGAATATTTTACCACCATTCTCAAGTATAACTTTCTGCGAAGCATGGGCCACCTGATGATTACCACCTATTGCTGCTCCAAGTCCTACTGTATAGAGAAGCATAAGCATAAGCGCCCCAAATCCATTTCCATATTCATCAGGGGTAATACCACCCGCCTGAACAACCCTTACGAATAGAACCTGCGCCTCCTTACTCTCAAATAGATCTCTGTAAAGTTGGGCAGGAGACATATATAACCATGCTGGATCAATTCCTGCATCAGGATTCATTATTAATTTATCCGCTGCATCTGGAACACCAAAGGGTTGAGCAGGAGAAAATAGCCATTCTAAAAGCGCTGGGATAATATATTTATTTCCCTTATCCCAGAGTCTCAACCACGTATCAGCATCCTTTTTAGAAAATTTCGCCATCCACTCTGCTGTCTTTTCTTGATTTGGATCCTCCTTAGCAGAATAAACTCCCAGACAGCTATAATCTTCCTTAAATGAAACCCCCATACTTACAGGCCAGTAACCATATTTTGCACCATATTCCCTCCATTCCGGAAAGTCTTCATATACAGGAACGTGATATATATCTGGAGCATGATTATTAGAGCAATGGTTTGCTATAAACCCGGGAGCAGGACTTTCATCACTTGACCATCCACCTCCGAGTTCAGCCCTATCTTCAAATATTCCAACGGACATACCACCATATTTGGTTAGATACATTGCTGCCACTAATCCCTTGCTCCCACCTCCAATTAATACCACATCAAAACTTTTATCAGCCATCTTTTACCCCCTTTATGATATTTTAAATCTACCATGGCCTCCCCTTTTCAATCCAGGGCTTCCTTAATCCAAAATCCTCTGCTATTATCTTGTATATGTTATATCCCTGAATAGAGCTACCACCAGCAAAGGGATGCCATCCAACGCCGGTCGCATATAGATTCTTTACCGGCATCCTGCCTGATGCAAGTTCAGGTATAGGTCTGAACCTCCCAAGCTGTGATGGACATTCATCTATAACGGCCCAATTACCAGAGGGGCCCCAATTCCTTGCATGTCTGGATGTAAAGAATGGAGTTGCCGGAATATACCCTATTATATTATCCCATGTTATATTGGGTGCATACTTATTCCATATATCTATAACATCCTCAGCATGTTCTCTTTCAAATCTTTTCCATTGAGATTCTGTCATAGTCCATGATGGCACAGCCCACTGTTCTGTTAATATAGCTGATCTACCATCCGGAGCTGCTGTTCTGTCAGCCATCGTTGTATCTGAAGCTAATAAATTAAACTTATCTACCGGAGGCATTCTCTTAAGCCTTCTCCAATATGCATCTTCAAGTAAATCATCTAAATTCTTCGTTCCAAGATGCAACATACCCGTCCCTTTTATATCAGGGTTAAATTCCTCAGCTCTATACTCAGGCCTATTATATAATCCCCATGTATACCATGTCACTAATGTCCAATCCCTCTCTAAATTTCTTATTTTCCTTCTTATCCTCTCACTTAAATACTCTTTATCTATCAGCTCTAAGCATAACTGATGAGGGTCAACACCAGATAATACAAGCTTCTTAGCCTCTATCTCGGTACCATCAGCAAGCCTTATTCCAACAGCTTTTCCATTCTTTATTAGTATCTTATCCACCTTTGACCTCGTATATATCTTACCGCCATTTTCAAGAATAACTTTTTGTGCTGCATGGGATACCTGATGATTTCCACCAACTGCAACAGCCATACCTACCGCACAGAGAAATAACATGAGTAATGCTCCAAAACCACTTCCATATTGATCCGGGGTAATTCCTGCTGCCTGGACTCCTCTTGCAAATAGAACTTGAGCCTCTTTACTTTCAAATAAATCTCTATAAAGTTGGGCTGGAGACATATATAGCCATGCAGGATCTATACCTGCATCCGGATTCATTATTAATCTATCCGCTGCATCTGGAACACCAAAGGGTTGAGCAGGAGTATGCAACCATTCTATAATTGCTGAAATATGATACTTTTCTGATTTTTTCCAGAAATCAAGCCATATATCAGCATCTTTTTTAGAAAATTTAGCTATCCATCTTGCTGTTTTCTCCTGATCAGGATCTAAATTCCTGGGGTATACACCCAAACAGGTATGATCCTCTCTAAAAATAACTCCAGTACTAACCGGCCAATATTCATATTTTGCACCATACTCTATCCATTCAGGAAAATCTTCGTTTGTAGCTGCATGATATATATCTGGAATATGTACTTGGGAACAATGATTTGCAATAAATCCTGGAGCTGGGCTCTCATCACTCGACCATCCACCTCCAAGTTCGGCTCTATCCTCAAATATTCCAACTGACATACCACCATATTTGGTTAGATACATTGCTGCAACAAGCCCCTTACTCCCTCCACCCACTAATACCACATCAAAACTTTTATCAGCCATCTCTGTCTTTCCTCATTTTGCTACTTTTACCATGGTCTTCCCTTATCAACCCATGGCTTTCTTAATCCAAAGTCCTCCGCTATCACCTTGTATATATTATATCCCTGGAAAGAACTTCCAAGAGCAAAGGGATGCCATCCAACCCCGGTCGCATATAGATTCTTTATAGGCATCCTGCCCGATGCAAGTTCAGGTATAGGCCTGAACCTTCCAAGCTGAGATGGAGAGTGATCTATTACAGCCCAATTCCCTGCTGGACCCCAATTCCTTGCATGTCTTGATGTAAAATATGGAGTTACAGGAACATATCCTATGACATTATCCCATGTCATATTTGAAGCATATCTGCTCCAAACTTTTAATAAATCATCCGCATGTTCTTTCTCAAATTTTTTCCATTCAATCTCACTCATCTTCCATGCAGGTATTGCCCACTGCTCTGTTAATACAGTCGCCCTTCCCTCTGGAGCTGATGTTTTATCTGCCATTGTTGTATCCGCAACCCCAATATTTAACTTATCAAGAGGGGGCATCATACCGAGTCTTCTATAATATGCCTCATCCAGTATATCATCTAAACCCTTTGTGCCAAGATGAATCCACGCGCTTTCCTTTATATCTGGTTCAAAATTCTCTGCCTTATATTTGGGTCTCTCATATAACGCCCAAGTATACCATGTTATTGTTACCCAATCTCTTTCTAAGTTCTTGATCCTTCTTCTTATCTTTTCACTCAAATATTCCTTATCTATCAATTCAAGACATAACTGGTTAGGATCAACGCCAGATAATACAAGTTTCTTAGCCTCTATCTCGGTACCATCAGCAAGTTTTATCCCTGTAGCCCTCCCATTCTTTATTAGTATCTTATCAACCTTTGATCTTGTATATATTTTGCCCCCGTTCTCAAGCACAACCTTTTGCGCTGCATGGGATACCTGATGATTTCCCCCAACTGCGACAGCTAAACCAACAACATTAAGGGCTAACATCATAAATGTCGCTAAACCACTCCCATACATATCCGGAGTTAAGGCACATGCCTGAACTTCTCTTGCAAATAGAACCTGCGCTTCTTTGCTTTCAAATAGATCCCTAAATAGTTGGGCTGGAGACATATATAACCATGCTGGATCTATACCTGCGTCAGGATTCATTATTAATCTATCCATTGCATCCTGAACCCCAAAAGGTTGAGCAGGAGTAAATAACCATTCTAATATTGCAGGAAGATAATATTTCTTTGATTTATCATATATATTAAGCCATGTTTCAGCATCTTTTTCAGAAAACTTGGCTATCCATTTTGCGCTTTTTTCCTGGTTTGGATCAACTCCTTGAGGATACATCCCTATACAACTATGATCTTCTCTAAAAATAACAGAACAACCTACAGGCCATGGAGCATATTTAGCACCATATTCTATCCATTCAGGAAAATCAAGATTAGTTGGAGCATGATATAACTCAGGGGCATGTACATGGGAACAATGATCCGCAATAAATCCTGGGGCTGGGCTTTCATCACTCGACCATCCACCTCCAAGTTCGGCTCTATCCTCAAATATTCCAACTGACATACCACCATATTTGGTTAGATACATTGCTGCAACAAGCCCCTTACTCCCTCCACCCACTAATACCACATCAAAACTCTTATCAGCCATTTTATACCTCCTTACACCTTTAATATAATCAAAAATTTAAAAGGGTTTTCTCAAAACGCCCAATCTATCCACCTCATTCCTTAACGTATATAACTCCTCTTCTGTGGGAGGTGATGTAGTAGGAACATTATCTGGTATTATAAGGTCGAATCCTGTATTAGCTACGACATCCTTCACTGTGTATCCTGGATGTACAGATTTAAGTCTCATATGTTTAGTTTCCTCATCAAAATCCATAAGAGCAATAGGGGTTATCACCATTTCTGGTCCCTCATTCTGTACCTTTAAATCCTTCTTTTCGCCATATTTATTCTTATAACCAGCAGCAGTGATAAAATCTACTTCTGGAACAAATGTCCTTCTATCATGATGTCTGACAAATATATATGATCTAAGCATATAGTCTGAAAATGTTATTATACCTATTGTCCCTGGTCCTCTAAGTCTCGGTTTTTTTATATCTCCTATAATAGTATTATTTATATTCCCATATCTATCAATCTGCATACCTCCAATGAAGAAAATTCCCTGAACGAGCTTCCTTGGGCCCGGATTATATAATTGAGCATCATGATCATATACCATTCCTTCTCCAATTTTCATAAACCTGTATTCCCATGGAAGAAATGTAGGAGTAAATCTTGGAAGCCTTTTCCCAGCCAAATTCATAAAAAATCCACCAGTAGCATATATTAGGTCTGGACATCTAAGTATTGATGCTAACATTACACCATTATATATAACATCAGAATATACTCCTCCACCTGCCATCTTATCAGTTTCTCTTATTACCCTTGAGACCTGAATTGCCATATATTCATTAGGACTATAATCTTCTTTAGACATATTAACCTCCATTAATAGATTGGTTGTTTCAATTTAAGTAATTTCTTTATCCCTCCAATACGTTCAAGATATTCTTCATTGCTTTCTGGAGTATAAACATATTTATCAAGATACCTCTTGAATGCATCTGGGTCTTCACCCTTTCTTGTGGCCTGGGCTGCTGCTATATACTCTTTTATATGGTCACTATCAAGCATATAATATCCCTGTCCTTCTTCAGGATGAGCACCATAGGGAACCTCAACCACATAGTCAGCAATTATCCCCCCACATAGGATTACCAATCTCGGTTCTGCCCTAACCATATCATTAGGAACAATCTCCTCAACACTGACTATAATAGGTCCCTTTGTTGCCCTTGCAAGTATCCTTTCAGAGAACACAGTAGCATTATATATAACATTTCCATAGGGGTCAGATTTTGAGGCATAAAGAAGAGAAGCATCAAGTGTTATTGGTGGAACAGCAATCCATTTCTCTCCGTCTACCTCTACTTCTTTAAGAGATGGATTTATTTTAGGGAGGTCAGTAAGAAGGCCAGCTTTTGTTAGTAGATATGGCATGTTCCATCCACCAGCCTTAAGGGCACAATGCCAATGCTGAAAGTCATAATCCCAGAATTCAAGCCCTTCCCCTTTTTCTATTTTGCTTCTAAAGTTTGGTGATATTGGAGCAAAATGTTGAAATCCCAGATATGTCGACACAACCCTCTTTACACATCCTGCCCCTATAAGTAAATCAGCCCCCATTGAACTACCAAGGGTAACAATGGTAAGGTCCTTCACTCCCCTCTTTATAAGAGCCCTTATTAAAGCCATGGGTTCATGAAATAATATAAGACCGGATAATCCGATAGTATCTCCATCTTTAATATGAGAGATAGCATCCTCTATAGAACAGATCTTTTCTCTTCTCTCTTTCATTCTCTTCCTCCTTAATTCCATAATTCTTTTTCTTCATCTATATGATTCTCCAATAATGAACAGTATATATCTGCCATATGAGCATATCGCTCGATAGCGGGAGTATCACCTCCTTCCTCTATCATTTTTAAATATTTCCTTACTTCCCTTACTATATTCATCATCTCATCCTTACCCATTTTTCTCCTTCCTATGATCAAAAAATCTCTTTGACTTTAGTTCATACCTTGGCAGACTTCCATATTGCAGTATCTCAATATCTATATTTACACCTATATTACTTCTGTAATTCTCTTTTAACTTTTCTGCTATTTCATTATATCTATATTGGGGAAGTTCTCTATCAGCCTCAACCTTTATTTTTATACTATCTAATCCCCTATCCCTGGTTACATGTATCTCATAATTTTCTGTTATACCAGAAATTCCCCATAATAAAGATTCAAGTGCTGTAGGATATATATTTACCCCCTTAATAATTATCATATTATCGGTCCTTCCCAATATTCCACCTTTAAAATATGCTAAGGTCCTTCCACATTCACATATATCTTCATGCCATTCTACAAGATCATGAGTCCGGTATTTTATAATTGGCTGAGCAAGCTGAGCAAAGCTTGTAACTACATTCTCTCCAACTTCACCCTCTTTAACTACCTTTCCATCCCTATCAACAACCACTGTCATACATTGATTCTCAAATATATGTAATCTATCCTGAAGTTCGCAGGAAGCTGCCATTCCATGAATCTCACCTATACCATAGAAATCATAGGTCTTTGCACCAAATCCATTCTCGATAGCTCTTCTTGTAACGGGAATATTAGCCCCGGGTTCTCCTGCATGATACGTAATTCTGATAGAAGAATCTCTAAGATCTACCCCTATCTCCTTCGCAACCTCTATCATATGTAAAGCATAGGTTGGGGTAGATAATAAAACAGTAGGTTTTAACATTAATATCTGATTAATTCTGTCCTTTGTAGTTAATCCTCCACCTCCAATAACCCTTCCTCCAAGATTAATAGCTCCCCAATAAGCTGTCCAGAACCCCACAAATGTTCCAAAATTAAATGCAAAATAGAATGTATCGGAAGGCCTTATACCAGCAGCCCAGAACGCACTTGACCATGAATCAGAAGTCATTATCTGACCTCTATCTAAATATGCCAATTGCATAGGAATCCCTGCTGTACCAGAAGTCATATATCTCTGCATTATCATATCAGATGTTAACAGATCACCAAAGGGAGGTGATAATCTCTGAGCCTCAAGAAGATCCTTTTTATCTATTGTTGGAATCTTCTCAATGAAATCATCAAAACTTTTTATATCCTCAGGTTTTACCTTAGCATTATCATACAACCTTCTATACATTGGACTATGCTCATAGGCATATCTGATAATAGCTTTAATTTTCTTAAACTGAATCTCTTTTATTTTATCCCGGGGCATGGTTTCAATATGTGTATTCCAATACTTACTATCCTTAGACTTTAGATTATACCTTATCATTTCTCTCCAAACCCATATGAATTCCAGTTTTTTTCTGCCTTTTCAAGGGCGTCTCTGGGAGGGACAGCTTTACCTCTCTTATACCCCTCATCCCAAGGATATGGTTTCTCCGTACAATCCATTATAAAGAAGTCTGTCCATCCCCATCTCCCTGCCCATGGCTCTGAAGGATCAAGGGTTGAAGCTGTTGTTCTCGGTATTATTGTCAGATCTTTACTTGCCTGGAATTTATTAACCATAGCATCAAATACTTCTTCTAAATTCCTTATGTCTTTCACATCATCATCAACCACTATTATCCCCTTCCATCCAGGGTAACACAGAAATTTTGCAATACTCCCTATCTGGACAGCATATTGAGACCATGATTTTGCCACCCTCTTATCAACCTTTATAATTGTTATCATGCCCCATATTCTATGAGAATAGACATCAAGTATTCCTGGAAATATCTTTGAAAGCTCTCTATAGACAGTAATGGACCCCATTAATGAGCCCATTGTATGTCCTTCTGTAGGGGGCTCACCCATATTCATATAATAATATATAGGATTCTTTCTCATTGTTATAGCTGTTACATGTACCTTCGCCACTGCAGCAATGGTTGTATAATATCCATAGAGTTCAGGAAATGGGCCATCCATCTCTCTCTCAAAGGGATCAACCTCTCCCTCTATAATTACCTCTGCATTTGATGGAACTAATAGATCATTAGTTTCACACTTGACAACTTCAAGAGGCATACCTGCAAACGCTCCCCATAGATCATACTCACAGAATCCAACAGGGACTTTTGTCTGAGATATTACATAGGTTAATGGATCTGCCCCTATAATTATTGCAATGGGCATCCTCTCTCTTCTCCTTCTATACTTACTCCATATAAGGGAATCCTGTTGAGCTGGATTAATAAATTCAGACAAAACCTTGCTTCCTTTAACTCCAAATCTCCGAACAGCTATATTCTGCCATCCTGTTTCTATGTCTCTAACATTACTTATTCCAGCAGTAATATTGGGGGTTCCTTCCATAGCACCAGTAAAGGGAATAGGAAGGAGATTTACATCTGCATCTTCTCCAACAAGCTTAATTTCTTTACATGGACCGGTAGAAACCTCTATGGGAGAAACATGGACATCTAATTTGGAAGAGACTTCCTCTAAAAATCTATCTCTATCTACACCCAATATTAAAGCCATTTTCCCCTTCCCGAGGAACAGATTGCTGGCTATTCTCCAGTCAGGATACCCTTTTATATTTTCATGTATTATTGGGGGAGCATTTTTTACAGTCCCAAGCTTTGCAATAGCAGATACATCACCCCTTAAATCCACCTCAACCTTATTATGTACAATATCGCCTCTTTCCTCTAAAAAAGATATCCAATCTCTAAGAGATAAAAATGGAAACTCTTTCATCATACACTCCTTTAAACTGGATATGGAACTACCAAGATCTCCTCATTTGGAACCATAATAACTAACACCTCTTCCAATGGATATTCATCCTTTATCTTTTCATAGACTTCATCAGAACTATCACCATCTGCTACTATCTTAAGCCCATAAACAGCTATTACCTTGCCCCTATAATTCTTCTGAATCTCATGGAGATTATTATCAAACCATTCTCTATTTTCGAATAACTTCAATCTTGACTTCTGAACAGATGTAAGCTCTTTCCCCATACAATCGCCTCCGAAAGAATATTAATAAAATAATTTTTTTAAATATAAATTTTATTATATTACCCTTGATAATTATGTCAAGCACTTTAATATTATATTTAGTTAACTAATTAATACAAAAATAGTTTCTATTAAAAACAATTGAAAAATTTAAGAACTTTAAGAAATTCCATATAAAGCAGCTCCTATAGCTGCTGTTATTTGGGGTTCCTTTGGTATAATAATATTAGTTTTAACCTCTTCCTCAATCGCTCTCTTTACACCTATATTCTTTGCTACTCCCCCGGTGAAAACTACATCTTCTTTATAATTTATCTGTGCCCCCTTTCCCATAGCTATAACTCTTTTAGCAATAGCCTTATGCATACCGGAAGCAATATCTTCCCTTTTTACGCCGGCTGATAGATAAGAGATTACCTCTGACTCCGCAAATACTGTGCATATACTGCTTATAGTAGATGGAATTTTGCTATTTAGAGAAAGAGAACCAATCTCCTCAATATCGACACATAAAACCTTTGCCAAGGCTTCTAAAAATCTTCCAGTCCCTGCAGCACACTTATCATTCATAGCAAAACGGAGAACATTTCCCTTCTCATCTATCTCAATAACTTTACTATCCTGGCCACCTATATCTATATTTGTCCTTACTGTAGGTATCAGCCATTTAGCCCCCTTTGCATGACATAAAATTTCAGGAACCGCTCTATGAGAAAACGTTATAGATCTCCTCCCATAACCTGTTGAAATAATATATCTTAAATCCTTTATTGATATATTTAATTTCTCTAAAGCAATATTTAATATAGCTTCCCCACTCTCCTTCACATTATAACTTGTTGGCATAATGTTATATCCAAGAATTTTACCATTATTATCCATAATAACTACCTTAGATGTTCTGGACCCTATATCAATCCCTGCAGTCATATTCTACCTCTCCTTGCTCTTTTTATAATCTTTTAATATCTCTGCAAAGGTTTCAAGCCTAATCCTGATTCCTTCTTGGCTGTAATCTCTATCCTCCCAGATATTTCCTTCTATATGTATAGTAGGAACCCCTGTAGTCTCCTCTACTATCTTCTTTACCATGGGCACACCACTCCCCCACCAACGATCAAAATCAAATCCAAAGAAGAGCACTCCATCAATATTATAAAATCTTATCTTTTCACACATCTGTTCAGCTCTATATTTCTCATTGACCCTTGTTGACATTCTAAGCCACACTTCAGCCGCTGCCATATATGGATCTGAAAACCGAGAAGGCTTTAACTCCTTTGGGCTTAGTAGAAGTGTTTCAGGATATGGGACTCCAACTCCAAACTCCTCCATTGTCTTGATTACCCAGGGGCATCCAACAGGATGTATTAGCTGATGCATTATTCTTGGTGATCCTTTAGGAAGAATGCCTTCTCCTTTTTTGACCCTTTCTTCTAATTCATCTATCAGTATATCTAATGCTTCACTCAAATCTTTGAAACCGGTATTTAAAGGAACTGCCAGGGGGAGATAAACCAGAGAATTATCTACCCCGCTTAAAGGCATAGGATCATTCTTCATTAATTCACTGATTTTAAAAACCTTTTTAGAATATTCACTTCTGATATCCATTGCTTCTTTAAGAACCTTTTGCGTAACTTCAATATCCAGAATTTCTTGAAGTTTTTCAAAACCATCTCTATACTCCTTAGCAATAAATTCAATTCTTTCATCATCTTCATCTTCACGAGAGCCTAAAGGCGTATCATGACTTGCTCTTACCAGATAAAATTTTGTACCAAACAGGTGATGGATAAGCTCCTCACACTTTGGGGCTTCATCACAGATAAATCCCCATATCCAAGAAAGGTCAGCAGGAGGAATTATTTCTAATATATGCGCTGCATACCGCACTTTGTTAAGAGCACAATGAATAGTACCCCTGTCCATCCCATGGGCTTCAGCTAATTCTAAGTAAGGAGCAATTTTATGAAATAATGCATTTATCATTGTAGCAATAAAAATATCAGGGAAAGAAATATAGATCTTTTCAGGTGCTACCTGCTTAATTGCCTGATAAAGTAAAGTATTTGCTGGCAGAATTCCATATACTACCTTCACACCCTGCTCTTTATACTCCTTAGCTCTTGTTAGATCCATAAGTTCTCTTATATATGCTCGAAGAAGCTTCCTTACCCCTTTTAAACTTATATCAAAGAATTCTGGAATAAACTTATTTACAGCTAAATTAATATCCTCAGGTTCTATCAGAAGCTTCTTCAAAGCTTTTTGAAGCAAAGGCATCTGCTCTGAAATTTCATCTTTTTCAAATCCACATTGTTCCATAAATTTCTCATATAATTCCTCATCTTTATCCTTAAACATAATTATCCTCCCTTTCTTTTACTTTCTTTAATAAGATTGATAAAGCTCTCAACCCGAATCTTAATAGGTTCTATTGATTCAGAAACCTCATAGGAAGATTCAAGCTTTAACATAGGAATTCCTCTCTCTTTCAATCTCCTGCCCAGAATATATGACTCCATATTATAGATTTCATCAAATTTTAACTGATACCATATTACTCCATCAATCTTAAATTCATCTATACGATTCTCTAAAACCTTGAGTCTTTGCTCCCAGGATGGTACCTGAACAGAAGAAGGGATCCTCTCTAAAAAATATTTACGTGCGATATTCTCTATCAGATCTCCCTCTACCTTTATATTTTCCCAGTAGTGTCTAATGCCTTCATCAAATTGTTCAATGACTATTATCCCTCCGTTCTCCTCTATAGATTTAGGAACTACATAGTCTCCAACAGCTAATACATGACCAGTTAGAAGAATCCTTGGCTTCTCCTCATTATAACCCTCTTTTCTATTCTTTAATTCTTTATACAGAGATTCAAGCTCTTCTATCATAACCCTAACATCAGAATAAAAGGAATAATGGTTCAACATTATGAAGTCAAATCCACTTATTGGGGGTGAAGAATCCTTCCTCAATAAACTTATATCTCTTAAAAGCTCTCTCATTCTATTATATAGATCTATATATTCTTTAAGCTTTTCATCTGTAATCTCATTATTTGTAAGTTTCTCTATAGCATCTTTAAGTTTTCTTATATTATTAAGATAATATTCAAATATAAATGATTTATCCCAGTCAGTTGGAACACCAATCTTTACCACCGGTATATTAGTATTAAACTCAAACAGGTCTGCTAAGGTAGCCATATGACAATCACTACATTGAGCAACAATTATATCAGGAAAACGGTATATGGGGTCTATTCCCAACAGGTAATATCCGAACTGTGCTCTGGTAAATGGGATTGTAAACCTTCCGATATAAGGTAATGCAGCTTCAGCAGGTTCTGATTCTCCTCCTTTACAAAACTGCTGAGGTACTCCTCCTCCTGCACAGATCAATTCTTCCGGGATATAGCTCCCTATATATCCAATAATTTTGATATTTTTCTCTTTAAAATTTCTTAAATCCTGTAGCCTTTTTCTAAAACTTCCTCTCAATCTTTCGCTCAACATCTTAAATTTCCTCCTATAACTTAAAAATTAGGATATAATCTGTATGTCCCAGATAAATGGCAATTCTTTTAAAATCATTTCTACCTCTAGCCTTGTGCCACATTCAGGACAATAAAATTCTCTGAGAATAAATCTTTCAGTAGGTGAAAGCTTTGGACCTCCCTTTATAAGAGGATTTTCTCTTACAATAGCATATTTTTTGTAGTTCTCTATCAAAGGAGAAAATATATATTCACATCTTTTACATAAAATCATCTCTTTTTCAGAGATTTTATCTATCTTTAGAGATTCATTTAAAGGCTTACCCCTCTCTCTGTTGTGATAGGATTCTTCCCAGTCAACTTCTTTCTGTATTCTATTCATCCTTATAGTTCTTCTTATTTCCCTGGTTTTATCTATATCTACCTCAAGAGTATCAGGATTGATTATAACACCATATATATCCTTAGCATATTTAAGAGAAACAATCTTATTGATCACGTCCTTACAAACAGATTGAGGCTCTCTCTCTATAGGGTCTCCATATCCCCCTCCCCCCATCCAGTGACAATAAAATACATCCCCATCAGTAATCTCTGTTACTCCCTTTGTTGGCAGATTTTCCAAATTTCCTTTAAGGTGCTCAACAAATTCAGGAAAATCTCCCCTCTTAATCCTTTTTAATATATCTGTCTCCCTTACTATTATCCATCTGTTATTGTTTGCAGGATAACCTCCAAATAAAGGGGTCGCTGTCGCTGGCTCAAAACCTGTCCCATACAGAGTCATAGTTGCCTTACCTGCTGGAGAATTATATAGAGTAATAGAGTATTCTCCTCCTACTCCTCCTCTGAATTTCCCTGCACCACCTGAATCTATACCCTGTCTTCGAAATAGATATAATACAGGGAACATTAGTTCATATGTTTCCACATTTGGAGCACTTGATGGAGGTATATAACTAATACCCGCCGTATCTACTCCATCTGCATAGGATCTTGCACCGCCCCCACCGGGCATTTCATCCATAAACATAGTAACAAAAGGGTTTCCATCCTTATTAGTTCCAGACATTACTAATACCGGAACACTATTACCCCATACTGCGGTTAGTTCTTTCTTATATTGCTCATTACACCCAAACATTTTGGAGAGAACAACCATGGTAGCATTTAACACTGTTGTAGCTGCAGCAATTGATGCCATAGAAACAGGAGCAGGAAATTCAGGATTAATTAGAGTCCTTTCAGGAAGAATTAATTTCACAGGATTTAGTATCCCTTGATTCCAGGGTATATCATAACAGAGAAGAGGGGCGATACTGGCAAATATTCCTCCCCAAGTTCCTGCTTTTGTAACATTTACAAAACCAGGAGCCTGCTCACTTGTTCCTCTAAAATCAAAAATTAAAGAGTCATCTTTTTTAGTCATCTCCAATACTACTTTATATATCTTATTAGTAACTCCATCATGATCTAAATATTCAATAGTTCGCCAGATACCGTCAGGAAACTCTTTGAGTCTTCTCCTCAACTTCATCTCAGAATATTTGATCATTTCATCAAAAACCGTTTTTATAGTCTCTATCCCATAACGGTTAATCAAGCTATTTATCCTCTCCTTTGCTACTCCACTTGCAGCTATCTGAGCCTTTATATCTAACCCTACTAATTCTGGCTCTCTACACATATTGGTAATAGAATCAAATACATCCTTTCTGAGCTCTCCCCTCTCTACTATTTTAATACCCGGAAATCTAATTCCTTCTTGAAATACATCCCTAGCCCTGGGACACATACCCCCTGGATCTACTCCTCCAGTATCCAATAGATGGGTCATAGTACCCGTCCATCCTATAAGCTCTCCTTTATAATGCACAGGAGAAACTATAGAGGCATCCGGCTGATGCATACAACCAAGATAAGGATCATTGAAAAAGAATGTATCACCCTCATTAATCCCGAGATTTTCACTGTATCTTTCTATTATACGCTTACATACTTGAGAAGTAGTAGCAACATGAAGAAGGACTCCGCATCCAGCTACTAAAGTATCTCCATTGGCTCTGAATAGAGCCACCATATAATCTGCAGCCTCTGTAGTAATAGGAGATCCAGAAACCCTCTTCAGGGTAATAGCCATCTCCTCAGTAATCTGCCACAGTCTATGTCTAAGAATTTCAAAAGTTATAGAATCAGCTATATTCATTATATTTAATTATTACATTTTTGTATCTATCTACCCGTGCTATCTGATCCGGATTAACCACTATTGTTGTTACCGGAGTTTCAATAATTGCTGGACCTTCTATAATATTCCCTGGTTGAAGTTCTCCAAAGTCATAAATTCTTGTTAAAATAAAATCTTTATATTTATTAAAAAAGACCTCTCTTTTAGTTTTTAAAGCTCTTAAAGGAGACTTTAAACTTAAATCATATTTAGCTATACTTGGCTTAAAGAGCTTACCCATAGCTTCTATTCTAAATGTTATCATCTCCATACCTGCTTCTCTGAAAGCAGAACCTTTTCCATAGGATTTTTCATAGAGAATTTCAAAATCTTTAATTACGACTTCTAAATCCACAGAGGTCAGCTTTTTTAAAGGTACAGGTACTCTAATCTCATGAACCTGGCGTCTATATCTCATATCTACATACCTAAATATTGATATATCATTTTCTTTAAATCCCTCACTGAAAAGGTCTTCAATACCTTTCTGTTCGAGAGATTCAAATATCTGGTTCACTCTATCAACATCCACAGGAACTACCATAGGATCAGACAATTCATAAGTATGAATAATATCTGACGCCAGTATTCCCATAGCTGAATGCACAGAAGCAGTAGAAGGAATAACTATCTCTATAGTTTCCAAATCCTCACCATAACTCCCAGCATGCACAGGACCTGCCCCTCCATAAGCAAATAGAACAAAATTTCTTGGATCATAACCCCTTTCGATAGTAACCTTTCGAATTAAATCTGCCATATGAGCATTTATTATGGCATATATACCCGCAGCTGATTCCACCACATCCATTCCCAGTTTATTGGCAATCTTTTCCTTCACATATTGGATCGATCTTTCCTTGTCTAATTTCATTCTGCCACCAATAAAATAATTCGGGTTTAAGTATCCTAAAATAAGGTCAGCATCAGTCACTGTTGGTTCTGTTCCTCCCATATCATAACAGATAGGACCTGGTACTGCCCCCGCAGAATTTGGACCTACCATTAATATATTGGTCTCTTGCTCTATCCAGGCTATACTTCCAGCAGCAGCGCCTATAGATTTTACTTCAAGCATAGGACTGGCAATATTATACTGATTTATTACTGAATCTCGAGCATATTCAGGAATACCTTCATATATTAGCCCAACATCAAAACTTGTTCCCCCAACATCTGTAACAATTACATTTTTGTATCCCATGAGTTCCGCTAAATATTTAGAGCCTATTATACCCCCTACAGGTCCAGAAGAGATGGTACCTACCGGCTTTTTGATAGCCTCCATTATGGGTAAACTTCCACCATAAGCCTGCATTATCAATGGTTCTGAATCCAATCCCTTTCTTTTAAGCTTATTTCTTAATGAAGTAAGATAATTATTCATAACCGGTTGAAGATATGCATTTATTACAGTAGTAGATGTACGCTCATACTCTCCAAGAATAGGAGCTATATTGCTGGAAAGGCTCACAAAAAGCTCAGGATATAGCTCTTTTATAATCTTCTCAATCTCTAACTCATGCTCAGGATTCTTAAAGGACCATAATAAAGAAACAGCTATAGCCTCCACACCTTTATCTTTGAAAATCTTAATAATTTTTTCGGTCTTTTGAATATCGAGAGGACATAGGATATTTCCTCTATAGTCAATTCTTTCTATAACTCCTTCTATTAACGATTTCGGAACAATCGCTTTAGGTTTGTTTGTATTTACTATATGAGTTATTTCTGACTCACTAAGTCCAGCCATCCTTCCAAATGCCCTCATTATCAGAATGGTATCCTCAAAACCTTTGGTAGTGATTAATCCTGTCTTTGCTCCTGAATGAGTTATCATTACATTTGTAGCTATAGTTGTACCATGGGCAAAAAGTATTGTCCGCTTTAGAACATCTTCAACTGTCATACCCAAAGATTCAGCAGCTACTTTAATAGAGTTCAATATCCCAATAGAAAAATCCTCTGGTGTAGAAGGAGATTTCCCTATAGTTATTACCCCTTCCTCATTCATAACCACACAATCAGTAAATGTTCCCCCTGTATCTACACCTATTATAAATTTCTCTCCTCTATTCATAATTCTATTAATTAAAACCTTTTTCTTTTTCTATCTTTAATAATTATCATTATAATAGTGTTATGATAATAGTGTTATGATATTTTTTCCAATAAAATTTTTAATATGGATAACGTCAAGTTTTTTAGTTTACATTCCCTTAAAATATATCAAAGTGTATAGGAAAACCCTTCTCATTCAATACTAATCTCCATAATACCTGAAGCCTATCATATCTTTTACTACTATATCCTCTATTCGCTATCTTTATCCTCTCCCCTTCAAAGTATACAAAACTTATATCATCTTCTATTTACCCAAATTCCGAAATAGGAAGGTCAAACAAGCCAAAAAGTAGTGCCCTCCTTG
>CAZCTP010000060.1:0-18087 GCA_964501575.1 uncultured Thermodesulfobacteriota bacterium
AACTTATCAGGGTTGATTATGAGCCATTGCCTGCTGTATTTGACCCTGAGGAAGCAATGAGAAATGATGCTCCAAGAATACATGACCATGTGGAGAGAAATATATGTGGAAAGACAGAATTTGAGATCGGGAATTTGAATGCTGGTTTTAAGGAATCGGATTATATAAGAGAAGATATGTTCTTTACCCAGGCTACAAATCATGCTGCCATAGAACTCCATGCGATTATAGCAGATTTTGATCCATCTGGAAAATTAAAAATATGGGGAGCTACTCAGAGCCCGTTTACATGGTCGGTTCAGTTATCTCAGACTTTAAGAATACCGGAGAGTGATATAAGAGTTGTTAATCCGTATGTAGGAGGAGGTTTTGGAGGTAAAGTGGATATGATGTCCTATGGTTTCTGTGCTGTTCTTTTATCAAAGATTGTAGAGAGACCTGTTAAAATTGTTCTTAATAGGGAAGAGGTATTTTCAGCTACCAGGCAGAGGCATCCGATGAAAATCTATCTTAAAACAGGGGTTAAAAAAGATGGAACTCTGATAGCTACTGAATGCAGGCTCATTGCTGATGGAGGAGCATATGCTCCAGCTGGTATAATAACCATATATCTATCCGGAGCATTCCTCTCATCTGTATATAGAATTCCAAATCTTAAATATGAGGGATATAGAATTTATACAAATAATCCAATCCGTTTTGCCCAGAGAGGACATGGTAACCCTCAACCAAGATTTGCTTTTGAATCTCAACTTGATACAATTGCTGAAGAACTAAATATAGATCCTCTTTATATAAGGAATAAGAATTCAATTCAGAAGGGGGATAGAATTCTTGGTGATATGGAAATAAAGAGTTGTGCTCTTAAAGAATGTATTGAGAGATCAGGAGAGGAAATTGGATGGAAGGATAAAAAAGGAAAACTTCCAAAAGGAAAGGGGATAGGAATTGGTTGTAGCTCCTTTGTATCCGGGGTACTTGTGCCTCCCTATTCCTATTCCGGAGCTATAATAAAAGTTAATGTAGATGGAAGAGTTACACTACTTACTGGTATAACAGATGTAGGTCAGGGGTCCGATACCATTATGAGTCAGATTGTTGCAGATGAATTGGGAGTTTCATTCAAGGATGTTAAGATAATATCCGGTGATACTGGAGTTACTCCTGCCCATCCAGGTAGTTTTTCTAATAGAGGAACACTATGGGCTGGGAATGCAGTTAGATACGCTGCCTTGGATGTTAAAAAGCAGATATTTGAAAGAGTAGCAGATAGATTAGAGGCTAATATAGAAGATTTAGAGGCAAAGGATGGATGGATATATGTAAAGGGTAGTACTGATAGAGGTATATCTTTTAAAGATGCTATAAGAACTATATTTTTAGCTAAAGAAGGCAGACCTATTATGGGCAGGGGATATTATAGACCTGATATTGACCTTGTTAATTTTGAGACAGGAGAAGGTAAGATAACCCCGGCATATAGCTTTGATGCTCAAACTTCAGAGGTGGATGTAGATCTTGAGACAGGAGTGGTTAAGATTTTAAATATTATTTCAGCCAATGATTGTGGTATTCCTATAAATCCCATGGCTATAGAAGGCCAGGTGGAGGGAGCAATATCAATGGGAGAGGGGCAAGTTTTATTTGAAGAATTAATATGGGATAAGGGATATATTCTTAATCCATCTTTTTTGGGTTACAGGATACCTACAAGTTTAGATATACCAGATATGAAAACAGTTATTATAGAGAGTAAAGATGAAACCCTTCCATTGGGTGCGAAAACCAGTGAAGGAACAGTTGTTTCTGTTATCCCATCTATAGCAAATGCTCTGTATAATGCAACTGGGGTAAGAATAAAGAAATTGCCAATAACACCAGAAAGTATACTGAAAGAATTAGAGAAGAAAATAAAGGATGTTAAATAAATTCTATTAGAAAGATTTAATAAGATATTTTCTAGCCGGGTAAAGAAGGAGGGTTAGAATGGATCAAAAAGAATTGAGAGAAAATATTTTAAAAACAATGGATAGTAGTCCAAACGCGGTATTATCAACAATTGAAGGGAATTTACCTAAAATTAGGATTGTAACACCTGTTAAAGATGGTCTTACAGTATGGATTGCTACATTCTCAGAGTCAAGAAAGGTAAAACAGATAAAGGTTAATCCAGATGTTCAACTCCTTTTTTTCACAGAAGAGTATAAACAAGTTGTTACATATAGTGGAAAGGGGGAAATTATTCAAGATTTAAAGGAAAAGAGGAGGGTTTGGAATATCTTTTATGACTTAACACCTTATTTTTCAAGCTATGATTCTGAAGAATTTGGTTTAATAAAGGTAACTCCTGTTTCAATAGAATTCATTAATAGAGAAGCTCAACAAAGAGAACCAGAAGTTTATAAGCCTAATTAGATAAAGGAGAATATATGGAAGAATATTCTGTAATAGGTAAATCTTTCCCAAGGATAGATGGGATATCAAAAGTTACAGGAGAGGCAAAGTATACTGATGACATCCATCTTCCAGGAATGTTGTACGGTAAGATACTAAGATCTCCCTATCCCCATGCGATAATAAAAAATATAGATATATCAAAAGCTAAAAGAGTTAAAGGAGTAAAGGAGATAATAACAGGTAGAGATACAGGGGATGTGAAATATAGTGCTCTTCTAGGTTTTACTTTTACTTTGGATAAACATCCATTAGCTATTGATAAGGTTTTATATATAGGGGATGAAGTGGCAGCAGTAGCAGCTATAGATGAGGATATAGCAGAGGAGGCATTAGAATTAATCCAGGTTGACTACGAAGAACTCCCAGCTGTTTTTGATCCTGTTAAGGCTATGGAACCTGGAGCTCCAAGGCTTCATCTTGAGATAGAAAACAATATAAGTGCTACTTCATATATGAATTTTGGAGATATAGAAGAAGGGTTCAAGGAAGCAGAATATATAAGAGAGGATAGCTTTATAACAGATATAGTAACCCATTCACCGGGTGAATCCCATGCTGCTCTGGCAAATTGTGATCTTTCAGGGAATATTACTGTATGGTCTTCTACTCAGGTTCCATATCTTCTAAGGATAGTTCTTTCAAGAACTCTAAATATTGATGAAGAGAAAATAAGGGTTATTCTTCCCCATGTAGGAGGAGGATTTGGTGGGAAAGCAGAAGCTTTGTCCTTAGAGATATGCGCTGCCTTTTTATCCAGGGTTACTTTAAAACCTGTGAAAATAATATATACAAGGGAAGAAGAGCTTTCTGCATCAAGGAGAAGACATTCAATGATAGTTGATATGAAAACCGGGGTTAAGAAGGATGGGACTATAACCTCAAGATATTGTAAAAATCTGCTAGATGGGGGAGCGTATAATAGTTATGGATTTGCTACAGTTGGACTTTCAGGGATGTTTATGAATCTTCCCTATAGGCTTAAGAATGTAAAATATGATGGAATAAGGGTTTATACAAATAAACCAATATGTGGAGCTATGAGAGGGCATGGCGGCCCCCAGATATATTTTGCAGTGGAATCTCAGTTAGATATGATAGCCGAAGATTTAGGAATAGACCCTATAGAGTTAAGGATTAAAAATGGGTTAAAATCTGGAGAGGTAACTCCCAATGGATGGGAAATAACTACCAGTGGATTTGAAGAGTGCATAAGAAGCTCAATTGTCTCTTCAGATTGGTATAAGATTAGAGAAGAAACTTATAGAGATAATAGAGGGATAGGGATCGGATGTCATGGATTTATAACCGGGACAAGGGCACCTCTCCATTTTGGTGTGCCAGACACATATTCCTCAGCTATATTAAGATTAAACCTTGATGGAAGTATAACTCTATTTACTGGGGCTGCAGACATAGGTCAGGGATCAAATACAGTTCTTGCACAGATAGCAGCAGAGGAGTTAGGGGTATTAGTTAAAGATATAAAGATTTTGAGTGGGGATTCAGAGTTTGGAGCTATTGATCAAGGGAGTTTCTCCAGTAGAGTTACATTAATGTCAGGACATGCAGTTAAATCCGCTGCTAATGAGGCAAAGAATGTCCTCTTTAATGCTGTTGCAGAAGAGATTGAGGCAAACGTTTACGATCTTATAGCAAAGGACGGAAGAATATATGTTAAGGGCAGCCCTGATAAAGGATTATCTTTTAAGGATGCTATATTTATTGCAAAGAAAAAAAGAGGAGGAGATGCTATAATAACAAGGGGAATATATAATCCTGATAATGATCCATTAAATCTCCCTGTGAATTATCTTACTGGTAAAGGCAATCTATCTCAGGCTTACAGTTTTGGGGCTCATATTGCAGAAATTGGCATAGATAAAGAAACAGGGAAAATAAGAGTTAAGAAAATGGTTGCAGCTCAGGATATTGGATTTCCGATAAATCCGATGGCATCAGAGGGTCAAATTGAGGGTTCTGTTCATATGGGAATAGGATATGCATTAACAGAAAGAATATTTATGGATGGAGGAACAACTCTGACAACTTCTTTACTCCAATATAAAATTCCCACTTCTTTAGAGATGCCTTCTGTTAAATCCCTTTTTATTAGTTCAAATGATCCAAAGGGAGTATTTGGAGCAAAGGAATGTAGCGAAGGGACACTCTGCTCTACCCCCCCTGCTATTGCCAATGCTATATATAATGCAGTTGGGGTAAGGATAAAAGAAATTCCAATAACCCCGGAAAAGATTCTAAAAGCTTTGGAGAGAAAGAATCAATGAAAGAATATTCAGTGATAGGTAAAGGGATTGAGAGAATAGATGCTGTAGATAAGGCTGTTGGAGAAGCAAAATATACTTCAGATATAAAGTTAAGAGGGATGCTCTACGGGAAGATATTGAGGTCTCCCTATCCCCATGCAAAGATTTTAAATATAGATACAACCTTGGCAAAGAGAGTTCCTGGTGTAAAGGCTGTAATTACCTATAAAAATGTTCCCAGGACATCTTATAACAACGCTGGATTTCCTCCATCAGAGGGGCTTTATGTCCCAAAGGATCAGTATATATTGGACGATAAAGTCCGCTTTATCGGGGATGGAGTGGCCGGGGTGGCTGCTACAAGTGAGGATATAGCCTCTGAAGCTATTGAGCTTATAAAAGTGGATTATGAAGAACTTCCTGCTGTATTTAATCCTGAAGAGGCTATGAAACCTGATGCTCCAAAGATTCATTCGGAAGATAGTAACATCCTTTTTCATATTCCTATAGAGATTGGTGATATTGATAAAGGATTTAGGGAGGCAGATTATATATTTGAGGATAGATATGAGACTTCAAGGGTAAATCAGTGTACCATTGAACCATGCAGTGTTTCAATCTCTTATTTTGATATAAATGGAAGACTTATAGTATGGACATCAACTCAGATGCCTCATACTGTGAGAAGATTATTGGCAGAGATTTTTAATATGCCAGTAGGGAAGATAAGAATTATTAAACCAAATGTTGGAGGAGCATTTGGAAGTAGATTAGGTATAGTAAATGAGCCTTTATGCGCTATTTTAGCCCGAGAGAGTGGCAGACCAGTAATGTTAAAATACGCAAGAGAGGAAAGCTTTTATGCCACAGAGTCAAGGCACCCATGTATTTTCTATCTTAAAACAGGTGTAAAGAGGGATGGAACTATAACTGCCAGACAGGCAAAGGGAATATTAAATACGGGGGCTTATGCAACCCATGGGCCCTCAGTTACTGCAGTTGCTGGAGCAATGTTTTCATCCCTTTATAAATGCCAAAATATAAAATATGATGGATATACAGTTTATACAAATACTCCTGTATCCGGGGCTTTCAGAGGATATGGTAATCCTGAACAGGCATGGGCAACTGAGTCTCAGATGGATAGTATAGCCTATAAATTAGTAATTGACCCTTTAGAATTTAGGTTGAAGAATAGTGTAGATGTAGGAGCTCCTGGTCCCATGGGAACCCCTATTAGAAGTTGTGGACTTAAAGAGTGTATTAAAATAGGGGCTGAACTAATAGGATGGAATAATAAAAGAGAGAAAAAGAATAACAGAAATGGCTCGAAAAGAAGAGGGATAGGGGTGGCCTGTTTAATACATTGCAGCGGAGCTAAACCATTACTATCAGAGCTCTCATCCGCTGTGGTTAAAGTAAATGAAGATGGAACAGCGACCCTTATAACAGGTTCTCCTGATGTAGGTCAGGGTTCAAGTACTATATTGGCTCAGATTGTTGCTGAGGAATTAGGGGTAGATGTTAAAGGTATAAATGTAATTGCAGGAGAAGATACAGATATTACTCCATTTGATATTGGAACCCATGCAAGTAGACAGGCTTATTCAGGTGGAATTGCAGTGAGAGCTGCAGCAAGAGAAGCCAAGAAGATTCTTTTAAAAGGAGCATCTAATATACTTGAAGCTAATATAGAAGACATAGAGGCGAAAAATGGATGGATGGGTGTCAGAGGAACCTCAGAAAAAAGGATATCTATAGCTGAAGTAGCATTTTTATGTCAATATGGAAAAGAGCCGAAGCAGATTATAGGAATGGCGAGTTTGGAACCAAAAGAGAATGCATACCCCTTTGCAGCCCAGTTTGTGGAGGTTGAGGTAGATACTATTACTGGTCATGTAGATATATTGAAGATGGTGGCAGTTCATGATGTGGGTAAAGCTATAAATCCTACAATAGTAGAAGGGCAGATTGAAGGTGCTTTACATCAGGGAATTGGATTTGCTTTAAGCGAAGAAATTCTTTTGGATAATGGAAAGACCTTAAATTCTATACTTTCAGATTATAGAATAATGACTCCCCTTGATATGCCCAAGATTGAGACTGTTATAGTAGAGGCAGGTGATCCAGCACATCCCTATGGGGTAAAGGGCATAGGAGAATCAGGTCTTGTTCCAACAGCTCCCGCAATTGCTAATGCTATTTATGATGCTATTGGTATCAGAATTAAAGAGCTTCCAATGACTCCAGAAAAAATATTCAAGGCTTTAAGAGAGGAGAAGAAATGAAAGTTTTTTCTGTAATAGGTAAATCTATCCCAAAGGTTGATGGAGTTGTTAAGGTCAAGGGAGAAGCAAAATATACAGATGATTTATCTCTTCCGGGTATGCTCTATGGTAAGATATTAAGGTCTCCCTATCCCCATGCAAAGATAAAGAATATAGATATATCAAAGGCTCAAAGACTTAAAGGTATAAAAGGAATTATAACATCTGCAGATACACCCAGGAATATGTATGGAAGATGGCAGGATATGAGGCCTGAGCTTTTAGATGAGTATCCATTAGCTGTGGATAGGGTTAGATATATAGGAGATGAAGTTGCAGCAGTTGCAGCAATAGATGAAGGAATAGCAGAAGAGGCCTTAGAGTTAATAGAGGTTGATTATGAGATATTACCTGCTCTATTCGACCCTGAAGAGGCTATGAAAGAAGATGCTGTAAGGATTCATGAGCATGTTAAAAATAATATAGGATTTAAGCTTTTTAGGCACTTTGGAGATGTTGATAAGGGGTTCAAGGAATCAGATTATATATTTGAGGATAGATTTAGAACTCAAAGTATAACTCATTGTGCTTTAGAGCCTCATTCTGTTTTAGCAAATTTTGATTCTTCAGGAAAGTTAACTGTATGGGCATCTACTCAGAATCCATTTCCAAATAAAAGGCAGTTATCTCGAGCTTTAGGAATGGATGAAGGTAATGTAAGGGTGATAAAGCCGTTTCTTGGTGGTGGTTTTGGAGGGAAGGTTGAGCTCCTATCACTTGATATATGTGCTTCGCTTCTTTCAAAAAAGACTGGAAAGCCTGTTAAAATAACATATACAAGAGAGGAAGTTTTTACTGCTACAAGAACACGTCATCCAATGGATATTAAATTAAAAACAGGGGTCAAAAAGAATGGCACAATTGTAGCTGTTGAATGTATAGTTATTGTTGATAGCGGTGCATATAATGCCCTTGGCCCAAGTGTTATGCAGGTTAATTGTGCATTTGGGGTAACATTGCTTTATAGAATTCCCAATATAAAATATGAAGGATATTTAGTCTATACGAACAAGCCAGCAGGTGGAGCATTAAGGGGTTATGGAAATCCCCAGATGCGTTTTGCCTTTGAATCTCAACTTGATATGATAGCTGGGAAAATAGGTATGGAACCCTTAGATATAAGGATTAAGAATGCTATTCAATCTCAGGATATAACACCGAGTAAGATGATGGTTACAACCTCCGGCTTCTCTGAGTGTCTTATTAAATCTAAGGAGGTTGTAAAGTGGGATAAGAAAGAGAAATATTCAGGTATAGGAGTGAGTGGAGCAGGTCTGCCAGCAGGAGCAAAGACATATATGTATGAACCCTATGTAGCAGAGTCTATAATAAAGGTTAGAGAAGATGGGATGGTTGATATATTTACCGGGGGATCAGATATTGGAGAGGGAATGGATACAGCGCTTGTCCAGATAGCTGCTGAGGAGCTTGGAGTAGGGACTGAAAAAATTAATCTGATAGCAGCAGATACCGATCTAACTCCAATGGATATCGGGACTTCCTCAAGTAGAGGAACTACTTTTACTGGAACGGCAGTTAAATTAGCTGCATCCGAAGTTAAAAAGCAAGTATTTGAACTGGCAGCAGATAGTCTTGAAGCAAATATAGATGACTTAGAGGTGAAGGATGGAGTAATTTATGTCAAAGGCAGTCCTGATAAAAAAGTTTTGTTTTCTGATATAGCTAAACTCTCAAGAATAAAGAAAGGGGGCATCATTTTAGGCAGAGCATCCTATGATCCTGGTATAGAAATGCCAAATGAAGCTGGTGAAGGAAATATTTCTCCATCTTATAGCTTTAATACAAATATTGCCAGGGTAAACGTAGATTTAGAAACAGGTTATGTAAAGGTTAATAATATTGTATCAGCATTTGATTGCGGGATCGCTATCAATCCAATGATAGTCGAAGGACAGATTGATGGCGGTGTTTCAATGGGACTCGGATATACATTATCGGAAGAATTAGAAAGGAAGGATGGTCAGATCTTTACTACTTCATTCCTATATTATAAAGTTCCGAGCTCAATGGAGATGGTAGATACGAAATCTATATTGATAGAGACAGAGGAATCAAATGCCCCATTTGGGGCAAAGGGGGGAACAGAGGGGACCTCAGACCCCACAGTTCCAGCTATAGCGAATGCTATATATAATGCAGTTGGGGTAAGGATAAAGGAATTACCTATAACCCCGGAAAAAATACTTAAAGGATTGGAGGGAAAATGGAGGAATACTCAGTAGTAGGCAAAGGAGTACCAAGAGTTGATGGTGTATCAAAGGTAACTGGGGAAGCTAACTTTACAGGGGATATAAAACTTCCAGGGATGCTTTATGGAAAGATATTGAGGAGTCCTTATCCCCATGCAAGGATATTAAATATAGATACCAGTGCTGCAGAAAGGCTTAGAGGAGTCAAGGCTGTTATAACATCAAATGATACCCTTAAAAGAAAACATGGTATACTTCATCATCTTCCCCAGACCTATGATGACCCTATATTTCAATATGAAAAGGTAAGATATGTTGGAGATGCTATAGCAGCTGTTGCTGCAGTAGATGAAGATATAGCGGAGGAGGCACTTGATTTAATAAAGGTGGAATATGAACCTCTTCCTGCTGTGTTTGATGCGGAGGAAGCATATAAACCTGATGCTCCTGAGATTCATGACCATGTTGAGAGAAATGTATGTTTTCCTCTATTCCTTCTCCATGGAGATATAGAAAAGGGTTTTAAAAAATCGGATGTTATTGTAGAAGATAGGTTTGAGACAGTTAAAAAGAATCATTGTACCCTTGAAACATATACAACTCTTTCCAGTTATGATGGAATAAGCGGTAAACTATCCATATGGACATCTACACAAACCCCCTTCTGGATGAGGCTATATCTTTCAGAGCTTTTAGATTGGCCTGAGAGCAGGATCAGGATAATAAGGACATATGTTGGTGGTGGATTTGGTAGTAGACACCAGGTATTTGCTGATCTATTTGGAAGTGTCTTGTTGTCTATAAAAAGCGGTAAACCTGTTAGAATAAGTTACACAAGAGAAGAGCAACTTCTTGCAAGTCAGCAGAAGCATCCTATGGTATTCTACATTAAGTGTGGAGTTAAAAAGGATGGGACTATTCAGGCTCTTGATGTGGATCTATTCTCAAATACTGGAGCCTATTCTGGTTTAGGGCCAACAATTGCGTTAATAACGTGTAGTTTTTTAAGCCTTACATATAAGCTTCCAAGTTATAGATTTGATGGAAAGACAATGTATACAAATACATCAAACTGTGGTCCTCATAGAGGATTTGGAAATCAGCAGGGGAGATTTGCCTTTGAGCAGATCCTTGATATATTGGCAGAAAGGATTAGTATGGATCCTGTTGAACTTAGATTAAAAAATGCTGTGGAATCAGGATATGTTACCCCGAATGAATGGAGAATAACAAGTTGTGGTTTTAAGGATTGTATAGAGAGTGTCAGAAAAAGGAGTCAGTGGGTTGAAAAAAGGGGAACCAAAAAGGAGAATCTTGGAATTGGGATCGGATGTTGTGGATATGTTTCAGGCGGGAAATTACTTAAAAACTTTGACTCATCTGGAGCATTTGTAAAGATAGAGGATGATGGTTCAATATTAGTTATATCTGGTACATTAGATATGGGACAGGGATCAGATACTATTTTGTCTCAAATAGTAGCAGAAGAGATGGGTGTAGAGCTTAAAGATGTTCATATAATGTTTGGTGATACAGATCTTGCTCCAAAGGATCTTGGAAGCTATAGTAGCAGAGTTACAGTAGTTGCTGGTAATGCATGTAAAATAGCAACAAGAGATGCAAAGGAACAATTACTTAATATAGTAGCTGATAGATTAGAGGCGAATCCCGATGACTTAGATATAAAGAGTGGATGGATATGGGTTAAGGGTTCTAAAGAAAGGGGCATGTCCTTTAAAGATGCTGTAACCTTTGTAAGAGAGGATAAGGGAGTTCATATACTTGGAAGAGGGTATTATGATACCCCAACAGAATTTCCGGTATATAGAGAGGGTAAAGGGAACATTGCTCCTGCATATACATTTGGGGCTGGTGTTGCAGAGATCAAAGTAGATAAAGAAAGTGGCATTATTATAATAGATAAAATAACCCAGGCTCAGGATGTTGGAAAGGCAATAAATCCTATACATTGTGAGGGTCAGATTGAGGGATCAATAGCCGGGGCTATTGGGCAGTTATTATTTGAGGAATTTTATATGGATAAAGGGATTATTTTAAATCCAAATCTTTTATACTATAAGATTCCTACTTCATTAGAGATGCCGAATAATATAGAACCGATTTTAATAGAAACAATGGATGAGGAAGGACCCTTTGGTGCAAAGGGTATGAGTGAATCTCCTGAAGTACCTCCCATTGGTGCTGTCGCTAATGCCATATATGATGCTTTGGGAATAAGGATAAAGAAGTTACCTATAACCCCAGAAAGAATTCTGAGGGCTTTGGAGGAAGAGAGAAAATGAGAAAGAATTTATCAGAGCTTATAATATTAATAAAAGGAGGTGGGGAGATGGCAAGTGGGGTTGCCTATAGGCTATTTTCCTCACATTTTAGGGTTTGTATGACTGAAATACCAAAACCTCAGTCCGTAAGGAGAGAAGTTTCATTCTGTGAAGCTATTTATGATGATGTGAAGGTAGTTGAAGGAGTTAAGGCAAGACGGGTTGAATCAAAGGAGGAAATACTTAAAGCATGGGAAAGGAATGAAATTCCTATATTAGTGGATCCGGAAGCAAATATAAGGAGAGAGATCAATCCTGATGTTCTTGTGGATGCTATATTGGCAAAGAGAAATCTTGGAACAAATATAAATGATGCTCCTCTCGTTATAGGATTAGGACCAGGGTTTAAGACCGGGGTCGATGCTCATGTGGTTATAGAAACAAACAGGGGTCATAACATAGGAAGAATTATATTGTCTGGGGAGGCCGAACCGAATACAGGGATTCCAGGAGTCATTGGAGGATTTTCCCATGAAAGAGTATTAAGGGCACCATCTGATGGGATATATAAAACATTAAAAAATATAGGTGATACGGTTAAAAAGGGAGAAGAGATAGCTTATGTTAATAATATTCCTGTTAATGCAAAAATAGATGGGATTATAAGAGGACTTTTAAGAGATGGTCTATATGTAAAAAACGGTTTGAAACTTGGAGATGTAGATCCCAGAGGAATAAAGGAATATTGTTATACCATATCCGATAAGGCGAGAGCTATAGCTGGTGGGGTATTAGAAGGTATAATGATGTTTTTTAATAAGAGGGATTAAATTGATTTTATATGATATAAATGATATAATATCATTAAATAAATTATGGAGTAAAATTTTCCCATATTTATCTCTTTATATTAAAGAACTTTATGGTAGGGATGAGGGGAGTATATTGGAGTTTGGGATATTTTCAGGTGGTATTTCCATTGAGCTTGCTAAAATATCTAAAAAATTTGATATTATTATTGGTGGGCTTGATTCAGAAGAGTTGGCTGAGTATATAAGAGATTGGGTAAAGGATTTAAATCTTTCAGAGAATATAAAGGTTGAAGGTTCTCTTAGTAGCTTTGAGAATGGTAGATTTGATCTGGTTATATCACGCGGGTTCTTTTTCTATCTTGATAATGAGGATATATTAAAGGATATACTGAGAATTTTAAAGCCAGATGGCATTGCAATATTAGGTGGTGGATATGGAGGAAGAACACCAAAGTTATTGATAGATGAGATAGTTCAGGAATCAAAGATATTGAATGAGAAATTGGGAAGAAGATGGTTCAGTAAGGATGTAGTTAAAGAGATCCTTCAAAGAAATAATTTAATAGATAAATCATCTATTATTGATGAAGGTGGTCTCTGGATAAGAATATGTAAGAATGTATAAAGAGGCTTTTGAGATAGGAGATAAAGAAGTAATAAGCATTGTTGGAGCAGGAGGAAAAACGACCCTTATGTATTCCCTGGCAAAAAATCTTAATATGGAGAATAAGAAGGTTATTACTACTACGACAACAAAGATATTGCCTCCGTCATTAGAGGAGACAGAGCATCTTTTAATTTCTGATAATGATGAAGAGATCATAGAATTTGTGAGATCTGGTAGATATAGACATGTTACGATAGCTAAGGAGCACTTACCTTCTGGAAAGCTTGATGGAATCGATGAGAATCTTATTAAAAAGTTGAAAGATTTGGTAGATTATATAATTATTGAGGCTGATGGAGCAGCAAGAAGACCATTAAAGGTACCAGGTCCTCATGAGCCTGTAATTCCATCAATTACTACTATAGTTATTCCAGTTGCAGGTATTGATGCTCTGGGATTGAAATTAAGTAATGAAAATGTATTCAGGGCGGAGATTGCATCAAAATTAACTGGATCTCCATTAGGTAGTGAGGTTACATATGAGATTATGGCTATATTGATTTTCAATATGGCTAAAGATGTTCCAGCTGATTCAAGAATTATTCCTTTTATAAATAAAATAGATATAGATGAAGGAAGAGAGAAGGGTAGGAGGTTGGGAAGAGAGCTTATTAAATTGGGATATAAGAGAGTAATTTTAGGACAGGCAAAAGATCTTAATAATATTGAAGTATTAAATTGAAAGGAGACTAAAAATGGAAGATATATATAACGAAATTGAGAGATTAATAGACAATAATAACAAGGGGGCTTTAGCTACAATAATTTTAAAAAAAGGATCAGCTCCAAGAGAGGAAGGAGCGAAGCTTTTAGTTAAGAGTGATGGGAAGGCGATAGGTTCTATCATGGGGGGATGTGTTGAAGCAGAAGTATGGAAGGAGGCTCTCTATGTTATGAATGAAAAAACCCCCAAAATTCTTGATTATACCTTGACAGAGAGAGATGCAGCAGAGGATGGTCTTATATGTGGTGGAAAGGTTAAGATATTTATAGAACCTATACTTTCGGAGATGAAGGAAATATATGAGGAGATAAATAGAGTAAAAGCTGAAAATGAAAGGGCTGCATTAGCTAAGATAGTATCAACAGATATTCCTTCTTTAAATGGTAAGATGATGTTGATAAAGTATGATGATTCTGTTGTTGGATCCTTTGGCGATCTTTCATTAGAAGAGAGTGTGCATAAAGAGGCAAGTAGAATTATAGATGGAGAGGTAGAATTTTTAAATGT
This sequence comes from uncultured Thermodesulfobacteriota bacterium, assembly GCA_964501575.1. Taxonomy (GTDB): domain Bacteria; phylum Desulfobacterota; class CAZCTP01; order CAZCTP01; family CAZCTP01; genus CAZCTP01. The sequence goes on from CAZCTP010000060.1 coordinate 14,251, forward strand.
TGAACTTCCTTATGAAGATAAGAAAGTAGATATATTTATTGAACCAATATGTGCAGAACAGACTATATATATATTTGGAGCAGGACATATATCCCAGTATCTGTCAAAGATAGCAAAAATGACGGATTTTAGGGTTGTAGTTATAGATGATAGAGTAAAATATGCCAATAGAGAAAGGTTCCCTGAAGCTGATGAGATATATGTGGATCCTTTTGAGGATATATTTAAAAAGATTAAGGTTGATAAGGCATCCTATCTTGTTATTGTAACAAGGGGGCATACACATGATGGAGTAGTCTTAAAGGAGGCTGTTAATACTGATGCATCTTATATAGGAATGATAGGAAGCAGGGCTAAGATAAGGGCTTTATATAAAAGGCTGGAAGAAGAAGGAGTTTCTTCTGAGCTATTTAATAGGGTTCATGCTCCTATAGGTATTGATATTAATTCTGAAACTCCCCCTGAAATAGCGATTAGTATAATGGCTGAGATAATAAAGATAAAGGGTGATATAAAGAAGGATAAGCTTGCTAAGAAAAAGAGTTTAACATTAATCCATGGAGGTTAAGATGGATATTATAAGAGAAATTATAAGGAATATAAATGAAGCAACAGATGTTAATAAGATAGATATAGAAGATGTCAGATTGGGAGTGTTCTATACAGGGGTAAAATTGAAAACAGGGCATGGTGGTGTTGCATATACCCCGATACATGAACTGCCTGATGCTGTATGTTGCCCTAAGGCAAGCAAAAAGATGCCAAACGCAGGGAATCTCTTGAATTATAGTACTTCTGAACTCCTAAATTATGCTATGGATAACAATCCATTAAAAAGTGCTATTGGTGTTGCTGTAATAAATGCTATTTCAAATCTATTAATGGATAACGGGTATAATAATTATAAGGTATGGAACTATAAGGATGCCCTTGATCTTGTGGATATAGATAAAAATGATAGAGTTGCAATGATAGGAGCATTCCCTCCATTTATAAGAAAAATAAAAGATTATACGAATAATATACATGTCATAGAAAGAAATCCAAGAGCTCTTGATAGAGATGAGTTAACAACCCTTTATTCAGAAGAGAAGGGAAAAGAAATTATACCAGAATCAGATATTTTGATCATAACCGGGGTAACAGTGGTAAACCATACAATAGATGGAATATTAGATATTGCTAAAAAGGCAAAGGATATTGTAATAGTTGGCCCCACTGCCAGTATGATTCCTGATCCTCTATTTAAAAAGGGTGCTACATTATTAGCCGGGGTTAAGATATATGACGCTAATAAAATGCTTAAAATAATAGGAGAGGGTGGTGCTGGATATGATTTCTTCGAAGATTGTGGACACAAAATAGCAATAAGGAAAGGAGAGTATAATGTTTAAATCTATTGAAGAACTTCAGAAGGCAATGGAGAAGCACAAATATATAACTGAGAGATCATTGGCAACTGTTGTATACCTTTCATTAAAGATGGAAAAGCCTATATTACTTGAGGGTGAAGCAGGAGTTGGTAAAACAGAGATAGGAAAGGTTTTAGCTGATATTCTAAATACAAAGCTTATAAGACTTCAATGTTATGAAGGTATAGATGCGAGTATGGCTATATATGAATGGAATTATCCAAAACAGATATTGAGAATAAGGCTTGAGGATGTGAAGGATGGCACATCGAAGAAAAATTTAGAAGACTCAATATTCAGTGAAGAATATCTTATAAAGAGACCTCTTCTTGAAGCCATTCAATCTGAGTCCGATGTTCCATCTGTTTTATTGATTGATGAGATTGATAGATCCGATGAAGAGTTTGAAGCATTTCTCCTTGAGATTCTTTCAGATTTTCAGATTACAGTTCCTGAGATAGGAACGATTAAAGCAAAAAATAAACCGTATGTTGTTTTGACTTCTAATAGAACAAGGGAGATACATGATGCATTGAAGAGGAGATGTTTGTATCATTGGATAGACTATCCAACTTTTGAAAAGGAATATGATATAATAATGACCAAAGTTCCTGAGGTAAACGATGTATTAGCAAGACAGATATGTGGGTTTATGCAAAAAGTAAGAGAGATAGACTTTTTTAAAAAACCCGGGATAGCAGAAACACTGGATTGGGCATCTGCATTAATATTACTGGACAAAAATGAACTGGATGAGGAGACAGTTAATGAAACCCTTGGTTGTATATTCAAATATAATGAAGATATTAATAAGTTTAAGGCTGAGGTTGGTGGAAAGAAGGTAGATATAGATAAGATATTGAAAGAGTGGATAATGTTCCATGGCTAATATAATAGATAAATATGTAAGATTGAGGGGTGGGAATCTTGTTAATAATATAATATTATTTTCACGCCTCTTAAAGGATCTGGGTGTTTATATAACCCCTGGGATGACTATTGATGTGTGTAAAGGGTTAAAATATGTGGATATACTTAATAAAGATGAGTTCTATTATACCCTTAGAGCAAATCTTACATATAATATTGATGAGATAAGAATCTTTGATAAAGTTTTTAATATATTCTGGAATAAGCCTATGGATATGGAATCTGAAGAATCTGCTGGTGAGGAAGATGAGGATTCTCCAGAGATTGAATCTGAAAAAGAGGACAAAATGCTTTCCCTTGAAGAATGGGCAGATGATGAAAAGGAAGAAGATCTTGAAAAGGAAACAATGATGAGTTATAGCCCTGTTGAAGTATTAAAGGGTAAGGATTTCAGTGCTCTTGAACCTGATGAAATAGATATTATAAGGGATGAGATATCAAAGATAGTTCATAAGATTCCAACGATAAAGTCCAGGAGGATGAAACCTGATCCAAAGGGTAAAAAGATTGATCTAAGAACAACATTGAGAAAGAATATGAAATATGGGGATGAAATTATTGAAATAACAAGGAAAAAATATAAAATAAGGAAACCAGATATTGTTCTATTATGTGATGTTAGCGGTTCTATGGATTGTTATAGTAAATTTCTTATCCAATTTATGTATGCATTTCAGAATGAGCTTAATAATATGGAAACATTTGTATTTAGTACAAAGCTGAGCAGAGTTACGGATCTCTTGAAGAAAAAGAACATTGATAAAGCATTAAAGGAGATATCGGAAAAAATATTAGATTGGGCCGGTGGAACAAATATAGGTTTATCCATCCATGTATTTAATAGAGATTATGCTAAAAGAGTAGTAGGTCCAAGAACAATTATATTTATTATGAGCGATGGATGGGATAGAGGAGATACCATTCTACTTGAAAGAGAGATGGAAAAACTCCATAAAATGGCATATAGAATTATATGGCTTAATCCATTAATGAGTAGTCCATCCTATGAACCTATATGTAAAGGGATGAAGGCTGCTCTTCCACATATAGATTCACTTTATCCCTTATATAACCTTAAAACATTAGCCTCCTTAGAAAAATTCCTGCATAAGATAATATAATGACTGTAATGGCAGATATTTATCGCAAATTCCGAGTCATTGCGAGAACCCGAAGGGTTCGTGGCAATCTTTCCTTCTCCCTTGAAATTGCTTTGTTTAGTTCACAATGACACCTTCTCTATTTCGGAATTTGAGTTTATCTCTTATATCGCCTTTTGATGACAAAAAGTGTTTAAAGGGCTCTAACATAATTAATATATAAAATTATACTTCGGCAACATAATAATTAAAATAATATTATTATATTGCATTTTCTATCCCCGTTTTCAACGATTTTCTAACTTTTTTCATTGACCATATTCCCTTCAATTACTATAATATACCCAAATTCCGAAATAGGAAGGTCAAACAAGCCAAAAAGTAGTGCCCTCCTT
>CAZCTP010000061.1:0-17529 GCA_964501575.1 uncultured Thermodesulfobacteriota bacterium
AATTATTTTATTCTAAAATCCTTTTAAAATATTTGTCAACAAAAATCTACTCTTCAATAAAAGTTTTAAGCCTCTTACTTCTACTTGGATGTTTTAATTTTCTCAAGGCCTTTGCTTCTATCTGTCTAATTCTCTCCCGTGTAACATCAAAGTCCTGTCCTACTTCTTCTAAGGTATGGTCTGCCTTTTCTCCTATCCCAAATCTCATTCTTAAAACTTTCTCCTCTCTTGGTGTCAAAGTTGCTAACACCTTTCTTATCTGTTCCGAAAGATCTATATTCACAACACCTTCAGAAGGTAATAGGGCCCTTTTATCTTCTATAAAATCACCTAAATGACTCTCTTCATCATCCCCTATTGGCGTCTCTAAAGATATAGGTTCTCTTGCTATCTTTAAGATCTTTCTAACCTTTTCTATAGGCAATTCCATCTTTTCAGCTATCTCCTCAGGAGTTGGCTCTCTACCTACCTCCTGAACAAGATAACGAGAAGTCTTTATAAGTTTATTAATTGTCTCAATCATATGAACAGGAATTCTAATTGTTCTTGCCTGATCTGCTATGGCCCTTGTTATAGCCTGCCTTATCCACCATGTAGCATATGTACTAAATTTATAACCTCTTTTATAATCAAATTTTTCTACAGCCTTCATTAAACCTACATTACCCTCTTGAATAAGATCAAGGAATTGCAATCCTCTATTTACATATTTCTTTGCTATACTCACTACGAGTCTGAGATTTGCCTCAACCAACTTTCTCTTCGCAAGTCTTGCCTTCTCTTCCCCCTGATTAATAACGTCAAGGGTTTTCTTCATACTGCTTATTGATAAATTTGAATCTATTTCCATCTTTTTAATCTTTTTTTGAATATTTTTAATGATTTTATCAGCCTCTAATAGATCATCATATTCTCTTCCTATATTACGAAGAGATATATCTCTATCTGAGGTATCTTGTTTCATTATATCCAACATCTCTTTATGAGATATTCCAATCTTCTCCTCTATCTGTTTAATTTCTTCCTGACTCTTATCTATCTTATATATAAGATTTTTCAACTTTTGTACTATTTTATCAATCTGTTTAGATTTAAGGTTTATATCAACAGAAATTTTAAAAATCTCTTCATTATTTTTTGATATCTCTTCTTCTATCCTTTCTTTCTCTTCGTTCTTAATTAAACTTCTATCCGATAAAAAGGTATTCAATCTCTTATTCTGCTCATATAGTATCTTTATATTATCAATTAAATAAAGAACTCTATTAAGATGAGTCTCTTCCTCTTCTATAAAGCTATCATCCTCATCTAAATCTCCAATTACATCTTTTATTTTAATTACTCCTCGGGATAACCTCTCCCCCAATGCAATTATTTCCTTTGTAGCTAATGGAGTTTTAAGTATAGCGTTCATTATTTCTCTCTCCCCCTCTTCCACCTTTTTTGCAATTTCTAACTCTCTTTCTCGCGTTAATAGAGATACTGTTCCCATTTCCTTAAGGTATAACCTAACAGGATCATTGGCGTTTCCAAATGTACCTATTTCTATATCTAAATCCTCTTTCTCAAAAGCCTCTTCTTCATCAAAATATTTCTGGGTACCTATTCCTGTACCAGGAGTAACATTAACTATATCTATATCCTCCCCAAATATTGAAAACATATTATCTATATGATCTGGAGGAAAAGAATCATCATAAGATAAATATTCTTTTTCGTTTTCGTTTCCTTTTTTCCTTCCTCTTGGCATAATCTATCCCTATATTTGGTTTAATTCTTTTTCTTTATTATATAACTCCCTCTTTTTTTCAAGAAGAAGCCTATAATCCTCACTATTCTTTATTATCCCTAATCTCTTTGAAATATCCCTCTGCCTTTTTCTGAGTCTATTTATCTTTATCTTCTTTATACAATCCTTTAAAAATCTTTCTTCATCTATTCCTTCAAGACTATCTTCACTTATTGAGAGCTTTGTTAATATGAGTTTTAATGATTCCTCTTTTATTAAATCAATAATTGCTAAAATATCAATTATACCATATTTATTATAATAATCAAGCAAATATTTTAATATATTTATCCGTTCCTTGGATTCAAAATCTAAAATTACTTGAGAAGATTCAATCTCTTTGATAAAAGATGGATTCCTAATAATAAGCTTTAGCAAACTATCTTCAGCATCTGGATACGGATTATTTATTATATCGATATTCCCCCTTTTCTCCTTTTTATAAAAACCTTTTAATTCGTTTAGAATCACCTCTTCATTAACATCTATATTCTCCCCTAACATTTTTACATACAAGTGCCTTTCTATGGGACTCTTAATACTTTCTATTATTGGAATTAATTCTTTAACAAGTTTTGTTCTTCCCTCAATTGAGGATATATCGCTATTCTTTATTTTCCTGGTTATTATAAAGGATATAATAGGGATTGCAGTTGCAATCATATCTGCAAGCTTTTTATCGCCTACCTTATTCACAAATTCATCTGGGTCCATACCTTGAGGAAGAATAATAACTTTTGCCTGCATCTCCTCATTTAAAAATAGAGGGACACTCCTCTCAATTGCAGAAATTCCTGCTCTATCGCCATCAAATATACCTATTACGTTATTACTGTATCTCTTCAATATTTTAATATGGTTAGATGTAAGAGCTGTACCTAATGTAGCTACTGAATTTTTAAATCCATATTTATGAAGAGATATCAGATCAAAATAGCCTTCAACTATTATAGAAAAGCCCTTCTTTCTAATATAATCTTTTGCAATATTTATTCCATAGAGGCTATTACTTTTACTATAAATGGAAGATTCACAGGAATTAATATACTTGGGAAGTACATCATCTAAAACCCTTCCTCCAAAACCTATTATCTTTCCCATAATATTGAATATAGGAAAAATCAACCTTCCTCTAAAAAAGCTATAAAAAGCCTTATCTTTCTCCATGATCAATCCAAGCTTTTTTACTATATCAAGCTCTATATTTTCTTTCTTTATATATTTTAATAGGTCATCCCGTGAGTTTTTAGAAAATCCAAGCTTATATTCCAATATAATATCTTTAGAAATACCTCTTTTTTTCAAATAATCTCTTGCTTTATCACCCTCCTTATCATTAAGCAATATATTATGGAAATATTCTGCTATCTTTTCATTTATTTCAAAGAGTCTACTTTTACCCTTGTTCTCATAATGGTTAATAATATTAATAGAAACACCAGCTTTTTCTGCAAGCGATTTTGCAGCCTCTAAAAACGAAATATTTTCATATTTCATAAGAAATGTAAATACATTTCCACCTACTCCACATCCGAAACAATAGAACATCTGCTTATCTTCGCTAACATTAAAAGAAGGGGTCTTTTCGGAGTGAAATGGACAAAGCCCTACATAATTCTTGCCAATCCTTTTTATATTTACATAATTAGATACCAGATCAACTATATTTATTCTTTCTCTGATTTCTGTTAATCTATCTTCCGGAATAAATGGCGTCATTAACTATAATTAATTATTCCTATTAACTCTTCTAAATCCTGAACAGACTACTACCTCCATTTTCTCTATCTTAAATAATTCATCTAATAATAAATTCATACCAAGTGTATCGCTATTAATGTGCCCAGCGATAATTACATTAATATGATACTTCTCAGCTTCTTTAAAATGTTCCTCTGTAATATGCATTCCAACAATAGTTCCAACACCAGCTTTTGCAAGTTCCTCCATAGCCTTTTTACTTCCCTCAGTTCCCCCTGTCATATCAACAAATACTTTACCAGCCCTTTTATCCTTTGACCCTATAAGAATCTTAGGTCCTGCAGTTGACATATTTCTATATTCTGGAATATCATAAAGTATATCTAATATCTCATATAAATATTTAGGACTTTTATTATTAAATAAATTCTGTAAATAATCTGTAACAAAATTATCACAGGGGGTATGAATACACATGAAAGGTATATTTAGAATTCTTGCTGCATCCACTGCTCTACTATGATTTATAGGCATTAGTCTTCTTTCAATCTCTCTAATCCTCTCATTTAATATATCTTCTGCTATATTAATTGGAACTCCATATTTCAAAAGAATATCAGCCTGCATACCCATTACTTCATAAAGATTTACCATAGCTTTACCTTCAGGATGATGAGAGATAACAAGGTCTATCTTATTCTCAGAATTATTTAGCCTATCAGCAAGCAAAATCTCTCCAACTTCTATATCTACTCCGACTAATATCTTTTTTACTTCTTTTTCAACATCACCATTTAAAATTCTTGTATCCGAATATGGGTTTCTTAGTTTATCTTCATCATAACATAGTTTCTCTTTATTACTTAATTTATCATAATCCCTTCTCATCTTCTCTAAATACTCTTCAATCTCTTTCTTTTCTCTTGGATCTTTTTCAATCCCTTTCTCTATCGCAAATTTATAGATATCTCTTATCCTCAAAATATCTCTCCTTATTAATCAAAAAATTGATAAAAATATCATGCTTCCATTATCTTTTTAAGTCTTTTAATAGCTCTCTTTCGAGCTGCAAGGGTTTTCTTTTTCCTCTTTACACTTGGCTTTTCGTAAAACTCTCTCTTTTTTATTTCAGACAAAATTCCAGCCTTCTCACATTGTCTTTTAAATCTTTTCAAGGCGCTTTCAAACGGCTCATTTTCTCTGACTCTAATACCTGGCAATACCCCCCCTCCTCTCCTAATTAATTTAAAAGTTTATACCCTATATAAAAAATATAATTCTCCTTTCTTAATTATCATAATTTAATATATAAAATATGTCAATATTTCCCCCAATTTTTTACAAAAAACTATAGGGATGAGAAAAACTCATCCCCTTTATTAAAATATTGTTTAAATATAAAAAACTTAATTTATCTATATTCAATCCTGAGCTTTCAACTTTTTAAACTCGTCAGTTAATACAGGAACAACTTTAAATAGATCACCTACTATTCCATAATCTGCGATTTTGAATATTGGAGCATCAGGATCCTTATTTATTGCCACTATATATTTTGATGTTCTCATTCCTGCCAGATGTTGAATAGCCCCAGATATACCACATGCAATATATAATGATGGGCTAACAACTTTGCCAGTTTGCCCTACTTGATCTTCCTGAGGCCTAAAACCAGAATCCACAGCAGCTCTTGATGCTCCAACAGCAGCTCCCAATACTTCAGCAAGTTCTTCTATTATTACAAAATTCTCTGCACTTTTCATCCCTCTTCCACCCGATACAATTATATTTGCTTCTGTTAATACAGGTCTCTCGCCCCCCTTTTTGATAATGTCAAGTATTTTTTCTTTGACCTCGGGATAGGATGAAATACTTATATTTTCAATAGATAGAGAATCATCTGTAAATGGCTCCAATACAGGAAGTACATTTGGTCTGACAGTAGCCATCTGGGGATAACTATTTGAGTATACATTAACGTAGGCTTTGCCCGCGTATACAGGTCTCCTTATAACAAGCTTCCCCTCCTCATTTACATCCATATCTACACAGTCTGATACAAGACCGGTATCCAATTTTGCTGAAACCCTGGGAGCAAGATCCTTACCTATTGCTGTAGCACCCATAAGAAAGATTGAGGGATCTTTATCTTTTATAATATCAGCTATAACATTACTATACCCTCCCGTAGAATAATCCTTCAGTCTCTCATCATCCACAACATATACCTTATCCACGTACCCTTTTAAAGATTCAGCAATATCTTTTATTTGATTTCCTAATATAAGAGCCGCCATATCTTCCTTGAGTTTATCAGCAAGAAATTTCCCTTTACTTAACATTTCAAGAGTAACCTTCTTTACTTTCCCATCCCTGTGCTCAACATATATCAATATACCCTTTGCCATATATCCTCCTTTATTAATTAATGTGCCCTCTTTATAAGGAACTTTATATTAAAGAAATCAAGAGAAACATTTGGATCATTCTTTATCTCTGTCATTCTCATAAAGGTTCTATGTCTGTTAGAATGGTCAGTAAAATCGGCAGATAACCAATTAATATAACCTATATCTGGTTGAATTGACATTATTATTGTAGCATCCTTCCACAATCCTCCTCTTGCATCATACATCTCCTGATGAAGGATTCTATAAGTCTCCTTATCTATCCATATTCTCCTCTTACTGTATAGGTAATCCGTAGTTTTTGTGACAACTTCAAGGAGATAGCATGGTCTTTTTTCCCAATAAAATTTATACTTATAATTCTCTACATTAATAGTTGACTTATGGTTAAAGTAAGGTTGTAAAACTATTGTCTCTTTAAATCTAAACTCTAATGGCCACAATTCAATCTTTTGCCACCATGCCCTCCAATCTTCCCATGATATATCAGTCCCTATTATTGGATCCTGGGTATCTGTCCCTGCCAATCTTCTTATCCTTCTTAATGCAGGAATATATGTTAGGAACTCATCAGGTTTATCCGGAGCTTTAAATCTAGTCCTAACTCCAATAAATCCTTTCAAATCAAATGGATATACCATCATTAAAGAACCCTTTTCAAGTGTGCCTTCATATCCGGGAATATCAGGCACTGGTGGTAACTCAACTCTTCCGTTGAAAACATTCCAGTATAGATCAGCCTTTTCCGTTCTTTCCAATTTACCTTTTCTATTAAACATTGTAAATGTCGCTGGATTAAAGCTGAAATTATCTGCTGCAATGCTTATTCTATCAAAATTTAGAGCAACCTCGATAGCACTCTTAGGATGAGGAAAGGGTATTCCTCCCTTCCAACCGGTAATCTCTCCTCTTGGACCCACCTTTGATTTTCCTTCATACTTCTTTGTTGCTATAAGATGTGGTCTTGATAGATAGTATTGAGATGTAGGAATAATCTTTATCTCAGCTAATTGATTATAGCTCCCACTCTTTAGCCTATCATATAGAGTAGTAGGAAGAATATCTTTTAAACCTGGGTAGTCCATATAATTCTTTTCATTTATAACAATACCTGGCTTTATATCTTGAGCTATTTTTGAGTTTGCAACAATTGATGGAGCATCATAACCCAAGTATTCTCTCCATTCCTTTGCCAGAGCTAAAGCTTTAGGATCACTAAAAGCTCTAACTCTATCTAATAATTGTGGGTCTCCCTGCTTCTGGGCAAATTCCTCAAAATCCTTAAGCCATTTTGGTTTTTCTAAGGAGAAAGAAACATAAGGGAAAATAAAAACCAGCAAGCACAGAATCATAACAATATTCAAACATTTTTTCATTTTTTATCCTCCTAAATATTAGTATTTTGTTAAACTCTTTAACTTAATGGGCCATCCTAATAAGATATTTTATATCAAACCAATCCTTTGTAATTACAGGATCATTTACAATAGGATTTGGCCTCATAAAGCTTCTATGACTATTAACATAATCTGGAACATCAGCAAGGGCCCATGTATTCATCCCTTCAGGAGAGAAGGAAAATCCTGTTAGCATGCTTCTCCAGAGATTTCCTCTAACATCATACATTTCAATGTGAATTAGAGAGAAAAGCTCTTTATCTATCCATATCCTTCTTTTGCTATATAGATAATTCTTTGTTTTCATAGTCTGTTCTAATAAATATGCTGGCCTTATCTCCCAATATCCTGAAATCTTTCCAGATGCATCAACATTGATCCTTGTATGGTGTAGTCTTATGGGAGCCAAAACCTCTACCTCTTTAACCTTCATCTCCATAGGCCATGCTGTTATATTCTGCCACCAACCTTTCCAATCCTCCCAGCTTATATCAGTCCCAATTATAGGATCCTGTGTATCTGTCCCTGCAAGTCTTCTTATTCTCCTTAAGGCAGGAACATATGATATAAATTCATCAGGCTTATTGGGATCTGCAAATCTGCCTCTCACAACAGCAAATCCTTTAAGATCATACGGATATTCCAGAATGATAGAACCTTTTTCATAAACATCCTCATATCCGGGGATAATAGGCTTTGGGTTCATTTTTACCCTGCCTTTATAAAACATCCATTGAAGACTCATCTTTTCGGTTCTTTCAACTCTTCCTTTTCTATCATACATGGTAAATATATCGGGAGCAAAATGGAGATTGTCACTAAAGGTCCCCAGTCTATCATAATTGTAATATATTTCCCATGGAGATTTTGGATGTGGGAAAGGGTATCCAGCAACCCAGTTGACTATATCATTATTTTTACCAATCTTCACTTTACCCTCGTTTCTCTTAGTAACATCTATATATTCTCTATATGGATAATAATGTAGGGTAGGAACTACCATTATATTACCAAACTGAGCATATGATCCATCCGGCAATCTTCTTAAGACATACTCTGGAAGAAGTTTCTTTAAACTTGGATATTTAGAATAGGTCTTCCCATTTATAACTATTCCAGGTTTTATATCAGGATAATTCGAGGCTCTACTTTCAACTATTGATGGAGCATCATAACCAAGGTATTCTTTCCATTCCTTTGCTAAAGAGAGTGCATCTTCCCTTGAAAGGGTCCTTGCTCTCTCTATAAGCTCAGCATCTCCCTGCTTCTGGGCAAATTCCTCAAAATCCTTAAGCCATTTTGGCTTTTCTAAAGATAGAGAAACTAAAGGGAGAATTAAAACTCCTAAAAATACCACCAGCATCCTTAAGATAGTTTTCATAATTAATACCTCCCCTATCGTTTTTATACTACCTTTGCCTCCTCTCTTAGTAGCTTAACCAACTCTTTACATGCATCCGGAATTTCGCCCTCTATAATCTTCCCGGCCTTTCTCTCCGGAGGTAAAAACATTTCTAATATTCTTATCTTTGAACCTTTCTCGCCAATCTCATCATCACTTAGTCCCAGTTCATTGTAATTCATAACCTTTATCTCCTTCTTCTTAGCCTTCATAATACCGGGGAGAGATGGATATCTCGGTTCATTTAAACCCTTATCGGTTGTGAATATAGCTGGAAGAGAAACCTCTATCCTCATACTCCCACCCTCTATATCCCTTTCAACAATAGCACTCTTCTTATCATCAGATATTGACAATTTCCTAATAAAAGTTCCCTGGGGAATATTAAGAAATTCTGCTAAGATAGAACCTACCTGAGCAGAATCATCATCTATTGCTTGCCTTCCACATAATATTATATTGTAATCGAGGTCTTTTATAACTCTATACAACAACTTCGCTATAGTATAAGGATCTGTATGTTCAATATCTTCCTCAATTATATGTATACCTCTATCAGCTCCCATTGCAAGACATGTCCTTATCCCCTCTTCAGCCTTCTTATATCCCATGCTAATAACAGTAACACTTCCTTCTCCAAATTTCTCTTTTATTTTAAGAGCCTCTTCCACAGCAAATTCATCATACGGATTTACCACATAATTAACTCCCTCTTTTTCAATCTCTCTCGCCCCTGGTTTCACCCTAACCTTTGTTTCAGTATCTGGAACATATTTTATACATGCTATTATATTCACATTGACCTCCCTGATTATTGATTTAGTGTTTCTTTAAGCCAAATCTCAGCATCCTCTCTTTTAAATCTCCATTGTTTCCCCCTTTTGAAACCCTTAATAACCCCTTTTCTTGCTAAATAATTAATATCATCTGGAGATTTATTAACTATAGAGGATATATCCTTTGACTTCAATATCAATGGTAAAGATTTAATCTCCATAACAAATCCCTCCCTTCCAGAAATATTAGTATACTGTATACAGTATACTAATATTTACATCTATTGTCAATATATTTTTGTTGCTCAAAACTTCCTTATTAAATATCAAAATATATTCTATTCTTCAAGTGAAATTATTAAGAATATCAAAAAAAAGGAATGAGAACCTACACTGTAGAAAATTCCAGAAGAATGCCAAAGAATAAATAATAGGTAGTGTAATATTCTTACTTTATAAAAGATTATTAAAAAATCTAAAAAAATAATAGGATTAACCTCAGGGATAAAAAACAGAAAGGAGATTAAGCCAATGCAATAAATAAGTGGCACTATCCCTTTATATACTTCATCAGAAATACATCCTATCTTCTTCAAGGGGATACCTTGCCTGCCTGCTGCAGACAGGTGCTTGGGTATTTCCAAAAAAACCCACAGCAAGAGAGAGCTCTGAAAAAGTCTGATTTTGTCACCCTGAATCCTGTGCTGATGAATATCAGCATTATTTCAGGGTCTCATAACCCATTGAAATACTTAGATGCTGAAATGAATTCAGCATGACATTTTAGCGGATTTAAGAGATTTTCAGCAATCTCCAAGAAATAGCTTGACAAAAATAAATAATTCATTTATATCCTAAAATAGTAGAGTTTTTTAAGAAGGGGAAAGAATGGAAGAGACTCTTTCCTTAAGAAATAAAAAGGTTTTAGAAGCAGTAATCCGGGAATACATAGAATCTGCTCAACCTATTGGTTCCAGGACTATTTCGAAGTTATACTTAAAAGATTTAAGTCCTGCTACCATAAGGAATATTATGGCAGATTTGGAAGATATGGGATGTCTTATACAGACACATACATCATCTGGTAGGATACCTACTGACAAAGGATTTAGGCTTTATGTAGATTCTATACTCCGTATAAAAGGACTTGCAAAGAGTGATAAGGAAAGAATAAATAGGAATTATCAAAGATTGACACCTGAAATTAATTCTATTCTTAAAGAGACTTCAAAAGTACTTTCATTATTCTCAAAAAATATAGGAATAGTTACAACTCCTAAATTTTCAAATATAGTTCTCACTCATATTGAGTTTGTTAAACTTAGTAGTGAAAGAGTATTGGCCATCTTTATTTCAGAATCAGGAAATGTTTATAGTAGGATAATAGAGGTAAGGAAGAACTTAAATGATGTAGATTTTAATAAAATAAATGAATATTTAAATAGAATTATGTCAGGATTAACCTTAGCAAAAATAAGAAGGAAAGTTGCTAAAGAAATGAAAAGAGTGAAAAATAGCTATAATAAGTTATATATAGAAGCACTTAATCTAAGTGAAGAAGTACTTTGGGAAGAAAGAGATGAGGAAATATATATTGAAGGCCAAGCAAACATAGTTGATCAACCTGAATTTTCCAATACTGCTGCTATGAAATCATTTTTAAAAGCATTGGAAGAAAAAAAGGTACTATTGAAGCTATTAGATAAATCTATGACAAGCAGAGGGGTGCAAATATTTATAGGCTCTGAGAATGAATTTAAAGAAATCAAAGGATGTAGTATTATAACCTCCACTTATAGCAAGGGGAATAATATATTAGGTGCACTTGGAGTTGTAGGTCCAATAAGGATGAACTATTCTAAAGTTATCCCTCTTGTGGAATACACTTCAAAAGTTTTAAGTAGTTTGTTAGAACACTAAGGGAGATTGTAAATGAGATAACCGTTGAAACTATCGCCTAACCGGTTTAATGAAACCTTATTGTAAGATCTATTTAAGAAGTATATGAGTTAATTTTATGCCTTTCACAAATTAACCGAGACCTTATTATAGATAATTTAATAGGAAATTAAACATAAACAGATGAAAAAAATCTTTATTATTCTCACCTTTTTCATAATAGGTTGTTATCCTATATACTACATAAAAGGTAGTAGCTCTTCAATCTTAAAAGATAATTTTTCTAATGAAACAGAAGATTTAACAAATGTAAGGGCTATAGGTTGTATTCTTCCATTAACGGGTAAATATTCTATCTTTGGCAAAAGGGTTCTTAATTCCATATTATTATCTGCTAAAATTTTTAAAAGAGAAGGATATACTATTGAATTAATTGTAAAAGATTCCAAAGGCAACCCAGATTTAGCTGCATTATATGTAGATGAACTATCAAAAAATAAAAGGGTAATAGGAATAATAGGTGGATTATTAAGTTCCACAGTAGAACTAACTGTAAAAGAGGCTGAAAAAAGAAGAATACCCATAATAGTTCTTTCTCAAAAAGAAAATATAAGAAATAGAAGAGAATATACATTTCGTAATTGTTTAACAAACTCTATTTTAATTAAGAAATTGGTTAAATACTCAATAGATAAGATTGGATTAGAGAGATTTGTGATACTCTATCCTGATAATCCTTATGGTGAAACAATCATGAAACTATTTTCTAATACTGTAATAGAATTCGGAGGAAATGTCATTTATGTTTTGAGCTATACTCAAGAACATACAGATTTCAAGGAAGAAATAAATACTCTTAAAGCCTTTAAGCCTAAATTTGACTCTATATTTATTCCAGATTATTATAATAGAATAGCTATTATTGTTCCACAAATGAGATTTTATGGTTTGGATGAGATTCAACTCTTAGGATATGTTGGGTGGGATTCAAAAAACCTTATTAAATTAGTGGGAAAGAATGTAGAGGGAACTATATTTGTTGACGGGCTATATAAAGAGGACCAAAAAACCAAAAAATTTCTAGAAGAATATTTATCTACCTATGGAGAAGAGGCAGGGATAATTGAAGCTCAAGCATATGATAGTATGGAAATTATAATAAATATATTAGAAAATAATATTATTGAAACAAGGAAAGAACTTAGGAAAGAACTATCAAGAATAAGAAATTATCCAGGTATTACTGGATTTATATCATCAAATACATATGGAGATATGGAGAGAGAACCGTTCATACTAAAAATTGAAGGAGGAAAAATAAAGAAGGTAGAATGAAAGGGCGGTTAGCTCAGTGGGAGAGCACTCCCCTCGCACGGGAGGGGTCGGGGGTTCAAATCCCCTACCGTCCACCATTTATAAAATTGATTCCAGATTCTGATTAAGTCTCAAAGCATTCTTAGGAGTATAAACAGAATAATCGTTTCAAAATAGCATATGTATCTCTTTATTCCATTTTTTGACCTTTTTAGTCTATATTTTAAGCTCTTCTTCAGTATAATCTGAAGAATCTATATATACCTATATATAGATTTGTCTTTTAATTTATTATTTGCTATCATTTGATAGTTCATAATTTTCTCTCCATGAGATTATTTTAATCCCAGAGTTATCTTTTACAAGTCTTTGAAGCATTGCCCTCCCTCGGGCAATGCTTCCCTCACTCATTACCTTAATCTTTACTAACTTAACTGTACCACCATCTGCCTGAACATTTCCAAACCTTTCTTTTGAAATCCTTGACAAACCATTTTTTAAATTTTATAATTAGAAAACTTAAATTTTTGAGAGAGGAGGAGCATAGTATGGAAGAGCAAGAAAAAGAGTCTATTAAAGAAATGCTCCTTAGTATGAGAAAAAAGATCATAGAGGAAATATATGAAAACATTAAGAAAAGAAAATATTCTTATGAATCCGATGAGATAGGAGATCTTTATGACCTTGCTGCCATTGAAAGGGATAAAGAGCTCTCTCTTCTTTTACATGATAGAGATCGTGAAAAACTCTTAGAGATAGATAATGCCTTGGAAAAGATTAAACAGGGAGTCTATGGTATATGTATTGAGTGCGGGGATAAAATTTCTAATGGAAGGTTAAGGATAATGCCCTTCACTCAGTTATGTGTTAAATGTAAATCTAATATTGAAAAAGAGAAAGAGATTGAGATGGAGTCGGAAAGAAGAGGCGCTTATAAAGACCTTTCCTATCAGGACATTAATGAAGATGAATATTAATATTAGGAATGTTGTCAAAAGTTTGCAGTAGTACTATACTCGGAATTGATGCATACCTTGTAGAAGTAGAGATAGATATTTCAGGAGGACTTCCACAATTTTCTACAGTAGGTCTTCCAGAGATTACTGTTAAGGAAAGTAAAGAGAGAGTAAAATCAGCTATAAAAAATTCTGGATTTGATTTCCCCAATAGAAAAATAACAGTTAATTTAGCCCCAGCAGATATCAAAAAAGAGGGAACTGCTTTAGATCTACCAATAGCTATAGGTATATTAGTAGCTACAGATATTATAAAAGTGGATAAGATAAAAGATTATATTATTGTTGGAGAACTCTCTTTAGATGGAAGAGTAAAATCTATAAAAGGAGCATTACCTATAGCAATTGCAGCAAGAAGGGAAGGCATTAAGGGACTAATTATACCAAGAGAAAATTCATACGAAAGTGGAGTAGTAAAGGGTATAGAAGTTATACCTGTAGAAAATCTTCTTCAAGTGGTAAATTTCTTAAATGGTGATACTTATATAAAACCTGTGTTAACGGATTTTAATAAGATATTGAGTAAATATTCCAGGCCTTCAGAGGATTTTAGTGATGTAAAGGGTCAGGAACATGCTAAAAGGGCTATTGAGGTAGCTGCGAGTGGGGGACATAATATCCTTATGATAGGGCCTCCGGGATCGGGGAAGACCATGTTAGCAAGAAGAATACCAACAATTCTACCTGAAATGAGTTTCGAAGAAACATTGGAGACGAGTAAGATTTATAGTGTAGCTGGATTGTTAGATTGTCCTCTTATAACACAGAGACCCTTTAGAGCACCACATCATACAATATCCGATGCTGGACTAATAGGTGGAGGAACAATTCCAAAACCCGGTGAAGTCAGTCTCTCTCATAATGGTGTTCTCTTTTTAGATGAGCTACCCGAGTTTAAGAAAAATGTCCTTGAGGTTTTAAGACAGCCATTAGAAGATGGCAAAGTTACTATATCAAGAGCAATGATTTCCTTGACATATCCAGCTCAAATCATGCTTGTAGCAGCTATGAATCCATGCCCCTGTGGCTTTTACGGAGATCCTTATCATCAGTGTATGTGCTCTTCAGGCCAAATTCATAGGTATATATCTAAGATCTCAGGGCCACTATTAGATAGAATTGACATACACATAGAGGTCCCATCTCTAAGATATAAAGAGCTTTCACAAGAAAGAATAGGAGAGGAGTCTAAGTATATAAGGGAGAGGGTTAAAAAAGCAAGAAAAATACAGTACAGAAGATTTAATAAGACGAAGATATATTGTAATGCTCAAATGGGAAGTAGATATATTAAGAAGTTCTGCCAGATAGACAATGAATCTTCAAGATTGTTAGAAAATGTGGTAGATAAATTGGGATTAAGTGCGAGGGCATATACCAGGATCCTTAAAGTAGCCAGAACAATAGCTGATCTTGATGAGTCAGAAAATATAAAAATTCCTCATATTTCAGAAGCTATCCAATATAGAACCTTTGACAGATGGCAGTAGAATGAATGATAGGCTTAATGCAATAATAGATATTTTAAAGAAGGAGTACCCCGATGTTAAATGTTTCCTTGACTTTACAAATCCATTGGAGCTTTTAATAGCCACTATACTCTCTGCTCAATGTACAGATGAAAGGGTTAATAAGGTTACAAAATCTTTATTTAAGAAGTATAGGAGTGTAGAGGATTATGCAGAGGTTGAACTTAAGGAACTTGAGGAAGACATAAAAACTACAGGATTTTATAAAAATAAGGCAAAGAATATAAAAGAGTGTTGCTCTATATTAGCATCAAAATATAACGGAAATATACCAACTAATATTGATATTCTTGTTAAATTGCCAGGCGTAGGAAGAAAAACGGCAAATATGGTGCTTGGTAATGCATTTAATATACCAGGTATAATAGTTGATACACATGTTAAGAGGCTTTCAGTAAGACTTGGTCTAAGTGAGGAAAATGATCCTGATAAGATAGAACTTGACCTTATGAAGATAGTACCAAAGGAAGAATGGACAAGATTTTCTCTTTTATTAATGGCCCACGGAAGAAATGTATGTTTTGCAAAGAATCCACTGCATGGAGAGTGTAAGATAAATGAGCTATGCCCCTCAAGATATATTTAGTGATTTTAAAAAATATTATGAACTTAAGAAAGATGAGATTAAAAAGAGATTAAATGAATTTAAAAATCTTTATATATATGGAGATGATACCGATATATTTATGGAGCTATGCTTCTGTATATTGACAGCTAATACATCTGCTCAAATGGGAATAAATGCTATTGAAAAAATAAAAGATATAGTAATAGAAGGAAATGTTAAAGAGATTGAGAATAAATTACATGGAGTATATAGATTCTACAAGAAGAGAGCTGAATATATTGTTCAAACAAGGGAATATATAAAAAATGAGTTAGATTTCTCTCTTAAAAATAGGATAGATTCATTAAATGATCATCATGAGAGGAGAGATTTCTTTGCGAGTAATAGACATATAAAGGGAATAGGGTATAAGGAAGCAAGTCATTTTTTAAGAAATATAGGATTCAAAGGCTATGCAATACTTGATAAGCATATATTAACCTCTCTACATGAGTTTGGTTTTATAGATAACATAATTAAGCCTACTAATAAAAAAAGATACTTAGCTATAGAAGAAAAAATGAAAGAATTCTCTGAGAATATAGGTATAGATATGGATGAGCTCGATCTCCTTTTATGGAGTAGGAAAACAGGGAGAATATTGAAATAATTATATCTCTGGATCATTTCCATTGAATATCATTTAGATGTATAGTAATAAATAGAAGATGTTTTCAAGATTAAGAAATTTATTCTTTTACATATTAATATTTACTCCTTTACTTCTTCCTTTTCCTCTATCTATCGGGTTAGCCTCTGATATAAATGTTAAATTTATACCAGAAACTCTATTTCCTGGAGATGCATTTCTTGTGGAAGTAAAGGCTCCAGAGTTCCCTTCTGGAGTCTTTGATAGTAGTCCACTATACTTCTATCAGGTATCTAATGGACTCTATTATGCTATTAGCTCTATTAGAGTGAATTTAAAACCTGGGAAATATCAACTATTTATCTCTACTGGGACCAGCTCTAATAAATATATTGTTGAGGTTCATGAGAAGAGGTTCCCACTCCAAAAACTTACCTTACAACCCAACAAAGTATTTCTATCTCCCGAAAATGAGGTTAGAGTTAAAAAGGAAAATATCAAGCTACTCTCCCTTTGGAATAAGGTTACTAAACCACTCTGGGAAGGGAAATTTATTCCCCCATTGAATACATCCATATCCACACAGTTTGGGGTTGTAAGAATAATAAACAAGAAAAAAAAGAGTATTCATAGGGGAATAGATTACAGAGCTTCTTTAGGAAAACCTATCAGGGCTATTAACTCTGGTATTGTAGTTCTTGCAGATGAACTTTTTTATGGAGGGAACACCCTCATTATTAATCATGGAGCAGGAATATATTCAATCTATATGCATCTCTCTAAATTTATGGTTAAAGTAGGACAAAGTGTAAGGAAAAGAGATATAATAGGATTTGCTGGTTCCACAGGTCGTGTTACAGGACCACATCTGCATCTTAGTATCAAAGTTCAAGGAAAGAGTGTAAATCCAGAGTCAATATTTGCTCTCCCTTTAACTCCACCATTTAGAGATATAAAGGCTCTTCATAATAATTATTAATCTCTGAAAGTTCCATATCCTTTCCTTCCATATTTGTTGCGAAGCCAGTGAGGATTTGGAGGAGTAGGAAACGCATACCCGCTGTTATATGAAGCGGCAGTATCATTCATCCTCCCAAAGTGG
>CAZCTP010000062.1:0-17074 GCA_964501575.1 uncultured Thermodesulfobacteriota bacterium
GGAGGGCCCTAACTTTTTGGCTTGTTTGACCTTCCTATTTCGGAATTTGGGAGAACGTGTTATCTTGACTTATAATAAGAAATAGTTTAGAATAAAAACAGTAAAAGATGAGTTTAAGATTATTAAATAAATATTTAATACTTATTTTGTTATTTATTTTCCGGGCATTTCCTTCTATTGCTTCCGAAGGATTAAATTACTATATGTCGAATATTGGGATGAACGGAGTTAAAGGAGAAGCTATTAATTTTACACTGCCGAATATAGATGGGAAGAGGATGAGTCTTAAAGATTTTAGGGGTAGGGTTATAATGTTGAATTTCTGGGCAACATGGTGTTCTCCATGTAGAGTCGAAATGCCATCTATGGAGAATCTATATAAGAAATTTAAGGATAGAAATTTTATTATATTAGGGATATCTGTTGACAATAACAGAATAAGAAGACTAAGCAACTTTATTAAAGAGTTTGGTATAACATTTCCTGTACTTTTAGATAAAGATGGTAAGATTGCTAATAGATATGGAGTTAAGGGTATACCCACAACGTTTATTATAAACAGAAATGGTGAGTTTATAGGGAAGATTGTAGGGGCAAGAGACTGGCTTAATCCTAACGCTGTAGAATTAATTAGATACATAATTAAAGGTTTTTAATTTGATAGATAATGTTTCTATTATTACTGCTTTTTCTGCAGGTGTTATATCA
This sequence comes from uncultured Thermodesulfobacteriota bacterium, assembly GCA_964501575.1. GTDB lineage: Bacteria > Desulfobacterota > CAZCTP01 > CAZCTP01 > CAZCTP01 > CAZCTP01. The sequence continues at coordinate 709 of CAZCTP010000062.1, forward strand.
TTTATATCCCCTTGTGTTTTGCCACTGATTCCTTCATATATATCCTTCATTACTGGTATATCTTTTGAAGAGTTATCTTCTATAAGAGGAGTGAGAAGAGCTCTTATTGTTCATTCTGCTCTATTTGTTCTTGGTTTTTCTATAATATTTATAGGATTGGGGGCATCAGCAACGTTTATTGGGAAATTCTTAATGGAAAATCAGGAAGTAATAAGAAGAATTGGGGGAATAATAATAATTATTATCGGTATCCATATGACAGGAATAATCAATATTAAATTTCTTGAAAGAGAAAGAAGGGTATATATAAGAGACAACCCTAAGGGATATGTTGGTTCATTACTTGTAGGTATTGGATTTGCAGCTGGGTGGACCCCCTGTATCGGGCCAATATTAGGAGCTATTATCTTCCTTGCTGGTACTTCAAAAAGTATTTGGTCTGGAATATTCCTCCTTTCTGCCTACTCATTAGGATTAGGGTTGCCATTCTTCTTAACGGCAGTTGGAATAAATAGATTTATAGTATATTTTGATAAATTTAAAGGATATATGAGATATATTCCTATATTAAGCGGGATATTTTTAATATTTATAGGTATACTTATATATACAGATTATTTTTCTGCATTATCAGGGTATATGAACAGCATATTTCCATATCTAAATAATATTTAATTATGCATCCAATACTATTTAAACTCTGGAAGTTGGAGATAAGAACCTATGGAGTGATGATAGCCATAGGGATCATATTAGGTACAATTATAGCTATGAAAGAAGGAAGAAGAAAGGGGATAAGAGATTCTGATATAAATGATTTTTTATTCTACGGAATAATATTTGGAATAATAGGGGCAAGAATATACTATGTTCTTTTTTCTGACCCGAATACATATCTTAAAAATCCTTTTGATATTATAGCTGTATGGAAAGGTGGATTAGCGATCCATGGAGGAGTTATAGGTGGGTTTATAACTGCTGTTATATTCTGTAAAAAGAGAAATATATCCTTTTTAAAATTTGCAGATACCTTAACACCATCATTGATATTAGGTCAAGGGATTGGGAGAATAGGATGTCTCTCCGCTGGATGTTGTTATGGAGTTCCAACCTCTCTCCCATGGGGTATAAAATTCACAAACATAGAGGCAATGGCTCCCCTTAATATATACTTACATCCTACACAGATATATGAATTTCTCTTAGATATGATAGTATTTATTATTATATGGAGGTTTAGGAAAAGGATTAATCTTGATGGTGGACTTTTCTTATTATATCTATTGTCCTATGGAATAGTTAGATTCTTTGTTGAAATTTTTAGAGGGGATAAGTTGATGATATTCGGATTAATCTCAGCGGCCCAGACAATGAGCATAATATTTATAATATCATCAATTATAGGCTATCTTATCCTTAAATCAAGGAGTAGATAATGGATGTAAGAGATAGTGTGCTGAAATATATGGCGACTCATAATACAATGACTATTTCAACAATTGGAGAGGGATCGGCTCAATCTGCAGCTTTATTCTATGTGAATGATGAATTTACTTTATATTTCCTGTCGGACCCCGAAAGCAGACATAGCAGAAATATAGCCCGTAATTCATCTGTTTCTGTAACAATAAATGAAGATTATAGAGACTGGAGGAAGATAAGGGGAATTCAGCTTGAAGGAGAAGCTGTTATGGTAAAGTCTCCTTTGGAGAATGCAAAGGCTTTTAAAATATATATATATAAATTCCCATACGTTGAAGGATTTTTTAAATCCCCTGTAGATCTATTCAAGGGGGTAAAGGAAAGGGCATTAAAGACAAGATTTTATAAAATAATTCCAAACTGGATAAGATTTATAGATAATGAAAGAGAATTTGGGTATAAAGAGGAGTTTACATTATAAGAGTCTTATAGTTATATTCTTATTTTTCTTTTTGTTAGGATGTATTCCAAAAGCTGAAAAAAGGTTACCCCAAAAAGAGTTAAAGAGAATCCATAAAAAGAAGATAAGTACCAAGCCCCTAATAGATCTTGGATATTTAAAGCAGCTTACTAATGACCCTGAGGTTGATGCAAGAGCATCCTTCTCACCGGATGGAACAAAGATAGCATTCCATTCTAAAGGGGGAGAGCAGAAATATCCATATAGACAGATCTGGATTGCAGATTCTGATGGTTCAAATCCAACTGCTTTGACAAATGGAGATTATGACAGCTATAGCCCTGTATTTTCACCAGATGGTAAGAAGATTTTATTTATATCGGAAGAGGGAAAGAGGAAGGGATTATGGATAATGAATATTGATGGCTCCCATAGATCAAGAATAACAGATGAGGATGGTATATATTTAGACCCGTCCTTTTCTCCAGATGGTAAAAGAATAATATATTCTTTTCTCCCTATTGAAGGGAGTAACTATGATATATATATGATTAATATTGATGGTTCAAAGAAGAAGAGGCTAACAAATACTACCTATAATGAAATATCACCATCATTTCATCCCGAAGGCAGAGATATAATATTCAGCTCTGATGAAGGAGGAAATTTCGATATATATATAATGAATATAGATGGAGAGAATAAAAGAAAAATAATTTCATCCCCTAAGGACGAAATGTTTCCATCATTTTCCCTGAATGGATCAATGATTGTATATCATATTGAAGAGCCTAAGACCTCATCGATATGGATAGCAGGACCAGAGGGAGAAAATCCTTCTAAAATAGATATAGATTCTCCATCAAGGAATCCAAGATTTTCACCAAATGGAAAGCGTATAATTTTTCAATCTCTTAAGGAGAAGAATTGGGATATATGGACTATGGACATACCTGATGAAATATTTACAGCTATTAAAGGAAGAGGTCGGAGAGAAGATATATTAAAGCTAAGGGATGGTAAAGAACTAAAAGGTAGGCTTATTAATAAGAGTTTTTCTTTCGTATCTAAATATACGAAGTTATCTATCCCAGTAAATTATATATCTTCCCTATACTTTGATGAACTAATAGATAGTATAAACCTTATTGATATGGGACACCTTAAAGGAATTATATTGGATAAGATTATAAAGCTTAAGGTTGAGGACGAAATAAATTATTTAAGAAAGGAGAAAATAAAGAATATACTATTTAAAAAAAGATTAGAAATAAAACATAGAAAGAGTAGTGTAATTTCACTTATAAATGGTGATATTCTTTATGGTAGAATATTAAATAAGGAGATAAAGTTTGAAGCTGAATATGGAACTATAGATATAGGTATTGAAGATGTTAAAAGGATAGATATAGATGCTGATAAAGCAAAGCTTACTTTAAAAAATGGTGATGTGTTAACCGGTTCAATAAAAGAGAGGGAGTTTAATATATCTACCGGATGGGGGAAGTCTATAGCAATATATAGAGGGAGTATAAAATATATTGAGAGGAATAGGTGAAGAGAATAATAATATTTTTATTCTCAATAATATTTCTTACATCATGTGCTACCACCGGGATAAATAAGGGACAATTTAATATAATCTCTATATCCCAGGAGATAAAACTCGGGAAGCAGGCCTCTAAAGAGGTGGAAAAGGAAATGAAGGTGGTAAACATCCCTATGGTCAGGGACTATATAAATTATTTAGGTAATAGGCTTGCATCCCATTCAGATCTTAAAATTGCTTATCATTTTGGAGTTATCGAAGATGAGGAGATAAATGCATTTTCACTCCCTGGTGGATATGTGTATGTATTTACAGGATTGATAGATGCAACAGAGAATGAATCAGAACTTGCAGGTGTTATAGGACATGAGATAGGTCATATAGCATCAAGACATGCTACCGAGTTGCTATCGATGCAGAAGGGGATAAATATTTTTGCATCTATACTATTTAATGTTTTGGGAGTGAGAATTACAGGAACTCAGGCACAATTGGCTAATATTACAGCCACCCTTGGGGTACTCCATTATAACAGGTCTCAGGAGAAAGAGGCTGATGATTTAGGACTTAAATATATGATGAAGGCTGGATATAATCCATATAGTATGATAACCTTTTTTTATAAGCTAAAAAAAATACATAAAGAAAAACCTAATATATTGACAAAAATATTATCAACTCATCCTGTAACAGATGAAAGAATAGAGAGGATTAAAAGAGAAATAGAAAATATGCATATAAATGAAGAAGATTTTATTACAAATACTCCACAGTTTATAAGAATAAAAAGCTTATTATTTCGTAAAGATTAATGGATCTATCTCTTATTAATAAACCAAGTAGATATATAGGTAATGAGATAAATTCTATAAGAAAGGATCTAAATAAAGTAGCTTTAAAGATAGCCCTTGTATTCCCAGATGTATATGAAGTTGGTATGTCCCATCTTGGGATTCATATTCTATATCATATCTTAAATAGTAGAGAAGATATTGCAGCAGAGAGGGTGTATGCTCCGTGGGTTGATTTAGAAAGTATATTGAGGAGTAATAATATCCTACTTAAATCTATTGAATCATCTATTCCTCTTAAAGAGTTTGATATAGTGGGTTTCACCCTCCAGTATGAGCTGTCCTATACAAATATATTAAATATATTAGATCTATCAGGAATTCCATTATGTTCTAAAGATAGAGATAGTAACTTTCCACTTATAATAGGTGGCGGTCCATGCGCCTTTAATCCTGAACCACTGGCAGATTTTTTTGACTTATTTGTAATAGGTGATGGAGAGGAGATAATCATTGAAATTTCAGATATAATTATAGAATGGAAAAGAAAGAAAAGCAGAAATAAGAAGAAGCTTCTTGAAAAATTGTCGGAATTAGAGGGGGTATATGTCCCAATATTATTTAATCCCGATTATGATAAATATGGAAGAATAAGGAGCATAACCCCAAATAAAAAGATATCGAAACGAGTTGTTAAGAACTTGAATAGTATTCCCTATCCTATATCCCCTATAATTCCTTACACAAACATAATACATGATAGGCTAAATATAGAGATAGCGCGAGGATGTACAACTGGTTGTAGATTCTGTCAAGCTGGATTTATATATCGTCCATTAAGAGAGAGATCCATTAAGAATTTAATTGATATAATAGATGTTTCTCTTAAAAATTCAGGTTACGAAGAGATTTCTCTCCTCTCATTGAGTAGTGGAGATTATAGATGTATAAAAGAACTTATAAAAAATGTTATGAATAGATATTCAGATAAAAAGATTGCGCTCTCACTTCCTTCACTAAAAGTGGATGCGGTAGATAATGAGATATTATTAGATATATTAAGAGTAAGGAAAACAGGTTTTACATTGGCTGTTGAAGCGGGGAGTGAAAGATTGAGAAGGGTTATAAATAAAAAATATAATGAAGATGATCTTCTTAAAAGGGTTTCTAATATAGCTAAGTGGGGCTGGAGATCCATTAAGCTCTATTTTATGATAGGTCTACCAACCGAGGACATGGATGATATTAATGGTATAATTGATATCTCCAAAAAGATATTAAAGGCTGCTCGGCAAAAAATCAATATAAACTTACATATTACCGCCTTTGTACCGAAGGCTCATACTCCGTTTCAATGGAGAGAACAGATTGAAATTGATGATATATATAAAAAAATTAGGTATATAAAGAGGGGTTTAAGTAAGACAAATATAGATATAAAGTGGCAAGATCCATTTTCTTCTTTGCTCGAGGGAGTATTCGCAAGAGGAGACAGAAGGTTATCAACTGTTTTATTAAAAGCATTTAAATCAGGGTGTCATTTTGATGGATGGAGGGAATATTTAAATAGAGATTTATGGGTTAAAGCTTTTGAAGAAAGTGGAATAGAGATGAAATTTTATATTAGAAATAGGGAGTATGGCGAAGCATTCCCCTGGGATCATATAAATCCTCTGGTAAAAAAGGATTTTCTTATCTCAGAGGATAAAAAAGCCTTAGAAGGGGAAAGCACTCCTGATTGTAGATTTAATAATTGTCTTGATTGTGGTGTATGTGATGGTTATAATCTTAAAAATATAATATCGGAAAATGAATGTGGAATAACAGGTGTAAAAAGAGGATATAGAAATAGTAATGTAAAAAGGAGGATCCAGTTAAAATTTTCAAAGCTTGACCTCATGAGATATATTAGTCATCTTGAATTGCTAAATCTGATGCATAGAGCTGTTAGAAGAGCTCAGGTACCTATAAGATTCTCGCAGGGATTTCATCCCCTTCCAAGGATTATGTTTGGGCCACCTCTACCTGTAGGTATAGAGAGTATATCAGAATATGTGGAACTTGAAATATATGGTTCTATAAAGATAGGTGAATTAATAAGGAATTTAAATAAAGAACTTCCACATGGCCTGGAGATTCTTGAAGGTAGAGAGGTCTCTCTAAGATCAAAGTCTTTAACTGAGTCCATATCAAAATTTTTATATAAAGTATCTATAAAAGAGAAGGATATAGAATCAATTTTAAATGATATTAAAAGGATTTATATAATATATAAAGGTGATAAGCCTATGGATATTAAAAATTTATTAGAAGATATATATATTAGTGGTGGATCTTTATATATGACAATTAAAGTTTCAAAGAATGGCTGGATAAGTCCTATTCACATACTAAAAGAATTAGGATTAGAACCTCAATCATATAATATATTAAAGATGGGTACAATATTTTATGGTAAATGAGCTTATAATAAATGTGACATTAAAAGAGACAAGAGTTGCTCTTCTTGAAAACGGTATTCTCACCGAAATATTTATCGAGAGAAGGAGTGATAGGAGTATAGTAGGTAATATATATAAGGGTAAAGTTGTAAGAATACTCCCGGGGATGCAATCAGCCTTTGTGGATATAGGCTTTGAGAGATCAGCGTTTTTACATGTTTCAGATATATATGAAGATTATATATTTGAGGATATGGATTATGAGTATGATAGGGCAGTTAATGAAGTGCAGAGTATAGAGGATCTATTAAAAGAAGGTGAAGAGATATTGATCCAGATATTTAAAGAACCAATGTATGGAAAAGGGCCAAGGGTTACATCAAATATCACTCTTCCAGGGCATTATCTTGTGCTTATGCCTATGAACAATAGAGTTGGAGTATCGAGAAGAATAAGTAATAATGGGGAGAGGAATAGGCTGAGAGATATTATGTTATCTATAAAACCCCAAAATATGGGAATTATTGCCAGAACCACTGCTGAAGGTAAAGATGAGGATGATTTCATCGCTGATATGGATTTTCTGATAAAACTTTGGGAGAACATATTAAAGAAGAAGAATACTGTATCCGCTCCTTATCTTGTACATGAAGATCTTAGCCTTATATTTAGGGTTATTAGAGATATAGAGGTAGATAAAATAATTATTGATTCTGAGAAAGAATATAATGATATTATAAACTTCTTTGAGAAATTTATTCCCAATGTAAATTATGATATCGAATTGTATAAGGAAGATATACCTATATTTTATAAATATGGGATAGAGACAGAGATAGATAATGCTCTTAAAAATAAAGTCTGGTTGAAATCGGGTGGATATATTGTAATTGATCAAACAGAAGCTCTTGTAGCTATTGATGTAAATACAGGGAGGTATGTTGGTAAAAGAAACTTCGAAGATACCATATTAAAGACAAATTTGGAGGCTGTTAAGGAAATTGCATATCAATTAAGATTAAGAAATCTTGGAGGGATAATTATTATAGACTTTATAGATATGGAAAAGGAGGAGAATAAAGAGAAGGTCTATAAAGCATTAGAGGAGGCTCTTAAAAAAGATAGACAAAAGACTACAATTGTAAGTATATCAGAATTGGGTATAGTTGAAATGACGAGGAAGAGGAACAGAGAAAGCTTAAAAGGGATGATAATGGAGCCATGTTTTTACTGTGATGGTAAAGGTTATCTGAAGTCAAAAAAAACTATATGTTATGAGATATTTCAGGCTATTAGAAGAGAGGCGTTAAGGAATATTGATAATAAGATTTCTGTTACTATCCATCCTGACATTGCAGATATGCTATTCTATGAGGAGAAGGATAGTATAGAGGATTTAGAAAAAAATATTAATAAAGATATAATAATAAAAGTTGATGATAGATTACATATTGAAGAATATTATATTAAATAAATGGAATATAAAGATTCAGGTGTTGATTTAGATTTATCGAATAGGTTTGTAGATATTATAAAGCCATTAATAAGGTCTACCTTTAAACCTGAAGTATTGATAGATATAGGTGGATTTGCTGGATTTTTTTCTCTTGATATTTCAAAATATACTAATCCAATACTTGTTTCTTCTACTGATGGTGTTGGAACAAAACTAAAGATAGCATTTATGATGAATAAACATGATACTATAGGTATAGACCTTGTTGCTATGTGTGTAAATGATATTATCACGTGTGGGGCGAAGCCACTTTTTTTCCTCGATTATCTCTCTACCAGCAAGTTAAATTTAGATAAAGGGAAAGATATATTAAAGGGGATCTCAAAGGGATGCATTGAAGCCAGATGTTCATTAATAGGTGGAGAAACTGCAGAGATGCCATCTTTCTATAAAGATGGGGAATATGACCTTGCAGGGTTTGTAGTTGGGATAGTAGATAGGAATAAAATGATAGATGGATCAAAAATAAAAGCTGGGGATAAGATAATAGGGATTAGATCAAGCGGACTTCACAGCAATGGATACTCTCTTGTCAGGAAAATAATATTTGATAAACTTGGATTAAGATTGGATAATAAAATAGATGGTATTGATAAACCATTAGGAGAGGAGTTATTAAAACCCACGAGAATATATGTGGATATAGTTCATAATTTAATAGATAGATTTAAAATAAAAGGTATTGCACATATAACAGGTGGTGGATTTATTGATAATATTCCAAGAGTAATTCCAGGAGAGTACCAAGTTATTATATATAAAGATAGTTGGGACCTCCCACCAATATTTAAATTTTTAAAAGATAAAGGGAATATACCTGATGAAGAAATGTTTAGGACATTTAATAATGGAATAGGAATGATAATTATTGCTTCAGAGGGGGATGTTAATAGTATTGTAAGAGAGTTTAAGAATGAGGCCTATTTAATAGGTGAAATTGTCTATAGAAAGGAGAATAGAAGCCCTATTAAACTTATATGATAAAATTAGCAGTTTTAGTATCAGGTAGAGGAACAAATCTCCAAGCAATTATAGATGCTGTTAAAGAAGGTAGGCTTGATGCCGAGATAAAAGTTGTTATAAGTAATAATAAAGAAGCATATGCTATTGAGAGAGCAAAAAGGTGTTCAATCCCTGTTGAGATATTACCTGAAAAGGATATAGAGGAATTTGAAAAGAGAATGGTCAGGATAATAGAAGATTATTCAGTAGATCTTATAATACTTGCGGGTTTTATGAGACTTCTTTCTCCAGATTTCGTTAAGAGATTTAAGAATAGGATAATGAATATACATCCTGCTCTTTTGCCATCATTCCCGGGTCTTAATGCTCAAAAAAAGGCTCTTCTTTATGGGGTGAAATTTTCTGGATGTACAGTCCACTTTGTTGATGAGGGATGTGATACCGGCCCTGTAATAATTCAGGCTATTGTACCGGTATATGACGATGATACAGAGGATACTCTATCTGAGAGAATACTAAAAGAGGAACATAAGATATATCCACAGGCTATTCAGCTATTCTCAGAAGGGAGACTTTTAGTTGAAGGCCGGAAGGTGTTAATAAAAAATGGTAAAAAAATAGAAGATTTTTCTATTGCAAATCCACCAATTAAAATATAGAATATGATTATGGTTAGTTCATGCCTTGTAGGAATTGATTCAAGGTATGATGGTAATAGCAAGCTGGATGAAAGTATAATAAAGTTTTTAAGGGGAGGTATTTATATACCAATATGTCCTGAACAGCTTGGAGGACTTCCAACTCCAAGGAATAGAGCAGAGATAGTTGGAGGTAACGGCTTTGATGTACTTAAAGGAAGAGCAATGGTTATTGATTCATCAGGGTATGATCTCACAGAAAATTTTATAAAGGGTGCAAATGAGGTTTTAAAGATTGTGAATCTACTTAATATTAAGAAGGCCATTTTAAAGGAGGTGAGTCCGTCATGCGGTAGGAATTTTATCTGTTGTAAAGGTAGATTGGTTCCTGGAATAGGAGTAACAGCTGCAATATTAAGGAGTTTTAATATAGAAGTAATATCAGAAAAATCTATAAAGGGAGGTTAATTATGGCAAGAGAGATTCCATGGAGAGAAGCGAATGAAAGGGTTCCGGATGTTCCATTCTATAGGAATCCCAAATATGATGATGTTAAGTTTGATGTAAAAACTATAAAAGATGATGACAAGAGACATTGGGGTTCCCCACTTAAAGATGAATATGATTTTGTGGTTATTGGTGCTGGACATAATTCCTTAACAGCAGCAAACTATATTGCAACTGCTGGTAAGAGTGTTGTATGTATTGAAAACAGAGAGCTTATTGGTGGTGGTGCAATGACAGAATATTTAACCGGAGTTCCCGGATTCAGGCATAATACCCATTCTCAGATGCATGGATGGTTACATTTGGGACCAGGTCCGAAAGATCTTGAAATTGAAAAATACGGGTGTAAATATATATTGCCTGGTCCAAAAGAACCTCAATATGGATGTGTATTCAGTGATGAAACAGCAATAATATTATATCAGGATGTTGATAAAACATGTGAGAGTATAGCGAAGATAAGCGAAGAGGATGCAGAGAATTATAAAAAGTCCTTTGAGAAGTTTAAGGGAGCTGTAAATATGCTTGTTGGGGTTATGTGCAGCAGACCTGGACCCTATTCAGCTATGTTTACACCTCTTGAGACTACCTGGGAGGGGAGAGAGCTTGTAAGGATGATACTTGCTGCAAGTGATGATATAGCAAGTGATATATTTAAAAATGAGAAAGTAAAGACGTTTGTCCAGTGGTTAGCAGTTCAGGGTGGTATAGTTCCATTCCTTTCGGGTACAGGCTTTATGATGCCAACTATATGGGCATCGAGTCATGTCCATCCCTGGGGTATAGCTCCTGGAGGCTCGAGAACATTAGCAATTGCTTTAGCAAATCGTCTTGAGGCTTTTGGAGGAACAGTTGTAACAGGGAAAAAGGTTATAAAAATAATAATAAAGGATAAGAGAGCTGTTGGCGTTGAATGTGATGATGGAACAAAGGTTATGGCAAAGGAGGGTATTATATCTGCTGCTGGTGCTCAACAGACAGCATTGGAGCTTGTTGGTAGAGAATATTTAAGCCCTGAAAATATTGTTGGCGCAGAAAACTTTAAATGGGATCAGGTAGCTGTTGCAACTCCACATATAGATTTAAATGAACAGTTGAAATGGAAAGCAGCAAAATGGGATCCAGATGTAGATAGATGCTGGACAATGGCATTTGGTGTAGATACTCAGAAGGAGCTTGATGAAATATATATGGATGCAATGCAAAAAAGATTGCCCAAATATCCTGGTGGATTTCTATGTGAGGCATGTCTCTGGGATAAATCTCAGGTTCCAGATGGAAAATCCGCATTTTTCTGGTGGTTATTCTCGACCTATGACTTAGAAGGAGACCCAAAGACGTGGGATTATAAGAGGGAGGAGATCTTGAATGAATGGATAGATTATCTGAGAAAATATTGTACAAATCTGACAGATGATAATATAATTTCGAAAGCTATATATACCCCACTTGATATAGAGAGAAGAACAATAGCAATGAGGAAAGGAGCAATGCTTCTTGGAGATCCGACTCTCGATGTTATGTTCTACTACCGTCCATGGCATGGAGCATCCCATTATAAGATTGAAGATGTTGAAAGGCTATATTTAACAGGGGGGACGACACATCCAATGGGAGGTATATCAATGATGTGTGGCTACAACTGTGCAAATCAGATTGCAGAAGATCTTAATATAAAGAAGTGGTGGGAAAGAAGCTGATAATATTAAAATTTAAAGGAGGCTTTTTGCCTCCTTTAAATTCTCGACAAAAAAAATTATAATATTTGTCAGGAGGATGTGTGAGCGATTTTAAAGAGCGTGTCATTAGAGCTGCAAAATTAGATATTAATCTTTACGAAGAAGTTGAAGCAGATAAAGAAGCTATGGGCCAGGCTACAATGATTGTTGTTTTATCAAGTGTTGCAGCTGGTATAGGAACTATTAAACAGGGAGGGTTTGGTAGTATATTTATAGGAACAATCTTAGCACTTATTGGGTGGTATATCTGGGCATATATCACATATTTTGTTGGTACAAGAATTCTACCAGAGCCTCAAACCAAAGCGGATCTTGGAGAGTTATTGCGAACTATAGGTTTTTCAAGTTCACCAGGGTTAATCCGGGTATTAGGTATCGTTCCTGGATTTACGGGATTTGTCTTTTCTATTGCTTCAATATGGATGCTTATAGCAATGATAGTCGCTGTTAGACAAGCTCTCGATTACAGCAGTACACTCCGTGCAATAGGAACCTGTATAATAGGGTGGATTGTACAAGCAGTGATACTCTTTTTCCTATTTTCTATATTTGGAAGTTTTTAAAGTTAGTCTAAGATCTTATTTTTCTCTTCTCTTCAAAGAAGTATTTTTTAACATAATGAGAGAAATTGATGAGAGGGGTATCAATCTTGGTATAGAAAAGGCAATCTTATAGTATTAAATTTTATCCTCTCTAAATATCAAGTCTCTATAGATAAAGAAATGTATAAAATGTAAAAGAGAGATTCTCCTTATATGTAATTCTGTTTAAAACTATTTTAATAGGGGGTTGCCCAGCTCTCTTCATCCCGGTAAATCTTATCATCCACAATCATATCACCTTCAACCAATGGGTTCGGTTTTCTTACTGCCTCGATTCTAAAAAAAGAGGAGGTGTACCAATTCCAATCAATTGGGATTCTTAGTTTCTTAACGATTGGGAGCTTATCCTGAAAACGGAAAAAGTTCTTCTCATCTTCTGGATATACGCTAAATTTTCTTTTTATATCTGTTATAACAAATCCCATCCTATGAATCATTTCCTGAAGTTTATACCACTTTTCTCTCGATGCTTCAAGGGTGGTTAATCCAAAATAACAAGAACTTCCTACCCCTTTCAGGGCAGAGATCCCCCTTGATAGAAAAAGATTCAATCCAGGAAGCGTTTCAACAGGATCAGTAACAAATATGTCATATTTACTTCTTAGATATTTGGGTAAATCTCTCTGGACATCATAGACATATGCTTCTATATTCAGACCAAGTTCATCTGCTCTTTTGTTTATAAAGTCTACAATTCTCTCATCTATTTCCAAGACTGTTATTTTCTCGGGTATACCAGTCAATCCAGCAGCTATACTGAAGAGGTCGTCATCTCCTATTATAAATATATGAGATGGCAGATCACCACGTTCATATATAAATTCTAACCTCCTTATAACATCCTCAGGGCTCATAAATCCCTGATCATAAACTTCTATTGTTTTTGGTCTATCTTTGACTATCTTTAGGTATTGATCAAGTATATTTCTAAATAAACTATTCATATTATAGCCCTTTCCATCGCAATACTCACATTTTGTGTCTATCCTTCTCAGCAGATGTTTTTTCTTTATATTCTTTCCTTTATCTGTAATTTTTACCTTTCCATTGTTTATTTCAAGGATTCCATCTTTCTGCATTTTATTAATCAATTTAAAGAATTCCGGAATACTTGCATCTTGATGATCTATTAGCTCATAGATAGAAACATTTTTTTCTATAAATTGCAATATTTGTCTCTCTATCCGCTCCATTCCTTTCTCATTTCCCTCCTCTTTACTTTATGTTTATGGTAATAATTTTCATGAATAGAGCAAAAATATTATAATTCTCTATTAAATAAAATCCTTAAAATACTATTGTTAGGATTTTACCATTACCAAAATCATCTTGAATTTTTTTATTGAATTTAAAGCATGTGGTTGATTAGCTGGGATTATAACCATTTCTCCATTCTTCAAATAAATGGATTTTCCAGAAATAATAATTTCTGCTTTACCATCAAGAGCATAAATTAAAGCTTCAAAAGGTGCAGTATGCTCACTTAATCGTTGGCCTTCATCAAATGCAAAAAGAGTTACCGTTCCATTATTTTTATCGATTATTGTCTTACTCACGATAGTACCATCTTGATAGTCTATCAAATCAGCTAATTTTATCGCCTGTGCCACAAGATTCTCAGCGCCTTTTTGCATTTTATTATATTGCATTACATTTACCTTCAATATCTAAACAAATAATTTTCTCTAAAACTTATATTATTTATATTTTATTATATCATAATTAGATAAATCTAAGAAGCAAAGTTAAGCCATAATTTCTATAATAAGATTTCAATCTCTTTTATATTAGGTAATATTTATAAACCTCCAGAATATTATGTCTTTCAGGGGAGCACAAATAGTAGAATAGTACTTAGAAAATTCAAAAGAGCCTCATCTTTTTTTAATTCCAAAGAAAGATAAAAAATTTAAAGTCATTAATGTGAACTAATATACCTATTGATTTAACACCTCTTTGATCCAGGATTCAACCTCTTCTCTCCTAAATCTCCATTGTTTCCCTTTTTATATCCTTTGATTATTCCTTTCCTTGCTAAGTAATTTATATCATCAGGAGATTTTCCAACCAAAGAAGATATATCCTTAGATTTCAATATAGACGGCAAAGATTTCCTTCCCATTTTTATTCCTCCTTTCTTATATTGTATATTGTATACAGTATACAATAATTATATCTATATGTCAATAGGAAAAATTTTGAGGTTTTAAGCTCTTTATTTTCACCGATCTCAATAAAAAGTTAGCTAATTAAATAAATAGTCTATTCCCATTCCAAATAGCCAAAAATCTTCATCAAATCTTTCATTATTTACAAAGACGGGTTTAGCAAATACATATCTATAAACGAAATCAAGCTTTATATTCTTTAGTTTATACCCAAGTCCTAAAGTTAACGATCTTGAAGAATTGATTCTGGGGACTTCCAAAGAGGGGTTTGTAATTCTTTTATGGAATGAGGGTTCTGTTTTAAATCCACCTCTTAGTGCAATATTTTCATTTAATTTATACTCGATTCCAAGAAGCGTTTGAACTATATCTCTTAGATTATAGTTTAGTCCTCTATTTTTAAGGAAAGTCCCTTGGTTATCGAATAATGTCTCTGAAGAGAAGTGAGACCATTCAGCCCTATAGAAATTTGCAGTCAATACCAACTTTTTTATGGGTTTATAGGCTATTCCAATCCCATATCTAAGAGGGAATTTCTGTTTTTGAGTAACTCTACTATTTTCCCTTATATTTATTGTTGTATCTAAAAATTCTGCATCCCCTTTAAACCTTAATGTATAAGAACCTCTAATAATGAATCCAATACTTACCTTCCTACTCAGTTTATATAATATACCTAAGTCAGGAGAAAAACCTACTCCGTCTCCATCTTGTCTATAGAAGAAGGTATAATTATTAAAATGAGATTCTCCACCATTTGTATAATATTTCCTCTTTATAAGTAAACTCCTTCCAAATATTAAATTAAGATTTATTCCTAAATATAGATCTTTATATATCTCTCTTGCAATTGTAAGCGTAGAATTCATTGAAAAGTTAGTATAGAAAAATTTTGCATCTATAACATCTCCATTTGAAAGAGTATTTGATTCCTTCCAATCAAATCCGGTGCCAGAAGAACCGAGTAGGCTTATAGCTAATGAATATTCTTTTATCTTACCAATATAATAGACAAGAGAGTTTTCTTTAAACATAAGGGTATATTTTTTCCTTGTAAATTCCTCCGGTTCTATATCATATACCTTTATAAAATCAGAGTCTTTCTCTGGAATCCTTATATTTCTTAATGATCTATCGCTTATCTTCTGGTCTATATCTATGAGATTTGTTATTAAAACTTCCTTAATATCTTTCAATTGTCCAATACCTGCAGGATTCCACCATACTGCAGAGGGGTCATCAGCCAAGCCAATAAAAGCCCCCGCCATACCTATTGCTCTTCCTCCTGTTCCCCCTACTTCAAAACCTGTTGTAGCTAAGGCATCATATTTTAATAAAATAATTATTATGATTATTAATATACCTTTCAAAAATTTATAAAAACATTCCATTTAATTAACTCTATATTATGATTATAATAATGTCAATAAAGAACAGAGTTTTTATTCTATTAAATATTAATACAAAGGGAAAAGAAATAATTAATACACCAGATTAAGTATAGAAGAGACTGTTATACCTGAAAGCTGGAGAATTAATCTATGGGAGCAGTTATTTATAGATTTAGCAT
>CAZCTP010000063.1:0-16983 GCA_964501575.1 uncultured Thermodesulfobacteriota bacterium
CTTTACAGATGGGGTATATGAGGCCTAATGAGTACTGCTCTACCCACAGGTCTCCTATAAAGGGATTATATATGGGTGGTTCATGTACGTATCCTGGTGGGACAGTGCTTTTAGGAGCAGGTTATCTGGCTGCTGAGGCGGTTGTTGAGGATTTAGGTATAAATAAGTGGTGGGAAGAACCAGAGATTGTAAAGAAGGCAAAGGAAAAAGGATTGCTGTAAAATATAAACTTAAATGAGGGGTGGTAAACCACCCCTTACTAATTTCTTACACTTAGTTTAACTACTATAAAAATTTCGGAATTTTCTTCCTAATTTTGATAGATATTAATTAAACTAAACATTCATACCACAAAGTGGTCTTACATAGTATGAAAATTCTATTTTCGGAGTAAATAATTTTATATTTATTTGTGGAATTTGATATCCTGTCTATTTGCTTAAAGGCCAGATAAGAAAAACCACTAATCTTTTAAAATTGTAAAACTATGCCTATTATGTTATTCTAATCTTAAATGGATATATTAGAAGGATTGAATGAAGAGCAGATTAGGGCTATCACATATGGTAATGGTCCCCTTCTTATTGTTGCTGGTGCCGGAACAGGGAAAACAACGGTTATAACAAGACGTATTGCCTATCTTATATCATCCAGGATGGCAAGACCAGAAGAAATTTTGGCGGTAACATTTACTGAAAAAGCTGCATCGGAGATGGAAGAAAGAGTTGACTTGTTAATTCCTTATGGCTATGCAAACTATTGGATTGGGACATTCCATGCTTTCGGAGAGATGATATTAAGAGAAAATGCTTTAAGATTAGGACTTCCCTTAGATTTAAAAGTTCTTTCAAAGCCAGAGCAATATATATTCTTCAAAGAGCATTTATTTGAATTCCCTCTTAATCACTACCTACCAAAGGGGGATCCAACAAGATATATTGAAGCTATAATAAACCTTATAAGTAGAGCAAAGGATGAGGATATATGTCCTGAGGATTATATAAATTATGCTAAAAGCTTAACAGATTCTGATAGGAAGAAAGAGGCCCAAGAGATTTTAGAGGTTGCTCTTACATATCAGAAGTATGAAGAGCTGATGGCAAAACATGGATATATAGACTTTGGAGATCTAATAGTTTTAGTCCTTAAATTGTTTAGATCCTATCCCAATATATTAATGGAATATCAAGAGAGGTTTAAATACATCCTTGTGGATGAATTTCAGGATACAAATTATGCTCAGTTTCAGGTATTAAAGTTTTTAGCAGAGAGATATAAAAATATAAATGTCGTTGGTGATGATGATCAAAGTATATATAAATTCAGGGGGGCTGCAATAAGTAATATAATAAACTTTAAGAATGTATACCCTGATGCAGAAGAGATTATACTTAATAAAAATTATAGATCCACAATCCAGATACTCGATGCTGCGTATAATCTTATAAAGTATAATAATCCAGACAGAATAGAGAAAAAACTTATATCTATAAGAGGAGACGGTGAGATGGTGAAGTATCTCCATTTCGATACTTTGCAGGGAGAAGCTGAGGGTGTATGTAAAATAATAAAAGAGAAACTTAAATTCAATAATTATACTTATAAAGATTTTGCTATATTAGTGAGGAGAAATAGCGATGCTGATCCACTAATAAAATCATTAAATATGCATAGTATACCATGGAAATTCACAGGGAATAAAGGACTCTATGATAGAGAAGAGATTATGTTTCTTATTTCCTTTTTAAGGGTTATTACAAACCCAGAGAATAATTACAGTTTATGGTTCCTGTGTTCATCTGATATATACAACATGGACCCCATGGATTTAACAAAGTGTAATATATTTGCGTCTAAGAAAAATCTTCCACTATATTATATATTTGAACATATAGATGAATTTGAGAATATCTCTGACAAAGACATAGCAAAAAGAATTGTAGATGACATAAAGAGATATAATAAAGAAATATATAGAGCCTCAACAGGTGAATTGTTATATAAATTTATAAATGAAAGCAGTTATCTAAAATATCTAATGGATAATTCAAAGGGTGAAGAGATACAGAATATCGCTAAATTCTTTGATATTATAGCTAATATTGGAAATGTATTACATGAAAATAGGGTATATTCCTTTGTATCCCATCTTGATATGCTTATTAAGGCTGGAGATAATCCACCAGTTGCTCAGGCAGATTATGATTCTGATTCTGTAAATATATTAACTATTCATAAGGCAAAAGGACTTGAATTTCGGGTTGTATTTATGGTTGGCCTCGTTTCTGGAATATTCCCCTCTATATATAGAAAAGATACTATAGAATTACCTCCAGAGCTTATTAAAGATATAACAGTTGGTAAAGATTTTCATAAAAAAGAGGAAAGAAGATTATTTTATGTAGGAATGACGAGAGCTAAGGATGAATTATATTTAACAAGCGCTTCAGATTATGGTGGAGAAAGAAAAAAGAAAATAAGTGAATTTGTATCAGAGGCTCTTAATCTAACAAAGGATCATATTATATTGAAGGCATCTCCACTTGAGATTATTAACAGATATGGGAAGGTTGAAAGAGATAGAAAGGAATTACCTATACCTGAAGATGAGATTATAACATTAAGTTATTACCAGATAGATGACTATTTGACATGCCCCCTTAAATATAAATTTATACATATATGGAAGATGCCTATATTCAAGCATTTCAGTATTATATATGGGAAAAGTCTTCATGATGCTATTCAAGAATATAATCGCTCAAGAATGAAAGGCGAAAATATGAGTGAAGAAGAGCTTATATCAATATTTGAAAAAATATGGGTAAGCGAAGGATTTCTGAGTAGAGAACATGAGGAAGAAAGATTTGAAGCCGGGAAAAGAGCGCTAAGAGAATTTTATAGAAAAGAAGCTCTATCTGATGAAAAGCCAAGCTATATAGAGGAAGAATTTACATTTTATTTAGATAACAACAGAATAACCGGAAGATGGGACAGGATAGATATTAACAATGAAGAGGTTACAATAATAGATTATAAATCATCAGATATAAGGAGTGAGGATGATGCTATTAAAAGAACAAAAGGCTCCTTACAACTCTCTATCTACGCTCTTGCCTATAGAGAAAGATTTGGTAGATTACCTGACTGGGTTGAACTTAGATTTATAGAAACAGGCTTTAGAGGAAAGATTAAAAAGAGTGAAAAGGATATAGAAAAGGTGAAGAATGAAATAAAAAAGGTCTCTTCTGGTATCCGTCTAAGAAAATTTTTATCAAGACCCAACTATATAAATTGTAGATATTGTGCCTGTCTGGAAATCTGTCCCGAAAGATCAAGATAAAATAGCTATTTTAAAATCTTAAATCTTTGTTTCCTTTTCTTCTTTACCGTAATAATATTTATAATAATATTGATAGTAAGGATAATAGTAACCTTCCTTTTTGAAGTCCACAGCATTTAATATACACCCCAATATTGGAGCATTAATCTCAGAGAGTTGATGAATAATCTTCTTAATAGCATCTCTTGGTGTAACCCCGCTCTTTATTATCATAACCACTCCATCTGCCAATGTAGAGAGTTCTGTGGCATCAGTAACTGATGCTATAGGAGGAGAATCAAGAATAACTGTATCAAATCTTTCTTTAGCCTTTTGTATCAATTCCTTCATAGTTTGCGAAACTAAAAGCTCTGCTGGATTAGGAGGAATTGTACCACAAGGGATAACCTTAAGAGTAGAAAGCTTGGTATTATTAATCACAGAAGAAATCTGGGATTCACCTACTAAAACTTCTGAAAATCCAGGGGAACGTCTTATTCCAAAAATCTCATGAATTTTTGGTCTTCTCATATCCGAATCTATTAGAAGCACCTTTTTCCCTGCCTGAGCAAATATAACTGCAAGATTTGTTGCAATAGTGGTCTTACCTTCCAGAGCAGCAGTTGATGTTATAAGGAAAACTCTCTTAGGCATATCAGCAGCAGAAAAAAGAATATTAGTTCTTATAGTTCTAAAACCCTCAGAAATATTAGATTTTGGATCAGAAAGAGCAACAATATCTTCGCTTTCAGGTTTTGCAGTGGCTTTCTTAAACTTTCCAATAATTCCCAAGAGAGGAATCCCAATATAACGTTCCACTTCTTCAGGAGTTTTTATAGTATTATCTAAATATTCAAAGAAAAACGCTAATCCTATCCCTATAAATATTCCTAAAATCATAGCAAGGAGAATATTTAACCTCTTTTTAGGCTTTACTGGATTATCAGGAATCCTTGCAGGATCTACTATCATGATATTTGAAGTATTCAATCCTTCAGTAAGGCTCGCCTCCTTCATCCTTTTAAGCAGAGATTCATAAAGGGCACGATTACTCTCAACCTCTCTTTTTAATACATTATAATTGATTTCCTTTTCATTAAGAAATAATGCCTTTCTTTTTTGTTCCTCAAGGGCTTTTATAATAGATCCCTCTTTTGCCTTAGCCACTCTATACTCTGTCTCAATACTCTTAGCAATCTTCTTTACCTCCTGCCTAATTTTTCGCTTTATCTCCTTTATCTCTGAAGAGAGCCTTACCATTTTAGGATGTTTAGGTCCGTATTTCTGAGAGAGCTCTTGGTATCTTCCAGAAAGCTTTATATATTCAGCCTTTAACTGCTGAATCAAGTAATTAGATACCACTGCAGGCATAGAATCTATCATATCCGGATTTTTAGAAATTCTCTTAAGCTCTTTAAAAATATTTTCCTTTTCTATCCTTTCAGTCTTAGCTTTAGTTAAAGCAGCATTTAAATCATTTAATTTCTGGATATTAATATTGTAGCTCTCTTCAAAATCTACTGAAACTAAATTATTCTTCTTTTTATAATCTTGGAGGGCTAACTCAGAGTGCTCCAATTTCTTCTTTACCTCTTTTATCCTTGAACTAAGCCAGCCAACCGCATACTTAGAAGCAGAAAATTTTCTTTCAAGACTCTCCTCTATATATAGCTTTGCATGAGTGTTTGCAATCTTAGTAATAAGAATAGGGTCTTTACCCTCAAATTTTATATTGACAAGGCGACTATTTCTTATAGGTTCAATCTTCAATCTTCCTAAATAATCTTTTATTAGTCCATTATATTTGCTATCTATGGAGGAAGCATTATTATTTTCCTTTACCGGAAATAATAGCTTTTTTATCCTAATGAATATTCCCTTTTCTCCTTTCTCTGAGATAAACTCACTACTTTTATCCAAATTTAAAGTCTTTATAACCTTAAGGGCAAGAGACTTACTTTTCAATATTTCATACTGAGTTTGATAATAATCCTTATCAGTAGTATTAACTCCTAATACCTCTTCAATATTTACAACTTTAGGATTTTCTCTATCTATCAAAACCTGAGTAGTAGCCTGATATATTGGATCCATTTTGAAAGAACCTATAGTAACAGTAGTCACTAAGATTACAAAAACTGTTATTATAATCCATCTTCTTTTAAAGATTACCCTTAAATAATCTCTTAAATGAACTTCCTCTTCAAATCTTTCTTTATCTTCAAACATTTTTTACCCTGTAAATTAATTACTCAAAAAAAACTCTCCGGAACTATAATTATATCCTCAGCTTGGACTGGATCCGTCATCTCAGCCGGGAGTTCTATCTTTTGCCCCCCTCTTTCTCTAACTATCTTTGTCCTATTTATAGCTGCCTTTTCTGTTACTCCACCAGCAGTAGTAATAGCCTTTAATACATTTGTTTCTTTTTCCAAAATATATTTCCCAGGATTTTTTACCTCTCCAAAGACAAAGAAAAATTCTGCTTTAGGGACATATATGGTATCACCAGGTTCAAGATATATATTTTGACTGACATCCCCTTCTAATAATTTTCTCAAATTTATAGTAATAATCTCATCCGCTTTGGCTTCGTTAATATTGGCTGGATTATTCTTTTTAGTTTTATTATGCGGTCTAATTACTATTACTTCACTCCCAGCATCCTTTGTTGGTCCACCAGCCTGAGAAAGTATCTCTATCAGTGTAGTCTGTCCGGTTAAATAGTAAGTCCCAGCTCCTTTACCTCTTTTCTGAGCTCCCCCCACCTCTCCTATAAGAAATACTTTCTTACTCCTATAATCTTTCACCGCCACCGTAACTTGAGGATTTATAATATATTTTCCCCCAAGCCTATTTGCTATTTCTTTTTCCAATTGAGCTACAGTAAGTCCCTCTGCATGAACTTTACCAATCAAAGGATAGGAGAAATCTCCTTCCCTTGATACTGAAACCACTCTTTCAAGGTCATCATGATCCCATACCATGATTTTTAAAACATCCTCGGGACCAATCTCATAATCCTTTTCTTCCCTTTTTTTAGAAGGAATAAGAAGGGCAGCCTTCTTTTTAAAAGTTTCCCTTATATTTTCTCTTAAAGATATATTTGGAGATTTTGCCTTTTCAAGCTTTGAAATATTAGGATAACGGGCACAGGAAGAGAATAAAATAAAAAATAAAATCCATACTAAAATATTATGGGATAGAAAACTTTTATACATAATCATATCAAACTTCAAACTAATTATTTATTCTAAAGAGATTATTTTCTATTGTCAATAAAAATCATTTGAAATCAATCAATCCTCAGTGAAAATTTACATAAATCCTTTTTTTATTAAAAGTTCACAAGCAGAATAGTTTTGAAGCTCGGAAGAGCGGAAGATGTAGGAAGACGTGGCCCGGCAACCGAGAAACGGGAACCGGAAGATATGGGCGATCACAATGAGCTGAGACAGAATACAGACGAGATAAACAAGGTAAACGAAACAAACCAGATAAACCAAAGAAACCAAACAGACCAGATTAGCACAGAAGTATAAAGTTCTAAGTTCAATTTTCGGGACTCGAAGTTTGATACTATAAGTCTGAATTAAACAAATTTAACCCATACTATAAATATCTATCCACTAATATCTCTGCTATTTGAATAGCATTCAGAGCGGCACCCTTTCTTAAATTATCAGCCACTATCCATAAATTTAATCCGTTATCTATTGATTCATCCTTCCTAATCCTTCCTACATATGTATCATCTTTCCCTACTACATCCGCTGCCAGTGGATATATATTATTATAAGGATCATCATATACTACTATTCCATCTGCTTCTGAAAGTATATTTTTAGCATCTTTAACTTCAATCTTCCTCTCTGTTTCAATATTTACAGATTCAGAATGACAATATAATACAGGAACTCTGACAGTAGTAGCTGTAACTTTTATAGAATCATCATCCATTATCTTCTTTGTCTCATTAACCATTTTAATTTCTTCTTTTGTATACCCATTATCAAGAAATGAATCGATATGCGGAAGACAATTGAATGCTATTTGATGAGGATATACATACTTCCTAACTTCCTTATATTCTAAGATAGCTCTGCTCTGTTGCAAAAGCTCATCTATAGCTTTTTTCCCTGTACCTGATACAGACTGAAATGTAGTAACAACAACTCTCTTAATCCTTGCAAAATCATGAATAGGTTTTAGTACCACAACCATCTGAATTGTAGAACAATTAGGATTTGATATAATACCTCTGTTTCTATATTTACCTATAGCCTCAGGATTAACCTCAGGGACAATAAGAGGAATATCAGGATCCATCCTGAATGCACTACTATTATCTATTACAACTGTACCAGAATCAGCAGCAATAGGAGCAAATTCAAGACTCCTCGAAGCTCCAGCAGAAAAGAGAGCTATATCTAAATTATTAAACGAATTCTTTGAAAGTCTTTCAACCTTTATATTCTCTCCTTTAAATCTTATTATCTTTCCTTCAGATCTCTCAGAGGCATACAGTCTAAGTTCTTTTACGGGGAAGTCCCTCTCCTCTAATATATTTATCATCTCATTACCAACAGCCCCTGTAGCTCCCACAACACCAACATTATAATATTCACTCATATGTATTTTTCTACTCCTTTACAACCCATAGCTTCAATTTTGCATGAACCTCAGAATGAATCCTTATTGGTATACTATAGACTCCTAAAGCCTTTATCGGCTCATCCAGTATAATATCCTTCTTATCTATATTAATACCCTCTTTCTTCAATCTCTCTTCAATATCCTTTGAGGTAACAGAGCCAAACAATTTATCTCCCTCTCCTACCTTAACATTTATGGTTAATGAAAAAGATTCAATCTTTGATGCCAAATTCAAAGCTTCTTTTTTCACTTTTAGAAGCTTTTTCTCTTTATTCTTCTTCTCGTTTTCAAACGCTTTTATATTATTGGTGGTAGCTAAGAACGCAAGTTTCTTGGGAATAAGATAATTCCTACCATATCCATCAGATACATTAACAATATCCCCTCTTTTCCCAATAGAAGGAATATCCTCTTTTAATATAATTTTCATTCTTCTCCTCCTTAATTAGGGGGCATTGTTGGTACATATGGTAACAAAGCAAGAAATCTCGCCCTTTTTATAGCAATTGCTATTTTTCTTTGATGTTTGGCACAATTTCCGGATATTCTTCTTGGAATAATTTTCCCCCTCTCAGTAACAAAGTATTTTAGGTTAGTATCCTTATAGTCAATTTTCATAGACTTATCAGCACAAAATCTGCATATCTTTTTCTTCTGATAAAATCTCCTCTCTTTATTTTGACCTTGAACCATCTATCCCTCCGATAGATCCTTAGGATTATCAAGAAATTGGACACTATTAGCTATAATCTCGAACTTATTTTTCTTCCTTCCATCTTGAGTCTCCCAGAATCTCTGTTTTAGTCTTCCATCTATAAGAACTGCTTTCCCCTTTCTTAGATGTTCTGCACTACTTTCTGCCTGTTTTCCAAATACAACAATATCCACATAGCTGACTTCTTCTTTGACCTCTTTATCCTGCTTATATCTGTAATTTACTGCAATTCCAAAGTCTGTTACAGCTGTCCCGCTAAGTGTATATCTAATTTCTGGGTCTCTGGTTAAATTCCCTAATAGAATAACCTTATTAAAATTTGACACCTCTACACCTCCTTATTACTCTCCTCTACTCTTTCTTCTTTATCAGAAAGTTCTTCTTCTAAATCTTTTTTCTTAATTCTTGTGACAAAGTACCTGAGAACATTTTCCTCTAATTTTAAGACTCTATCAATCTCCTTAATGATATCGGTAGGAGAATTATACCTTAATAAATAATAATCTCCTGTTAGTTCTCTTTTTATTTCATAGGCTAATTTCCTTTTCCCCCATTCTTGTAAACTAATAATCTCCCCATTATTGTCACTTATAATCTTTCTTATCTTCTCTATTATACTATTTCTATCATCATCTGATAATCCATCCTTTAAAATAAACATACTTTCATATAGTCTCAATATCTCCTCCTCTTACACATTAAATCTAAAATGAAGAATATCCCCATCTCTTACCACATAATTCTGCCCTTCTACTCTTACAATTCCTTTCTCTCTTGCCTTTGATTCTGAACCTACCTCTATAAAATCATCGTATAATATTACTTCTACAGCTATAAATCCCCTTTCAAAGTCTGAATGTATAATAGCACCTGCCTGTGGAGCTTTTGTTCCTCTTAATACTGTCCATCCTCTTAATTCTGAGCTCACCACAGTATAAAATGTAATTAAATTAAGAAGTTTGTAGCCTTCCCTTATCAATTTAGTAAGTCCAGATTCCTCTATTCCAAATTCCCTTAATATCTCTTCCCTCTCACTCTCATCAAAATCTACAAGTTCAGATTCAATCTTTCCACATATAACTATAAATTTTGTATTCTCCTCTTTTGCAATATTTTCTATCATTTTAACATATTTATTATTTTTATCCAAGCCATTTTCGTCAACATTAATAACATACAATACAGGTTTTAAGGTTAGTAGCTGTAAATCTTTTAATAACAAAATCTCTTTATTGTCAAGTTTGGCATCTCTCAGGGGTTTCCCCTCGCTTAATATAGATATTAATTTATTATAAAGATCAAATAGAGCTTTATCTCCCTTTTCCCCCACTTTCATCAACCTTCCTATCTTTTCGATCCTCTTCTCAACAATCTCTAAGTCAGCCATTACTAACTCAAGATTAACTATTTCAATATCTCTTTTTGGGTCAATATTGTCATATATATGGGCTATACTTTCATCCTCGAATCCTCTTACTACATGAATTATTGCGTCAACTTCTCTTATTTGGCTTAGGAATTGATTCCCAAGCCCTTCTCCCTTACTTGCTCCCTTAACTAAGCCAGCAATATCTACAAACTTTAATGTTGTAGGTATTATCTTCTTTGGCTTAAGAACCTCCCCAAGTCTTTCTAATCTTTTGTCCGGAACCCTTACAATACCTACATTTGGGTCTATTGTTGTAAAAGGATAACTATCCACATTTACCTTATTTGATGTCAATGAATTAAATATTGTTGACTTGCCAGCATTTGGCAAGCCAACAATACCACACTTAAATCCCATAATTTATATAAAGAGTGGAGCTAAAACAAGGGTTATTGTACTCAAGAGCTTTATCAAAACATGAAGGGATGGGCCTGCTGTATCCTTAAACGGGTCACCAACTGTATCACCAACAACTGATGCCTTATGAGTATCGGAACCCTTTCCCCCATACATACCTGTTTCAATATACTTCTTCGCATTATCCCATGCTCCTCCACCATTATTCATAAGGGTTGCAAGTAGTATTCCTCCAATAGTTCCTATCATAAGTAAAGAAGCTACAACCTCTGCACCCATACCCACTATTCTAAATATAAGTCCAACAGCCACAGGCATACATACAGCTAATAACCCTGGTGGAACCATCTCTTTTAATGCCCCCAAGGTAACAATATCCACACAACGTGCATAGTCCGGCCTTACCGTACCCTCAAGAATTCCAGGATTTTCTTTAAATTGGGCTCTTACATCATTTATAACATAATAGGCTGCTTTGCCAACAGCTCTTATAGCTAAAGCGCTAAACAAAAATGTTAACATAGCCCCCAAAAGACCACCTATAAATACCTCAACTTTACCTATATCTACGGTATGGAATGGCTTTCCTATAATATGGGAAACTTCGTCAAGATAAGCCGAAAATAATAAAAATGCTGCCAAAGCGGCACTACCAATAGCATATCCCTTGGTTAAAGCTTTTGTAGTATTGCCAACTGCATCAAGCCTATCTGTTTTTACCCTTATCTTTTCAGGCTGGTTTGACATTTCAACTATTCCACCTGCATTATCAGTTATGGGACCAAATGTATCCATAGCAAGGATATAAGCACATGTAGCAAGCATACCCATTGTTGCTACAGCAGTCCCATATAATCCCCCACCTTCCATAGCTTTTAATCCACAATAATATGATAAAACAATAGCGATTGATATAACTATTACAGGTACTGCTGTACATTCCAATGCTACAGAAAATCCGGTAATTATATTTGTTGCAGCCCCTGTCTGAGATGCCTCTGC
Source organism: uncultured Thermodesulfobacteriota bacterium (assembly GCA_964501575.1). Lineage (GTDB taxonomy): Bacteria > Desulfobacterota > CAZCTP01 > CAZCTP01 > CAZCTP01 > CAZCTP01. The sequence goes on from CAZCTP010000063.1 coordinate 11,482, forward strand.
AATAGATTTAACAGGCCTAAATTTGTATTCAGTATAATATTGGGTAATATAGACGAATAGAATACTTGTTATTATCCCTATAACCCCTGCTAAAAAGAACCACATATTATTATTAAGCAATAGATAAGTAGCTATATAGAACCCTATAGTTGCCAATATGCATGTAACATAATATCCCTTATTTAATGCTGCCATAGGATCCCCATCTTCTTTGGTTTTCACAAACATTATCCCAACCATTGTAGCTATAAGACCAAAAGCACGAGCAAATAGTGGGAATAGTATCCCTTTTATGCCAAATACAGGGAATAAAGCAACTCCTAAAATCATTGCTCCGATATTCTCTGCTGCCGTAGATTCAAATAGATCAGCTCCTCTTCCAGCACAATCTCCAACATTATCTCCCACGAGATCTGCAATGACAGCTGGATTTCTCGGATCATCCTCAGGTATACCGGCTTCTACCTTTCCAACTAAATCTGCCCCAACATCCGCAGCCTTTGTATATATACCTCCACCTAATTGAGCAAATAGAGCGACAAAACTTGCACCAAATCCATATCCTACAATCAAGAATGGGACTCTTTTTATAACTTCTGAGTCTGAACTATTTCCACCATATAAGAGAAATATAATAGAAACTCCGAGAAGACTTAATGCCACAACCGTAATTCCAGAGGCTGCACCTCCCCTTAAAGCGATTTTAAGCGCCCTATCAAGACTACTCCTTACGGCGCTTGCTGTCCTGATATTCGCCCTTATTGATATATACATACCTATATATCCTGCGAGTGCTGAACAAGCTGCTCCGAATAGAAAAGCAAAAGTTGTTTTTATTGCAAGCTCCCAATCACTTTTTAATGTTCCATATAAAATTGCTATTAGAATAGCAAATACTATACTTAATATTCCGATTGTTTTATACTGACGCCTTAAAAATGCTTCTGCTCCTTCCTTTATAGCATCTGATATATCACTCATTGCCCGAGTTCCAGTATCATGCTTTAAAACATATACAGCTAAATACCAAACGAATATTAAAGATAAAACACTTATTCCTATCACTATACCTATCATACTTATAAACCTCCTTATTATTAATCTTCTCTTCTACTTTTCACAATTAATACAGATATTGGCGATTTTTCCATAATCTTTGATGATACACTTCCCATAAGAACCTTCTTAAGACCAGTATACCCATGAGATCCAAGAATAACAAGTTCATAATCCCCCTCTTCTATCTCATTCAATATTTCATCTACTGCTTCACCATGTCTATGTCTTTTTTTAGCCCTTATACCAAACTCTTTAAGAATTTCCACTGATTCATTTATAGCTTCTGTTTCGTGATCTTCTTCTCCTTTTTTAAATACCTTCCTCACCTCCTTTATTTCCTCATCTATAAATTTCTCATAGTGTTTATAGCTTTCTCTTATCTCAGGAAGAACATTGAAGAGGGTTATTTTAAAATCCCTCTTCTTTAAGAATGGAGCAGAAAGTCTTAATGCTTTCTTTGATTCCTCTGAACCATCTACACAGAATAGTATATTCATGATCACCTCCGCCTTAAGTATATATTAAATATAATAGTATATTGCATAATAATATAACAAGTAACATCGCTGGATAGCATGATTTACAATAGTATGCCCAAGAGATCTTTTCTCCAGAGAACCTTTCATAGGTTGCAATCGCAACAACATTTGCTGAGGCCCCTATTGGGGTCCCATTCCCTCCTATATCTGTTCCTAAAGCCGTTGACCATATTAAAGGATGTAAGGGGAATCCAAAGTTTAAACTCATATATTTTAATATAGGTGCAAGTGTTGCAGCAAAAGGAACATTATCAACAACTGAGGAACCGATTGCAGCAAACCACAATATAATAGATATTGCAACTACAAAAGAACCTCCAGATGACTCAGAAATAATTTCTGCTGCCATTTTTAATAGACCAACATGTTCCATACCACCAACTATTAAAAACAGGCATGCAAAGAATAGTATTGTACTAAAATCTACTCTCTCTAAAACCTCACCCATTTTTTCTCCACCCAAGAAGAGAGCTAAACATCCCCCGGTAACTGCTATAGTTGCTACTGACAACCCCGTAATATGATGGGTTATAAGAAGTATTACAACATAGAAAAAACAGAACAGACCCACAAAAAACAACCAATAATCTGCAATAGCCTCCTTTGGATGTATCTTTTCTATCTCGGACATAACCCTTTTCATATTTTTTTTAAGTTCATTTCTTATAGGGAATATATCTTTTCTATAAAACATTATGAAGAATGCAGTATTTAATATGAACCCAAATATAGCTATTATTCCTGTATTTTTAACAAAATCTATAAATGATAGATGAAAGTATGTTCCAAGTATAACATTTGGTGGGTCACCAACCATGGTAGAAGCCCCACCAATATTCGCAGCACATATTTCTGAGAATATAAGAGGTAATGGATTCATCTTATTTGTTTCTGATACTTCTATTGTCAGTGTTGCCATAAACAGCATAACAGTTATACTGTCAACAAAAGCAGCTAAGAATCCAGAAATGAACGGAAAAAGTATAAATAGTTTTAAAGGATCAAACTTAACAATTTTTGCTGCATGCAGACCAAGCCATCTAAAAAAACCTGACTCCTGCATTGTAGCTATAACTGTCATCATGCCAAATATAAATATAACTGTCTCCCAATTCTCATAATGGAGAAGTTCCTTGGGCTGCAAAATAAATATATATACAAGTATCGCCCCTATCAATGATGCTATAGTTCTATTTACCTTGTTAGAGATAATAAGCCCATAGGATAATATAAATATTCCTAAAGCTATCAATTGCATCTTATTCATAACCTCTCCTTTATTAAGTTATAATAATGTTAAGAATAGACTCGATTAATAAATACTACATCATTAATTAAATAATTAAATCCTCTTATTAAATATATTCATAGCTTTCTCTATTCCATCTGATATAATTATTTTTATAGCATCTTCTCCTTTAGATATTATTTCATTAATAGATTGCATTTCATTTTTATTAAATGGCTTAAGAAGATAGTCATCAATATCTATCTTATCAACAGGTCTGCCAACCCCTATCCTTAAACGAATAAAGTCCCTATTATTAATAGAATATATTATCGACCTTAAACCCTTATGTCCCCCATCACCTCCATCTTTCTTTATTCTTAATACCCCAAAAGGGAGGTCCAGATCATCATGAACAACTATTAAATTATTTAAATCTATACTATAAAAGTTTATTATTTTTTTAACTGCCCTACCACTCAGGTTCATAAATGTCTGAGGCTTAACTAAAATCACAATTTCTCCTCCGATAATTCCTCTTCCTACAAGTGACTCAAATCTTCTATTATTAATAGATATACTTTCCTCCTTACCCAATTTATCAACTACTAAAAATCCTATATTATGTCTGGTATATATATATTCAATCCCAGGATTGCCCAAACCAACCAATATCTTTATTCCTCTTCCTCCTCCTCACTCTTTCCTTTTTTACCAACTACTTTTATTTCTTCTTCTTCAGGCAGAACAGCCTCTGGTTCTTCCTCAGAAATAGGAGGTATTATGCTCACAACCACAGAATCCGAGTCTTCCAATATCTTCATATCTTTATCTAACTTTATATCTTTTATATGGATGGAATCTCCAATATTCAGTCCAGAAATATCCAACTCTATATAATTAGGAATATCCTTTGGTAAACATCTAATTTCCACTTCTCTTAAAGATTGTTCAATAATTCCTCCAGCCTTAACCCCTTCTGATTTCCCAATAAGATGAATTGGTATACTCAACGTAATCTCCTTGTCCATAGCTATTTCATAAAAATCAACATGAAGGTATTCTCTAATTACAGGATGAACCTGCATTTCTTTAACTATAGCAGGAACAGTTTTTTTATCCTTCTCAATCATTAAATCAATAATTATATTCTCTTCCTTTGATGCTATTTTCTTAAAGTCTAAACGATTTATGCTCAGAGGTACTGACCTTCTTCTATATCCATATAGTATTGCTGGAATAAATCCCTTTCTTCTTAAATTCTTTGCAGCTTGTTTCCCTATTTCTTTCCTGAGAAAAGCTTTTAATTCAATCCTTTCCATTATACCTCCATTCTATAAATATAACTTTTTAAATTTCTTTATTATATACAATTATATAAATAAGTGCAATAATTTTAAAATTTAAACTTGGAAATACCCAAGCACCTGTCTGCAGCAGGCAGGCAAGGATCACCTTGAAGAAGATAGGATGTATTTCTGATGAAGTATATAAAGGGATAACAGATATATTACTAAGGGATAAGATAGAAATAATAAAGAGAGAGGATAAATGAGATAGAGGAGACATCGTTTTTTTGTTATAATACCCTTCTAAATCCTATGAAGAAGGAGGGGGATAAGGGTTCACGAGAGGGGATATATTCAGGAGAAAGATTTACATATGATAAAGAGACAGACACCTATCTATGTCCTGGGGGTGAGAAATTAAAGCCTAAATCAATCCATAGGGATAGAGAGAGTATAGACTATGCGAGATCGAAGAGGGAATGTAAAGGGTATAGATTAAGGAAGGAGTGTACTCGGAATAAGAATGGGAGGACAATAAAGAGGCATTTACGTCAGGATGAGCTTGATCATATGCGAGCATTGGCAGGGAGTAAGGAATCAAAGGAGGACATTAAGACGAAGCAACATTTGATGGAGAGGTTATTTGCCAGGGCGAAGAGATATGGATTTGATAGGGCGAGGTGGAGAGGGGTATGGAGGGCTTAGATTCAGGATTATATGACAGCAGCTATTCAGAATATAGAGATACTAATAAAGTATGGGAGAGATCCAATAAGAGGTGTGGTGATAGCGATGTCAACATTGGCAGGAGAAACAAGAGATTTATATATGGTCTGCTTTTTAATAAAAACTTTGTATATGATTATTATTAAAGTAAGAATAAAGAAATCATACTGCAACTACATATAATTTAGTGATAAAAGGTAGATAAAAATCAATTTGGGCAACAGCCCGTCAACAAAGAACTTATCATTAATGTAGAGCAGCGACTCTATTCTAACTTAAAAATCAAATATCCTCTTCTTTTTTCTTTGAGCCCTTAGCTTAACCTTAAATAATGAGGTTAAACAAAGAGGCGATCAAAGAATTTAAAGAGATCTACTATAAAGAGTTTGGCAAGAAGACCTCAGATGAAGAGGCCCAGGAGATGGGTGAAAACCTGATCTTGCTTTTTAAGATAATATACAGACCTATTCCTAAAAAGAACAACCAAGATCTGAATAAGAAAAGTAATAACCAACCTGAGCAATTTTAGGACCAGGTTGGTTTTGTTTTTTTTGACATATCCCTTTAAAAAAGTAAAATGAGAATGTATAAACAGCTTTAGGAATCTTGTAGATCGTAAAATAGAATTGACCCCCTATCGTCATTTAAAATTGACCCCTTT
>CAZCTP010000064.1:0-16387 GCA_964501575.1 uncultured Thermodesulfobacteriota bacterium
AGGAGGGCACTACTTTTTGGCTTGTTTGACCTTCCTATTTCGGAATTTGGGTTTCTCTTACTTTTCTCTTATCTATTTATGATAGAAATTGTTAAAAATTGTAAGAAGGTAAGGTACGTATAATTTATTGACTATTTTATATATAAAAGGTAGCCCCCATATGTATGCCGTCCAGTAAAAAGAATGTCAATCTTCAATATTAATCTTTTATTTTTTCTTTTCATGGAAAATTCTGATAGTTCTTCTGAGCCTGGTTGTTTTAACAGTTTTAAACCCTTAATATAATTGGGGGTCCCCCCAAGAAATTTAGAAAGTGAAAATTTACATAAATATTCTTTGCTTAAACCCTTACAAGTAGAATAGGGTGGAAGCTCGGAAGGCTGGAAGTACAGAAGATCAGAAGTTAGTAAGGGAGACTTCCCTTCGGCTCGCATGTATGACAGCGGAAGTGCAGAAAGCGGAAGGGTAAGATTTTATGTTCTGGGCTTAATGTTGAATAATCTAAGTCTGAGTTAAACATAGAACATAGAACTTTTTAAAAATCTTACCTCCCATATAATTAGGGTGAGATATTATGTGTCTCGAATTATAAAGAGTTCATGAATTCATAAAGAATCGAAAATTACTACTATTTTCTTAATCGTCTTGCATAATTGAGGACAATATGATAATTCTATTATATAAAAAGAAGGAGTAGAGATATGTATAACTTTTTTATAAAGGGCGGGATATTTATGTATCCTATTTTATTATGTTCTATTATATCCTTAGCTATATTTTTAGAAAGGATGTGGAATTTAAGAAGAAGTAAGGTTATTCCTAAAAATTTCTTAATAGAAGTAGAAGATCTAATCTCAAGAGGAATGCTCCCTGAAGCTATAACATTATGTAGAAAGAACAGGACATCCATATCAAATATATTTTTGGAAGCTATTAAGAATCATAATAGAGAGAGAAATCTTATAAAAGAGGTTACCGAAGAAGTTGGTAGAAGGGAAATAGCAAATCTTGAAAGGTATATAAGCGCATTAGCAACAATAGCCAGCGTTAGTACACTTTTGGGTCTATTAGGAACAATCTCTGGAATGATAAAAATTTTTTCTGTCATCTCTATACAGCCGGTTGTAAACCCAAGTTCTTTAGCTGGTGGAATCTCTGAGGCTCTTTATACCACTGCATTTGGATTAACAATAGCGATTCCTACACTTGTATTTCATAAATTTTTGTCAAGTAAAGTTGACTCTTTAACAATAGAAATGGAAGAAAATTCTATAAATTTAATAAAATTACTTACAACAAGGAATAGTTTAAAATGAAATTTAGGACAAGGAAGAGGGAAGAGATAGGTTTAGATTTAACCCCTATAGTTGATACCGTATTTAATCTCCTCATATTTTTTGCCCTATCCTTAAACTTCATCGTTCTACCAGGGATAAATATTAAACTACCAAAAGCTAAAACACAGGATTTGCCAAGTGAAAAAAGAGAAGCAAATATAGTTATAACAAAAGATAATAGAATATTTTTAAACAGAAAATTGGTCTCCATAAACAATCTCTCATTAAGATTAAAATCTATCTTAAAATCTAACAAATCTATTATTATAATTCAGGCTGACGAAAATGTCCTCCATGGAAAAGTTGTGGAAGTTATGGACATAATAAGAAGCTCAGGATTCAGTAAAATAGCTATCGCAACAAGTCCCAAGGAAAGATAATGCCAACCACTTTAAAAAGAGGTGGAAGAATAGGGATCATTGGAGCTGGTCCTGCAGGAAGTTTTTTTGCTATTCATCTGTTAAGAAAGTCAAAGCTAAACAAGATATATTTTGATATAAATCTTTTTGATAGAAAGTTCTTCACAGAATCTGGTCCAAGGGGCTGTAATATGTGTGCTGGAGCAATAGGAGCTAATCTTATAGAAAGGCTAAAGGATATAGGTATTTATTTACCCAAAAGGGTTATAAGAGATGAAGTAAATGGTTATATTATACATGGAAGAGGAGATTTTTCATATATAAGAACAAATCCATCCATGAAGATATATACTGTATTTAGAGGAGCTGGTCCCCATCAAATAAAAGACAAAAATATAGAAGGACTTGATCATTATCTATTGAATTATGCAACTAATTTAGGGGCTAAGTTTCATAATTTTACTGTAGATAAAATCATATTTGAAGACAATTGTATTAAATTAATACATGAATCAAAAGATGATGAATTTGATCTTGTTGTTGGAGCATTTGGAGTAAATACAGTAATAAGTGACAAGATTGAATATGGATATTCTCCTCCTAAGACATGGCACTCATGTCAAGCGGAGCTGAATGTATCCCCTAAATATTTTAAAAGTAAATTTAGTAAAATGATTCATATATTCCTGAGCAATAATCCGTCGATAGAGTTTTCAGCTATTACTCCAAAGGGAGATTGTCTGACATTCACAAGCATAGGAAAACATGTTAAGATAGATGATGTTAAATACGAAATCAATAATAATAGAGAAATTAACAATCTATTATCTGACGGATATGAAATAATATGCCATTGTCACCCAAGACTACCTGCTACTTCTGCGAAAAATCCATTTAGAGATCGTTTTGTAACAATAGGTGATGCATTTATCTCAAGATACTTAAAAAATGGTATCGAATCATCATTCTATACAGCAAACTTTGCTGTTGAAACCATATTAAATAGCGGAATTTCTTTAAAGGATTTTAAAAAATTCTATAACCCTCCATGTATTAAGATGTTTGAATTTGATAATCTATGCGGAAGGTTACTTTTTAAGATATATGGCTACTCCTCTAAAAATACAATAATATCAAAGGCTTATATCTCAGAGGTTAAAAGGGAACAGAAAAATAATAAACAGAAAAGTAGGATAGCCTCGGATATATTATGGAACCTGTTTACTGGGGATCTCTCTTATAAAAAGATATTTATAAAATTCTTCAATCCAATATTCCTATTTAGGTTATTTTTAAAAATGATAAAAATTTCAGTTAAAGAAGGATTTAAGCGTGGAATACGAGCTTAAGGATGAATCTATTGTAGCAATAATAGGAGGAGGACCAGCAGGTGTTAGTTGTAGTATAAGATTGATTACTCAAGCAAGAAAAGTAGCTAAAAGAGTTAGGGTAATTTTATTAGAAGGTAAAGATTTTGAGAGGCATTATAATCAATGCGTCGGAGTATTATCACCCCCTTTTGAAGAAATTTTAGAGGAAAGATTAAATGTTGTTCTACCTTCGCAATTGATTAAAAGAGAAATATCAGCTTATAATCTTCATGCAAATAATAATGAAATTCTTTTATATAGTAGCAAGAAATTAGCCCCCACATATGTTGTAAGAAGGGTTATGTTTGATAGATTTCTTCTTGATTATGCTCAAAAACTTGGAGTTGAGATAATAAATAGTAGGGCCACAGGAATAGAGTTCTTTAAGGATGAGATAAGGGTTTACCATGAAAGCGGTTATATAAAAGCCCATATAGTAGTTGGGGCTTTTGGTATGGATGAGGGTATGCTCTCCACATTTGAAGAAGGTACTTCAGGAAGATATAAAAGGCCTTCCAAATTCTTGAAATCATTTATAACAAAGATACATGTTGATAAAGATTTTATTGATAATAGATTGGGTAATATTATATACGCTTATATATTTCCTAATTCCATACCCAATATAGAATTTGGGGCAATAACTCCAAAAGAAGATCATATAGATATAAATATTGCTGGGGAGAAAGTAACATCTAAAGATATGGATCTATTTATAGATTTACCTGAGGTAAAGGACCATATACCCAAAATAAAAAAAGAAGAACTTAGTTATTTCGAAGGGAAATTTCCTATAGCGAGGGCAAAAAATCCCTTTGGTGATAGATACGTAATAGTAGGAGATGCAACAGGCTGGCTTAGACCATTTAAAGGTAAAGGAATAAATACTGCTATTATCACAGGAATAAGTGCAGCCGATATTATAATTAGATATGGCTTCTCAGAGAAATCTCTCAAGAAATATGCTGATATATGTGAAGAATTTATTAAAGATTATCATTTTGGAAATTTTATAAGACATACTACTCACCTACTGGCAAGATGTAATCTATTTTATTATATAATTGAGTTAGCAAAGAGTGATAAAATAATATATGATGCTCTTTTTAATTCTGTCTCAGCCCATGAATCATTCAAGAATATTTTGAAAGATATTTTGAGCATTGATATAATCAAAAATTTAATCAGGATAAAAAAATATAAAAGGTAAATTGTATGTTTAGATTGTCTGTTTTTATATTGCTTTTATTACTATCATTTACCGGGAAGGAGATTATAAAACTATATAATCTTGAAAGAGAATTATATGAAACCCTAAATAAGAATGATAATCTTGTAGAACATAATAAGAAATTAAAGGAAGAGATAAATAGACTTAATAATAAGGACTATATGAAAAGAGCTATAAAAGAAGAACTCGGATTTATTGAAGATGGAGAAAATATATATTATTTTATAAAAGAAGAAGATGATGATAAGCAGGAAAGAAATATTAATTAAAGCATTAAATGACCCTGACGAAAAGGTTAGGAAAGAAGCTTCTTTAGCATTAGAAAAATATGAAGGTAAGTTGAATATAGAAAATTTAATAGATCTATATAATAAAGGGAATAAAGTAACAAAGTTAAAAGTTCTTTATGCTCTATATAAGTTAAGAGATAAAAAAGGAATGAATACCATTATCAATGCACTTAATGAAGATAATAGCGATATAAGAACTACGGCTCTAAAAATCTTATATGATATAGGCGATCCTGGTAACATACCTCACATTATTGAGAAATTGAGCGACTCAAGCCTAACTGTGAGGATATGGGCTGTCAAGTCTCTCGCAAAATTTAAGGATAAAAGAAGTACTTTATCATTAATATCTCTACTATCAGTTAACAATAAAGAGCTAAAATTATCTGTAATAGAAGCACTCGGAGAGATAGGAGATAAAAGAAGTGAACCATATTTAATATCTTTAATAGATAATTCCGATAGCCAGATAAAGTGTAAAATCATAGAAGCCCTTGGGAAACTTGAGCTCTAAAACATATAAGATTTTATATCTATTCCTTTAATTAATGGATCAATAGCCGAAACAATGTATATATCTTTGAATTTTGAAAGGTCAATCTTCTGAGGAATTTGAAGTCTGTTGCCATTTCCATCAACTATTATCTTTATTACAGGATGAGTTGGATATTTAGAATTTTGCTGCCATACAATTCCTAAGTTATTATTATTAAGTCTCACTAAAGTGCCGGGGGGATATATTCCAACAAGATTGATAAAATTTTTTAAATAACCGGGATGAAAATTTTTTCCGGAATATGAAACCATTATCTCTATTGCTTCTCTTGGATTAAAAGCCCTTTGATAGGGTCTTAATGTTGTCATAGCATCATAACAATCCGCTATAGATACTATCATAGACCCTGCTTTCAACTCTCTACCCTTATCAAACCGTGGATATCCTTTCCTATCATATCTAATATGATGTTCTAAAACTATATCCATAGAGTCTCTTTTTGATTTATCAATTATTTCTAACATCTTTGCTCCTAATATGGGATGTTTCTTAACAACATCCCATTCTTCTTCTGTTAATGGACCAGGCTTTTTAATAATACTCTCTGATGTTTTAATCTTTCCTATATCATGAAGGAGGCTACCAACTCCTATATCATTAAGCTCTTCTCCCCTGATATTCATATATTCAGCTAATGATAAAGATAATATACCTACATTTACAGAATGATTATAGAGATAATTATCATAATCCTTTATCATGGTCAATCCTATAATAATACTCCTATCCTTTGATATAATATTAATCATGTCACCTACTACCTCGCTTACATTATCCATATTTGGAACTTTCCCCATTCTAATATCTTTAAAAACTCCGGCTATAATCTTAATGCTTTTAAAATATATTCTTCTGGCTTCCTTTTCTATCTTTTCGGAATCTAAGGAAAAGAACTTCAATTTAATATGTTTAATGTTGCGAGAATTAAAAGCTTCCTTTACGTCTTCCTCATTGTTTGAATCTTTTTTTATTATATCTAAGAAATCTACAAACTCCCTTATTGTTAATCCCTTATATAAAACCACAGATTCTATATTATTCTTCTTAAATCTATCTCCTATATACTCTATAAATGGGTTCCTTTCCTCAAAAAGATAATCTTCAAAAAAAACCACATCCTTTATTATTCCAATCATAATCTGATTTTTTAATTTAATAAAATCATTTAACATATTGAAAGAATTATATATTGGATTTTTAACCAAAGGATGGTTCTTAGGATAGATTTCCACATTTTTAAAATATGTGTAAATCTCTTTTATTATATTATTTATCTGAATTTTATCCATAAAGGGCTTCCTTACAGGCAAGTTTAATATAATAGTTTTTAGATTCTATCCCCTCTAACAGAATATTTATTGCCTCCTCTCCTCCTATATCCTTAAGAGCCAAAGCAGCCTTTAATTTTATTTCATAATTTCTCTTTTTTCTAATGAATATCTTTGAATTTAATATTTTTGCAAGATACGGAATAGCATCTTTAGACCCCACTCTACCAATAGATGCTATTGCCTCTCTTTTTAGAATAAAGTCCTTAATAAATATAGCTCTCTTTTTGGCTATATTTATAAGTATAGGTAGTACTCTTTCATCTTTCAATATACCCAATGAAAATATAGCCTGAAGTCTAACAGAAATATCTTTATCATTTATAAGAGATAATAGTATTGATAATGCTTTATCACCCTTAATCTTTGCAATAGCTCTAATGGCCTCTTTCCTTACCCTGAAATCTTCATGTTTTATAAAATGTTCTATATCACTAATAACTTCTTCTTTACCTATATCCCCAATTATAGTAAGCATATTTCTTAATACAAACCATCTTTCATCTTTAAGTTTTTCTTTAAGATATGGAATTGCAGGATCACCATAGGCGACCATAAGAGATATAAGCTTTCTTCTTATAGATAATCTATTTGATTTAGTAATAGCATTTAAGATATAAGGAATAGCCTTTTCTCCTATTACAATAAATATATTCGATAATAGTTTTAATTCTAAACCTCTATACAGAGAAATTCTATTTAAAAGATATAGGATCATTCCTTCATCAGATAGTACATTTATAGCTTTCTTAATAAGTCCCTTTTTATCCTCATTGATATTTGAATAAAGATGCTTTAAAAGCATCTTAAATACTATTAAGAGTTTATCATAATTCTTTTGATAGAGTAACGTCCTCGAAATAGATATTATCTCATTTACAATACTCCTATATCTATCTATATCTATATCTTTATTCAACATTCTTAGGAGATCTGATAGATTCTCTTCTTTCTCAAATATATCTTTCTGAATAGTTAATATCTCTTCCTGAACATCCGTAAATACTTTTACTTTTTCGTCTCTTTCTATCCCACTCTTTGAACCCGGAAGAGTTCCATCCTGGGCTCTTTTCCTATCTCTCATATCCATTCTTCCTTTAATTATTTCTTCTAAAGGTGTTTCTTCCAGTTTAATGGATTTAATCCCGTTTTCAACAATTAGCTTCTCAATTCCTCCTTTTTCCCTTATATCCTTTGGTTCCATAATAATTAAGTCTAAAAAAGTATAAAGATCTCTTATAGTAAGATTTTTTAAGAATGATATACTCTCAATTCTCTTAAGGGATAGATCAGTAGAAAGTGATAAAAATCTGCTATCCACCATTATCTGCTGGTTTTTGTAATAGAAGCCTTTTTTATCTATATTAATTTTTACCTCTTCATAATTTTCATTCATAACTTTTAAAAATTTAAAAAATCTGTCCACTATGGGATATAGAGAAGGATGAGATGGTGGATAAAAGCTCTTTGCTTTTATAGTTTTATAGAATTCTTTTATCAATATGTGATAATCTCTATTTATAACATTATCCTCTTTCTTATATAACTTGCTTTCTATCATAATTATGGATTTATAATATCATATATATTCTTTTTAATACACAAATTTTTTATTATTGTAAAGATACATAGGTTTACCTAAATCCAGATATAGAAAGGTTATCATTGCGACCCCTATTACAATTGGGGAAAACAATCTCATATTTCCCTACGAGATTGTCACTAACCCTTCGGGGGCTCGCAATGGCAGAGTGCATAAGCCTTAGCAACTTCTAAATCGGAATTTAGAAGTTTATATATCTTACTTTCATTAATTTTAATTATTATATTTAGATACTTCAAAAAGAAACGTTGATATATTGCTATTTAAGTTTACAAACTGCTTACTATTATGATAATATATTTCAAAAATGAGGATTATTGTAAATAAATATATATTTAAGGAAATATTAACTCCTTTTTTACTGGGAATTTCAATATTTACTTTTATTCTTATTATGGATAGAATATTAAAGCTTACAGAATTAGTAGTCAATAAAGGTGTAGGCTTCAGCGAGATATTAAATCTTTTTATATTTATAATGCCTTCTTTCCTTGTCCTTGCTATTCCGATGGCATTCCTTTTCGCAATTTTATTAGCATTTGGAAGATTATCAGCCGATAATGAAATAATTGCTTTGAAAGCAGGTGGCATAGGAATATATCAACTTATTCCACCAATTTTAATGTTTTCTATTGTTACATATATAATCACATCATTTATGATGATATATGGCGTTCCATGGGGAAATCAGTCATTTAGAAGACTATTATTTGAAATTGTTAAAACAAAGGCAAATGTTGGAATAAAAGAAAGGATATTCAATGATGATTTTGAAGGATTGGTTCTGTATGTAAATAAAACATCTACATCGGGTAAAGAGCTTCAAGAAATTATGATATCTGATGATAGAAATAAAGAAAGGGGAATAAGTACTATATTTGCAAAAAAAGGATATATAATATCTGATCCGGATAGGCTAACAACCACACTCAGATTGATAGATGGTAGCATTCATCAGACATCTAAGAATCTGAGGGTGTATAAAATTATAAATTTTAAAATTTATGATATAACACTCGAATTAACCGAGGGAATGTCAAATAATGAAGATATACCTAAGGGTGATAGAGAAATGAGCATAAAGGAGCTTAAACATCAAGTAGAAAGATTAAAGATGGAGAAAGGAAATTATTATCCTAAATTAGTAGAACTTCATAAAAAGTTTTCACTTCCCTTCTCATGTATTGTATTTGCCTTTATAGGTCTTCCTCTTGGAATTCAAACAAGAAAAGGTGGTAAAAGCGGAGGATTTGTAATAAGTTTGATAATAATTATGCTCTATTATATTCTTATTACCTCTGGAGAGGCCTTAGGAGATAAAGGTATAATACCACCATTCCTTGGAATGTGGGCTCCAAATATTATACTTGGTATATTCGGAATATATTTATGTGTTAGAACTGCTAAAGAATCCTCTTTAAAACCTATCTCATGGTTTAGTAGATTAATAGAATTTATTCAAAATAGGTTAAAAAAAGATGAACATTATCTCTAAATATGTTGGTAAGGAATTTCTAAAATTATTTTTGTTAAGTCTATTATCCCTTATAACTATATTCATAATTATAGATTTTTTTGAAAAGACCAGAATATTTACACGTCATCATGCTTCTTTTTCGCTTATGTTATTATATTTTATATATAAAATACCCGCAATATCTATACAAATGACTCCTATGTCAGTATTATTAGCTACAATACTCTCCCTGGGAATTCTTTCAAGGAATAATGAACTAATAGCAATGAGGGCAAATGGTGTAAAACTCTATAATGTTATAATTCCAATAGTAGTTATTTCATTATTTATAAGTATTTTTAGCATAATATTCAATGAATATATACTTCCCTATACTAATAAAAAAGCCTTGTATATTATTGATGTAAAGGTAGAAAAAAAACCACAGCTGGGATTTTTTAAAAATAATAAAATATGGTATCATGGTGATAATTCTATATATAATATTCAATTGTTTGATACATACAATAATATTCTATATGGTGTTACTATATACTACTTTGACAATAAATTTAAACTTATTAAGAGGATAGATGCTAAAGATGCTGTATGGAAGAATGGTAAATGGAGATTTGAACATATTATGATAAGAAAATTTACAGATAATATAATGGAAGAGAGATACTATCTGGAGAGAATTATACCATTAAAAGAGACTCCGGAAACATTCAAGGTTATAGAAAAGAATACAGAAGATATGAGTTATAAGGAACTTAAAAGGTATATAAAGAAGATTAAGAAGGAAGGGTATGATGCTACAAGATATTTGGTAGATCTATATTCAAAAACCTCTCTTCCGTTTGTAGGATTCATAATGTCCTTTTTGGGAATACCTTTTGCACTGAAAGTTGGCAAAGAAGGAGGAATCCCATTAGGTATAGGTATGAGTATAGTAATAGGCTTTATATATTGGGCAGTATTTTCTTTCTGCCTTTCATTAGGAAGGGCATCTGTATTGCCACCTATTCTTTCGGTATGGTTTGCAAATTTTGTATTTGGATTAACAGCTCTATACATGGTATTGAGTGTCAGATATTAATGAAAGTTACAGAAATATATAAAAGTATTCAGGGAGAATCAACTTATATGGGATTACCATCTGTATTTATAAGACTCACTGGATGTAATCTAAGGTGTAAATATTGTGATACAAAATATGCATATGAAGGAGGCAAAGAACTTCATGTAAATGATATTATTAATATAGTAAATGATTATAGATGTAAAATTATTGAAATCACAGGTGGAGAACCTCTTCTTCAAGGTGAGGTATATCTACTCTCAGAAAAGCTTATTAAAAATGGATATAAGGTTTTAATAGAAACAAATGGAACTATATCTATAAAGAGGTTGAACAGAGAAATTATAAAGATAATGGATATAAAATGTCCATCGAGTGGTATGTCAGATAAGATGGACTTTAACAATATAGACCTCTTAGAAAAAAAGGATGAAGTTAAGTTTGTTATATCTGATTACAATGACTATATATGGAGTGTTAATATCATAAAAAAATTTGAACTTGAGGATAGATGTAACATTTTATTCTCCCCGGTATTTAGATTACTTGAACCTAAGGAAATTGCGGGATGGATACTAAGAAATAATTTAAATGTCCGACTTCAGATCCAGCTTCATAAATATATATGGGGGAAAAAGGAGGGTTTAGACTTTTTTAACATATTCTGTTGATAAGTCTGTTAATATCCTATTGAATTTTTATATAAGTATTTAAAATTTTTAATTTTTTTTGGACATGATAAAAGGATAGGCATTGTGATTGTAATTTTTAAATATACAATATATAGAGTAGGAGGTAAAAATTGTTACCATTAAATGGTATAAAGGTTATAGACTTATCAAGACTGCTTGCGGGGCCATATTGCGCTATGTTACTTGCAGATTTTGGAGCCGAAGTTATAAAAGTGGAACCAGTAAGAGGAGAGGATAGCAGGTGGATGGGTAATCCACCTCAATTAAATGGGGAGAGTTTTTTATACCTCTGTGCTAATAGAAATAAAAAGGGAATAACTTTAAATCTTAAGAGTGAAAAGGGTAAAGAAATTCTGTTTAGGCTTTTGAAAGATGCTGATGTGATTATTGAAAATTTTCTTCCATCTATTAAGAAAGATTTAGGCATTGAATATGATATAATAAAAAAATATAATCCTGAGATAATATATTGCTTTATATCATCCTTTGGAGAAGAAGGTCCTTATAAGGAGAAGCCAGGATTAGATATTATATTTCAAACAATTGGTGGAATAATGAGTATAAGTGGTGAACCGGATGGTATTCCTATGAAAGCAGGGGCTCCCTTAGCAGATATGTCTGCTGCTATATTCTCAGCATTTGGTATAATGATGGCTTTATTCAGAAGAGAAAGGACAGGGAAAGGAGGAAAGATTTCTGTATCACTCTTTGATAGTCTTATTGCCTTACAATCCTCTATAGCGGGTCTTTATTTTGCAACTGGAGAAAATCCTCCAAGACTTGGCACCGGAAGCCCTGTATGTGTTCCATCCCAACTCTTTAAGACAAAAGATAATTATATAGCAATATCTGTATTTAATGAAAGAACATGGAAAAAGTTCTGCGAGATTATGGATATAGAAGAAATAATGAATGATAATAGATTTAAATCTAACAATTTAAGAATAAAAAATAGAAAGGAGCTAATACCTATACTTGAAGATATATTTATTAAAGAAACAACAGATTATTGGATAACCCTATTAGAAAAGGAGAGAATCCCATGTGCTCCGTTAATGGACTATAAAAGTCTATTTAATGATCCTCAAGTAATAATAAATGACATGGTTAAAAAAGTATATCATTCTATATGCGGTGAGATCAAGCTTACAGGTAACCCTGTTAAACTTTCAGATGGAGACATTGATATAAAACTGCCTCCACCAATCCTTGGCAACAATAATTTTGAAATTTTATCGCAATTGGGATATTCTAAAGAAGAGATAGAAAATTTTAAAAAAAATAATATAATATAATTAAGGAGGAATTATACATGGCAAAAGTAAGAGGAATTGATGTACATATTCATCCACCAGCAGAAGAGTTTGAAATAGGTGAGTATGAATATCTTGTTGGTAAGGAATTTGTTAATAGATTTAACCCTGTAATGAAAACAAAGATGAGATCAATAAGTCCTGATAAAATGGCAGAAGAATATAAGTCTCTAAATTTAGCAGGAATACTAGTAGGATGGGATACAGAATCTGCAACAGGGATACCAGCTCTTAGCAATGATTATATTGCTAAACTTGTTAAGAGGTATCCAGATATTTTTGTAGGATTTGCGTGTGTAGACCCCTGGAAAGGAGAAAAAGCAGTAGATGAAATAGACAGAGCTATAAATGAGCTTGGGTTGTGCGGGGTTAAATTCCATCCTATTGCTCAAAGATTTTATCCAAATGATTATAGATTTTATCCTATATGGGAAAAATGTGCAGAACTTAAGGTCCCGGTTACTATCCATACAGGACAGACCGGATGGAGAGGTGGGATACCTGGTGGAGGAGGAAACTATTTAGATTTTGCAAGACCTATACCCTACATAGACATGGTAGCTGCTGACTTTCCAGAACTTATTATAGTTGAATCCCATCCTTCTTTTCCCTGGCAAGAAGAAGCTTTATCGGTATGTCAGAACAAGAGTAATGTGTTTATAGATTTATCAGGATGGTCTCCTAAATATTTTCCACCAATGCTTACTCAATATGCCAGAACATTACTTCAGGACAGATGTTTATTTGGAACAGACTTTCCTTTAATGGCTCCTGAAAGATGGCTAAATGACTTTGAGGAACTTAATTTTAAGCCTGAGGTTAGTGAGAAGATACTTGTTAATAATGTAAAAAAGATTTTAACCCATTCTAATGCAAGAGATTTCGTGGATAAAATATTCAAGGAGGATTAGCTATACAGGATGAATAATAAAAGAGATTATTATGAAATATTGGGAATAGACAGAAGTGCTACAGAGGAAGAGATAAAAAAGGCTTATAGGAAGTTAGCCTTTCAATATCATCCTGATAGAAATCCTAACAATAAAGAAGCGGAGGAAAGATTTAAAGAGGCCGCTGAAGCCTATGAAGTTCTTAGGGACCCAGAAAAAAGAAGATTATATGATCAATATGGACATGATGGCCTAAGAGGAACCGGATTTAGTGGATTTACTGGTTTTGAGGACATATTTGAAAGCTTTGGAGATATATTCAGTGAATTCTTTGGATTCACTTCAAGAAGGAGGGAGAGACGAACCTATCAAAGAGGGGGGGATTTAAGATATGATCTGGAGATTTCGTTTATGGAAGCTGCTTTTGGTAAGGAATGTGATATAGAGATAGAAAGATTTGAATCATGTGAGGTATGCAAAGGATCTGGCTTGAAGCCTGGAACCCAACATGAAAGATGTTTTCAGTGTGGTGGAAAGGGTGAAGTAAGGAGGGTTCAAGGATTTTTCAGCATCACCACCACGTGCCCAAGATGTAAGGGAGAAGGAGTGATTATCACAAATCCCTGTGAAAGCTGTTATGGAATAGGAAGTGTAAAGAGAAAAAAGATGATAAATGTTAAAATCCCCAGAGGAGTCGACAATGGTTCTAGATTAAAGATTAAAGGGTTAGGTGAAGAAGGCAAGAATGGTGGTCCTCCAGGAGATCTATATATAGTTATTCATGTAAGGCCACATGAATTCTTTGAAAGAGAGGGTGATGACGTATACTGTAAAGTTCCTATAAACTTTACACAGGCTGCACTTGGAGGGAAAATAGAAGTTCCTACAATCTATGGAATGAAAAAAATTACTATTCCAAAGGGAACTCAGACAGGGGATATATTCCACATAAAAGGTGAAGGATTTCCAAATATAAGAGGATACGGTAATGGAAATCATATAATAGAAGTTTTTGTTGTAACTCCAACTCATTTAACAAAAAAGCAGGAAGAACTTTTAAGAGAGTTTGGAAAGATGGAAGAGAAGATAGATATTTTACATTTTTATAAAAAAGAAAAGAAAAAAAGGAATAGAAGATAGATAGGTAGGATTATACTATGAATGATAAATTACTAGAGATGAATTTCATTAATTTTATTTTATCTCTCAGTACTTCTGCTATGATGCATTTTGGAGATATTCCAGATCCTGTTACCAATGAAAAGAAAAAGAATATTGCCTTAGCCAAGCAGACTATAGATATATTGGGGATGCTTAAAGATAAAACAAAGGGTAATTTGACAAAAGAGGAGGAGAATGTTATTGATGAGCTCCTGTATAATCTCAGATTAAGATATATCAATGAGACAAAAAAATGAGTTCCTTAATTTTAAGAGCTATCTTACATCCTAATGCTTCACGAGACGAGATAGTTGGATTTAGAAATGATATATTAAAAGTAAACGTCACCCCCCCTCCTCATAATGGCTTAGCTAATGACAGATTTATAAAGCTCCTATCTAAGAAATTGGGTCTACCTAAATCTAACATTAAAATCATCAGGGGAGAAAAGAACAGGAATAAGATAGTAGAGTTATCAAATACACCATTTAATAATATTGATGAATTAAAGAAGCTCTTACATAGAAAATCTTTTAAATAGTCCTTTAAAAGTTGGGTCAGAAAACAGATTTTCAAAGGCTTTGTTCAAAGATTCTGTCAGGATATTACTTACTACTAAATATGAAGCTCCTTTTTTGAGGAATAACGGAGCAGCATAATCTTTAAAATATACATCTCCCGACCAAGCAACTTTTTCTCTTTTAACATCAAGTAAATATAGATGAATTCTTATTTCCACTTTTGATACCCAATTGCTTTTTATCCAGAACTTTATTATTTGTCCATATACTGCAAAGTCAATATCTTCGTTATTCTTTTTTATGAATTTATATATAGAGAATTCCTCAGGTTTTACCTTTTCTTCAATCTTATCTATTACATCAAATCCACTGAACAGGAACATCCTCTTCAGATTTGTTCCGACAAATTTAGAAGCCGTATCATGTGTATAAAAGTATCTTATCGGTATATAAAATATAGAAAAATTTCCAACATTTGAAGATTTTTTTAGTCTAAGGTCTTCAAAGGGGAATATTCCTATCTTTACAGGTTTCTTTAAATGAAAAATTATTGGGGTGCTCAATCCAGCATCATGATTTACTGTGATAACTCTTGGGGAACAGCTAAAAAGTAATAATATAATAAATACCCACCCTATCTTTTTTATATTCATAGACCCTCCCTTAATATATATTCTCTTTTATAATATTAATACTGAATAAATTTGTCAATATAATTCATCTTAAGTGTTAAGTTTTTTCGGGGTGATCAAAAATGATGGCACACTCCATAATTTATATTAAAATTCTCATTTTGTCTATATAAAATATCATCTAATATTATAGGTGGCAATAAAAGAACCTCAGAAGGTATATTATACCTTCTATTATATCCTTCGGTGTCTTTAAACCTTTATATGAATTCTTCCTCATAAAGTTAAAATAAAATTGATATGTTCTGCTCTTTTCTATAAAGTCCTGTTTTGATGTTATCTCTTCTAACTCATAAAACTCATCTTCTATAAGTCTATGTGATGCTTCTACATCTGCATTAACATCAGGAGAAGAAGGAGGTGTATATCTATGCTTTATATCCCATACCTCCATGAGATTATTTTAATCCCGGAGTTATCTTTTACAAGTCTCTGAAGCATTGCCCGAGGGAGGGCAATGCTTCCCTCACTCATTACCTTAATCTTTACTAACTTAACTGTACCACC
>CAZCTP010000065.1:0-16199 GCA_964501575.1 uncultured Thermodesulfobacteriota bacterium
TCCGCACGCAGACAGGTGCAACGCACAGGCAGGCCAGCGGAATAGCGGTCAGGTGGAGCGATTTGTTAGCTGGTTCGCTATTCTACGGGATCAATCTCCAACCTACTGCCACTCCCAGTGTTACATCCGCTGCCAACAGGCCAATCGTGATAATCCATGATGCTTCCCGGCCTTTGATTGGTGCATACCACACTCTGGACACGCCATACTCGAACTGTCCAAGCTGGTTCTCGATTTTCATCCGCATCAGCTCATCCCTTTTTAAGAGAAAGAAGATTAAGAGCGTCAGAACAATCCCGATCACAAGAATAAAAATGGAGAGTCATCGTGTAGTGCGGAGTCCATATGCGGCACTCAGAGCACCAGTCTGAACCACACCCAATGTCTGCAGACGATTCCACATCAGATTGTCTTGGTGAAGGAAGAAGGAAAACAGGTCGCTTGGCGATAGCGACGCCCTACTGGATTCTTTTTGTTCCGTTCTTGTTTTCTCCATTTTATTTTTACAGCTAACATCCCTTTTTAAATTTATTCAACATTATAATATATTAATTTATTCAATATTATAACATAATATAGTAATTGAAGGGAATATAGTCAAGAAAAGGAATTAGAAAATCCCCTGCCTGCTGTACTTCAAAGGGAGTCAAGGAAGCAGTAAAAGAAGCTGTTAGGGATGCTTCTCAAAGGGAAAATTCCTTTGCTAATTTATAGAAACTATCTAAAGATCTTTCAATAACTTCTTTATCAACACAATATGCTATACGAAAATATCCTCCTCTACCAAAGCCTTTACCAGGAACGATCAGAATATTCTTTCTTTGTGCGTATTTAACAAATTCTACATCATCAATTGGAGATTTTGGAAAAAGATAGAAGGCTCCCTTTGGCTTGATCATATCAAATCCCATTTCTTTAAGATTAGAGTATAGAAGATCCCTTTTATTCTGATAATCCATTATATCTACAGAAAGGTTCTGAAGCTTTCCCACAACTCTTTGCATAAGAGCAGGGGCATTTACAAACCCTAAAACTCTATTGGAAAATACGAAAGCTTCTATAATTTTATCAGAATCATCTGCTTCTGGATTTATAGCTATATAACCTATTCTCTCACCAGGTATTGATAGATCCTTTGAATGTGATGTAACAACTATACTATTATTAAAGAGCTTAAATATGTTTGGAGGTTTAATTCCATCATAGACTATCTTTTTATACGCTTCATCAGATATAAGATATATAATATTCCCATATTTTCTTTTAACCCTATCTAAAAGCTCTGCAAACTCTTTTAGAGATGCTTCATCATATACATTTCCTGTTGGATTATTTGGGGAGTTTATTATTATGGCTTTAGTTTTATCACTTATACCCCTCTCTATAGCCTCAAGATCAAGATTAAATTTCTCATCTGTTTCAACTACCTTTGGGATTCCAGAATGGTTATAGATATAAAATATATACTCCATAAAGAATGGAGAGAGCACTATGACTTCATCTCCAGGGTCAAGCAAGCTTTTTAATACAACATTTAATCCTCCTGCTGCTCCACAACTCATAATAATATGATTTTCATTAAATTCAAGCCCTGATTCATCCTTTAAAAATCCAGCTATTTTTGTTCTTGTCTCTATATATCCTGCATTTGACATATAACCATGCATGTGTGGATAGGGATTATTCAATATATTTAACAGCTCGCTTCTAAATTCATCAGGTGGTTCTAAAAATGGATTCCCCAATGTAAAATCATATACATTTTGAGCCCCAACCTGGGATTTAAGTCTTTCCCCCTCTTCAAACATCCTTCTTATCCATGAAGCACCTTCAAGGCTTTCTTCAATCCTTTTTGATATTGGCATAGACCCACTCCTTTATCTCTTTAATTAATATATCTATTTCATCATCTCTCCCTATTGTTATCCTTATTGAATCATATAAGATTGGATTATCAAAATATCTTATCAAGATCTTTTTATCCTTTAAAGATAGATATAGATCTTTTAAACTCCTTCCTTTAATCTTAGCAAGAACGAAGTTAGTATGTGATGGATACACATAAAAGCCCAGATCCATGAGAGAACCCCTCAGTCTTTCTCTTGTCCTCTTTATCTTTTCTACATTCATTTTCATCCATTCTATATCTTCAAGAGCAGCAATACCTGCCGCCATACTTATCCTATTAATGTTATATGAATCCTTAACCTTCATCATACCATTTATAATCTCTTTTGAAGCAAAGGCAAGCCCTATTCTTAATCCAGCAAGGGAAAAGGATTTGGAAAAGCTCTTTAATACTACTATATTATCATACCTATTTATGAGCGATACTGCACTTTCAGGGGCAAAGTCTCCATATGCTTCATCTATTATGATCATTCCATTAAACGTTTCTGCAATCTTTTCTATATCTTTTATATTTATAAAAGTCCCGGATGGTGAATTTGGATTTGCAAGAAATATCAGTTTTCCTTTAACACTAAATATCTCAGCCGGAAGTGAAAAATCTTCATTAAAGGGTACCTTTTTTATTATACCTTCCTGAATTGTGACCAGGGTATCATATAATGTATAGGTTGGTATTGGAATAATTATTCCATCATCCTTTCCTATGAATGCCCTACATATAATAGAGAGTAAATCATCTGATCCATTTCCAACCATTATATTCTCTGTATCTAAATTGTATACCTTAGATGCTGTCTCTCTTAATGGATCAGCCAATGGATTTGGATATAAACGGATAAGAGATGTAGCTTCTTTTTTTATAGCTTCAATTACTCTCGGTGACGGAGGATATGGGTTCTCATTTGTATTTAGCTTTATATAACCCAGATCCCCCAGTTGCTCACCGGGGGTATATCCTGCCATTTTTTCAATATTCTCTCTAAAATAACCCATAGGTACTATTTTTATCTATTAAGTCAAAAACTATAAATGAAAATATAGAAATAAATATTAAAGAAATCACTATAAAAATTGGTTTATCCCTACCTTTTAAATAATTATCCTCCTCCCATCCTCTATTTCTTCTCAATAAACATATGCTATTATACATTATATAACACTCAAGGGCAAAGGGTAAAAATCCTAAATAGCCTAACAATGGCATTTCAAATATCTTCCATCTGTTAAAAAATGGAATATTGTATACCCATTTTGACCCTGCCCAAAAATTCCAGAATTCCCATAATATCCCGCATATAATACCGGATGTAAAAAATATAAATATTCTTCTTAAATCCCCGTTTTCTAAATCTTTAAGTATTGATTTAGCATTAAATTTATGATTTACAGGCTCTAAGAGAAATATAAAGCTTACCCATATAAAAGGAAAGAAATATTTTGGCAGTATTATTGGACCAATTAATGATATAACCCCTATAAAAATAAATAATATATATAAAGATCTATTTACCACTATTCTTTTTATACGAATCCTTTTAAATAGACCTATGGAATCAAGAAACTCAGCAGTAAGGAATATTCCTGGCAGGACAGTGGCATAGGATATACCGTATCCAAACCATCTTATCCCTTTTTCTTGAGGGAGATTTATATAGTACCAGTTCTTCATATATATATTTATAAGCTCAAATATAAGCCATATAAATATTGACCATGGAATAAGTAGTAGAAATTCCTTTCTTCTATTCATTATTAATGAATTATTCTTTATTTTATATATTATCCCATCCATTATTAATATATAGGACCACCATGCAAAGGGATAGAAAAGGGTAGAAAAGGGCTTAATCCCTTTAAACATCATAATTTCAGAGAATATGAGGATTATAAAACCTATTATTATATGAAAAGGTTTAAATAGATTTATATTTCCCATTTTTAAAACTTATTATCCCATTTTTCAGCATTCTATTTAAGTGCTTCTCAACCATAATTTTCTCTGTTATAACAAACCAGTTATCAGGATGTTTATTATATATCAACTTTTCGCTTGCTATCTCTTCTATGCTTTTTGGTCTGTTAAGAGTTTTTAGTATTCTTTTTTCTCTTTCATATATCTTATTTAGATACTCTATCAACCTCTCCTTTATATTATCTCTGATTATCTCCCCGAATCCACTCAGGATTATAGAGGGATTAAGCTCTATTATTCTTTTTATAGATATTATAAAATCATCTATATCTGACATATAGTTTGGATATGATGGGCCAAAGGAGGATAGATCTATATCCCCTGATATTAATACACTTTCCTCTTCGCAATAGAAGCATAAATGACCCGGGGTATGACCTGGAGTATGTATAACCTTTAATTTTACATTTCCAGAATCTATTATATCTCCATCATTGAGTGTTATATCAACCTTTGACCTTTTGTAATATGGGGATCTCTCATCAATCCCGGTAAATAGTTTAAAATATCTAATAGATTTAATAGCCGGGGTATCCAGATGATGGGCGTATATCTTTGAATTCTTAAACATGTTATTATTTAGTGTATGATCAACATGATAGTGGGAGTTTATTAATATATCTATACCTTTATCTGCCAATGGTTTAAGGCTCTTCTCACCTGCTCCACTATCTATCAATATCTTAAGCCTATCATTAATAAAATATGAATTAGAGAATGGAAAATATTTTCCTTCAGCTCTTATCATCTTTATTTCTTCTGTAACATCAATCATTACCTTCTCCTTATAAGTATATATATATTCTTAAAATAAAAATATTAATAAAATTATCACCACCAGCGCCAGAGGGATATAACAAATATTATAAGAAATATAAAAATGAGATTCATATAGGCAAAGAAATAAAAGGCCTTTTCATAAAAAGACATTTTTCCTTTATCAGTTTTAATAAGCTTTCCGACAAGTGGCATTGATAAAATTTTCTCTTCACCATGGGGAGCCTGAGCAATCATATCAGTTAAATCAAATCCTGCATGATGCTTTTTAAGATGACTACCATCCTTCCAGAGTTTACTATGTGTTACTTCATAAATATTGCCTTTATATGCAATGTAGGCAGGCCTATTCTCTTTACCATTAAACTGTGCAAGTTCTTCAATATTAAAATCCCTTTTATTAGATTGAATTTTAATCTCCCTTATTTTCTTTAATCTTGGACCGATAACGAAGGTTACAATCGCAGCAGAGGTAGCCATTAAAAGGAAAAGACCGATCTTTATTAAAAGGAGAATTCCAAATTTTGTATGAAATAGTATATTTAAAGATGGTACTTTAGCGATGGTTAGAAGTGTTCCCGTTATAGCAATAACAATAATTGAAACCCAACCAACCAATAATTCTCCCTTGGGAAGCCCCTTTACAGCATATGCAGGCTTAAGGATGAGATGTACATAGAATATAGTCCCAAACCATATAATCGCTGTCATTATGTGAAGGTATCCAATAATAAACCTGACTATTTTTTGTATAGTTGTAAGCGGTTTGTAGAATCCCTTCAATTGTAAGCTTTTCTTAAAATTCTCTCCTTTCTCTGTTAAATCTCCACCCCCCGCAGGATTAATATGACATACCTTACATGTTTTTCCTGTCTCTTTTGAATACTCTTCAGTACCAAATGAACCTGTAGGAAAGATAGATATAATAAAAATAAAGATTATGAGTTTAATAAAGTATTTTTTCATTCCCTTTTACCTTCCTTTCTTTAGCAAATAACCAGAATAATAGAGATATAATAAACAATATAGTAGCATTGAAATTAAGGGAAGCACTATAGGAAATTTTATCAGCTATAAATCCCAATATTAAGGGGCCTAAAACAAAACCCATATCTCCAAATGTTCTATAAAGCCCCATTGTAATCCCATAACTTCCATTTGGCGATATATCTATCGTATATGCTGCGGGGGCTGGCCCTGCCAGACCTTCACCTATTCCCAAGAATACAGAGATTATAATAAGCTCAAGATAATTCTTGCTATTACCAACGAGTATAAGTGATAAACCGACTAAAATTATACTTGGTATTATTACTATTTTCCTTCCGAATCTATCTGTCACATAACCTGATAAATATAAGGTAACAAAGTTTAAGATAGCAACCACGCTTAATGCAAAACCTATCTCTATCTCATTTAAATTGAGGCTGTTATAGCAGAATAGAGGAATAATATTCATCCTCGAGCCAGTTCTTGTAAAAAATATAATGAAAATTATAAGAGATATTAATAAAAAATCGCTGCTCATAATAAGAGATTTTATAGAACTTAAATTGTAACCATCTATATGCTTCCTTCTATCAATAGTATCTAATTTTTTAGATATAAGAAGAGCAATAAGAGAGAGTGACGCATGAAAGAAAAATGGAGACCTTAACCCAAAATAGTAGGCTATAAATCCACCAATTCCAGGCCCTATGCTTGTTCCAATGAGAATGCTTCCATTATATAGGCTCATTGTCCTTCCTCTATTATCCTCTCCACTAAAATCAGCAATTGCTGTCATCGCTGAAGTTATAAAGATAGCGGACCCTATTCCCACTATAAATCTAAATATTATAAGTTCTAAGAAGCTTGATGAAATTCCACATAAGATAGACCCCACTCCAATAATAAGTATTCCTATTCTTATTATATTTCCCCTACCAAGATGCTCAGAAAGGTATCCAGCTGGAAGGTCTGATATCATTCTTGCCAATCCAAATATAGTTATAACGAGCCCGATAAGAGCTACGTTAACATGAAATGATTGAGCATATAATGGAAGTATAGGGGAGATACTACTCATCCCTAACATAATAATTGTAACCTGAGAGCAGATAATAAATATAGCTTTATTTCTTTTTAAAGAGATCATCTAATAGAGTATAAACAACCGGAACAACAATCAAAGTAAGAAATAGAGAGGTAAGTAATCCTCCTATAACAGCTATAGCCATTGGAGATCTTGTCTCTGAGCCGATTCCTATTCCAATTGCGATTGGTAACATCCCAAATACCATTGAGAATGTGGTCATTAAAATCGGCCTTAATCTCACTGGACCAGCCTTAAGAACAGCCTCATCTCTTCCAAATCCTCTATTCCTTAATGTATTTGTATAATCCACAAGAAGTATTGCATTTTTCTCTACAAGACCCATTAGCATGAGTATTCCAATCATACTGAATATATTTATAGTATTACCTGTTATATATAGTGCACCAAAGGCCCCTATCAGACTTAATGGTATTGATAGCATTATAGTAAAGGGATGAATAAAACTCTCAAATTGTGATGCGAATATCATATATCTTATTATAATTCCTAATACGAGTGCAAAGAATAATGCTTTAAATGCTCTTTTCATCTCATCACCAAGACCCCTATAGCTTGTAGTATATTCTCTTGGAAGTGTTCTTTTGGTTATTTTGTTAAGCTCATCAACTACTTCTCCAAGAGGCTTTTTATATAGATTTGCAAATATGGTTACAGATCTTTCTCTGTCCTTCCGGTTTATAATATTTGGACCAACACCCTCTTCGGTTACAATAACATTTTTCAGTCTAATAAGTTTTCCATCTTTTGATCTTATCAGGAGTTTCCCAATATCTTCAGGGGTAATCCTATCCTTTGGTAATAGTCTAACCCTTATATCATATCTTTCTCCTTCTTTTATATCCTTGAACTTTGTTGTACCAAGCTCTATTCCCCCTATCAATGTATTTATAGCTGAAGCTATGGATACTACATCAAGGTTTAGGTCACCAGCCCTCTCTCTGTCTATGTAGACCCTTACTTCAGGCTTTATATTCTCAAGATCTGAATCTACATCAACAACCCCCGGTATTTTCTTGAGTTCTTTCATTATCATATTAGAATATTTTATCAATCCTTTCATATCTCTCCCCTGTATAACCAGTTGTACGGGGGCGTTTCTCGTTCCACTGCCAAGCATTGATGGTTCCTCTACAAGAGCTGTGAGATCAGGAATAGATTTAAACTTTTTCCTCAGATAATTCATTATTTCTTGCTGAGACCTCTTTCTATTCCTTTTATTCTTCAGATGTATAAACAGAACACCCTTTGTAACATCTCCTTCTGCCCCTCCAAATCCAAGGGCATAAAATACAGTTCTTACCTCAGGAAGTTGAGAAACAATTCTTTCTGCCTCCTTGAATATCTTATCCGATCTATCCACAGAAGTACCAATTGGCGTTTCCATCCTTACAAGGAATCTTCCTTTATCTTCTGGAGGAGTGAATTCTTTTCCTAAATATCTCCAGAGATTAAGACTGAATGCAAATATTATAATTGCAATACCAATAACCTTCCATCTATTTTTAAGAGATATAGCTAAAAGTTTTCTATAGATCTCGTCTATTAAAGAAAGGACATTCCCAATGTAAGAATAAAGCTTCCCGTGTTTAGTATCAATTCTTAGAAATCTTGAACATAGCATGGGGGTCAATGTAAAAGATACAAAAAGGGATACCAATACCGCAACAGAGACTGTTACTCCAAACTCATAGAAGAATCTTCCCACAATACCTGACATAAAGGCGACTGGTATAAATACTGCAACTATTGAGAAAGTTGTTGCCATAACTGCAAGCCCTATCTCCTTTGTCCCCAATTGAGCTGCTTTAATCGGATTTTCTCCATTCTCCTGATGACGGAATATATTCTCTAAGACAACAATAGCATCATCTATGAGCATCCCAACGGATAGGGATAGAGCTAACATTGTCATATTATTCAGTGTGAATTTAAGGGCATTCATAAACGTAAAAGTGGCTATAATGGAGGTTGGCAATGCAATTGCTGAAATTATAGTGCTTTTTAAACTCCTTAAAAAGAGGGAAACTACAAGTATAACCATTATAGAACCAAAAATTAGATGAAATTGTACCTCTTTAATGGATTCTTTTATAAATTGGGAAGCATCATATCCAATATCAAGTTTTATACCCGATGGAAGTATTGCCTCAGATTTTCTTAATTCTTCCTTAACGCTTTCTGCAACAGCTACTGTATTTGCCCCTGATAGTCTTCTTATACCAAGTCCTACAGCTAATCTTCCATTCAGATAAACAATTCTTCTCTTATCTTCCATCCCATCTTCTGCATATCCCACATTTTTAAGCCTTATTGGACTCCCATCACGATATGCTATAATAAGATTATTAAAATCACTTACCTTCTCAAATTCCCCTTTCGTCTTAACAACAAATTCCTTTGCTACACTCTCTAGTCTGCCTCCTGGAACCTCTATATGTTGAGATTTTATGGCTGAAGTAACATCTGAGGCTGTGAGCTTATAAGCCTCTAATTTATCAGCATCAAGCCATATCCTTATCTCTCTTTCTCTCTTACCCCCGACAATTATAGATCCAACCCCCGGCAATCTCTCGAGTCTTCTCTTTAATACCTTTTCAGCAAAAAATGTTATGTCTTTTATATTTCTATCTCCATATACCCCGATCCACATAATAGGAGTACCCGTTATATCAAGCTTCTCTATTATTGGTGGATCTATATCCTTAGGTAAAAGCCTCTTTGCAGCAGCAATCTTATCCCTTACATCCTGAGCTGCAATATTTATATTCCTATCTAACTCAAATTCTATTGTTACCCTTGAATATCCTTCTGCGCTCATAGATGTTATTGTCCTTATTCCATCTATTGTATTTACCGCCTCCTCTATAACGTCTGTTACATCTGTTTCCATAACCTCAGGGCTTGCTCCCTCTAAGGTTGTTGTTACTGTAACTATCGGAAAATCTACATTGGGGTATAAATCAACCCCTAATCTCGGATAGCTTATTATTCCAAATACAAGAAGAATCATTATCATCATTGTGGCAAAGACAGGTCTCTTAATGGAAATGTCAGATAATATCATATTTTATTAACCTCTTAATATTTTAACTCTTGCCCCATCAGCAAGCTCCATTCCTCCTCGAATTACTATAGCATCGTCCTCATTTATGCCATCAACAATTTCAACCATACCTTTCATTCTCTTCCCTATTTTTACTGCTCTTTTATGAGCAATATTATCCTTAACAACAAATACAAAATTATGATTTTCTCTATTTATAATAGCTTCCTCAGGGATAAGCTTAGCATTTTTATTAATCCCGGTTATTAAGGAAACCTCTGCAAAAAACCCCGGTTTTAGCAACATATTATTGTTATCAATCCTTGCTTTTATCTCTATATTTCTTGTAGTTTCTTCTATCTTTGGATTAATATAATATATTTTCCCAGAAAATATCCTATCAGGATACGCCTTTACTTTAGCAACGACCTTTTGTCCTATCTTCACATTTTTTGCATATACCTCTGGAATCGTAAATCTTAATTTTATAGGATTGTAGTTTACTATACTGAATAGAGACTTATCTTTTTTTATATATTCTCCAACAGATACAAATCTCTTTGTCACAATTCCTGATATTGGTGCTAACACCTTTGTATCCTTAAGGTCCTTCTTTGAAAGATTTAAAGATGCTTCTAAATTTTCTATTTTTGCCAATGCTAAAGATACTTTGGTTGTTATATCATCATAGCTCTGTTTGTCAATAATTCCCTCTTCAAAAAGTTTTTTATTCCTTTCTAATTTCCTTTTAAGATTTTCATAATCAAGCTTAGCCTGTTTCAATTTTGCTTCCTTCTCATTTATTTCAAGAATAATCCTTTCATTATCAAGTTCAAGCATTATGTCACCTTTTTTAACCTCATCTCCTTCATCAACTATAGTCCTCTTGATTTTACCTTCAATCTCTGAGTTGAGCATAACTTCATCCTCAGGCAGAAAGCTGCCGACTGCTCCTATAGAATAAGTTATCTCTTTTATAATGAGTTTTGATAACTTAACAGGAAATACCTTTTCTTCAACGTGGTTGCTATTATTTTTATTAGAATTCCCCCTTTTTATTATAATAGCGTAGATAAATAACAACCCAATAAGGGCTATAATAGATATCTTTAGGAAATTTCTCATTTATTCTCCCCTCTCAATAAGCTCTATATTATATAAAGATAACGTTGTACCTTTAACCCTTTCGAGATTAAGCAAAGATATATTATAATCTATAAGAGCTCTATTCTCATTGCTTTCCGCCTCTGTCAGGTCTCTTTGATAGAGCAAAATATCATGGGTTGTGGACATTCCAACGCTGAATTTTTTTTCTTCATTTTTAAGCCTCTGCTCAGCCAGCTCCCTCGCAATTCTTGTAGCCTTAACCCTTTTTATATTTTTCCCTATTTCCCTTACAGCTTTTCTTACATCAAGGATTATTTTCTGTTCAACATTCTTTATATTAGTGAGGGATTTCTTTACATCAATTGATCTCTTTGCATATTCACTCTTTGCCTCCCTATTACCAAACGGAAACTCAATATTTATGCCAACCTGCCACTCATAATAATTATTAGATGTAAGTCTATCAAGATTTTTACCGTAACTTCCACCAAAGGGGCTAAATTGAATTTCTCCTCCAACAGTCTTCACAGGGACAGCTCTTCCACTCAGACCATTTAATCCTAAACTTCCATAAAAGTCTATTATAGGTAATAGCGCATTCTTTGCCACTTTATAGGAGATTTTTTTATTATCAAGTTCTTTTTTTGCCTGCATATAATCCGGTCTGTTTTCAAATGCTTTTTTTAATGCTTCACCTAAGTTTATCTTCTTTGGCAAAAATTCAGGAGAATCTGTAGGAATTATATCTATGCTCCACATATCAGGATATTCTGATATATTCAATTTCTTTATAAGTTCATCCTTAATATTCTTTATTCTATTTTCGGCTATTATTATTCCCTCTTCTCTCGACGCCACCTCTGCTTCTGCCTGGATAACCTCAATGGGGGCTAATGTTCCAACTTCTACCTGAATTTTATTTCTTCTTAACAGATCCTTTGCTAACTCCAGAGATTTCTTCTTGACCTTTAAATCTCTTATGCTATAAACGAGTTCCCAGTAGGTCTTCTGAACATCATATATTATATCTATAACTCTCTTTTTAAACTCTTCCAGTGATATATCCATATTATTCTTTGCAATCTTTATCTTTGCTATATTTATATCTCTACCAAAGTTCTTAAGCAAAGGCTGTGTAAATGTGAGCGTAAAATTTGATTTGTACTGAGGAACCAGAGTCTGAAATGATGAATTACTTATATATTTGTTATTTTCAAATTTCAGGGAATAGTTACCACCTATTGTGAGTTTCTGTTTTATCCCTATATTTGCGTTATTATTATCTATTTCTGATCTTGTGGCACCAGCCAGGACCCAACCTGCTGGCTTAACATTCTTATCCTTATTAATATCTAAAAATATAGATGGATCAAAATCTGACTTCTCCTTTGTTATATCCTTTTCTTCCATCTTTGGATTATAACTCTCTATCATTATATCGAGATTATTTTTTAGTGCTAATTCTATACTTTTGTTTAATGACAATTTCAGTTTAATAGGAGAGGATATTTCATCACATATTCCATTATATACTGAAAATAGTATAAGAGATAATAATAGAACGATTCTTTGTGCCATTCTATACTCCTTTCTTAGCTATTCCTTGTAGGAATATATCCATTATAAAGGTTATATCATTATCTATATTTTCCTCCGAACGATCTACAACCCTTTTTATTCCTATTCCCTTTATCAATTCTACAAGAGAGAATGCTCCTTTATATGGATCTATATTCCTAAATATCCCCGAGTCTATCCCTGATTTTATGACATCTGTAAGTATTTTATAAAGATAATCCCTTTTATTTTTTATTCTCATAACTTTGTCTTCATCTGAAACAAGTATCTGACCGTACATTTCTGCAATAAATGCTCTGACAAACTCTCTATGGGATTCTATATAGCTGAGTTTCGTAGAAATAATATTTTTAACCTTCTTTAAAATATCTACCTCTTCATCTATACATTTTTCTAATCTCTCTATCAATCTATCCAATCCATATTCAATAGTACTTATTAAAAGCTCTTCTTTATTCTCAAAGTAGAGATATATTGTCCCTTTTGATATACCTGCTTCTTCAGCTACCCTTTCAAGTGTAATTCCCTCAAAACCATAAGAAGATATTACCCTTCTTGTAGCTTCAAGTATTCCCTCTGTTCTAAATCTCTTTATTAGTTCTTCTTTAGTCAATTTTTCCATTCTTAATTTTTAATGAATTACCAGATAGTCAAATAACTATATAGTAATTCATATATATCTATTTGTCAATAAACTGAAAGAGAGAGAGAAAGTATCTTGAGAATTTTTGAGCAAATGGAAGTTATTACTGATTAAGGGAACTTATCATAAATATAACTTTATCTTTCAATCCATAAAGCTTTGTGAGATTCTCATTTATTCCCTTTTCCTTTTTTAATATTTCTTCTTCGTTCTTATATTTCTGCTCTATACCTTTATTTATAGCCTCCATTATCTCTCCTATCGTCTCATCTATCTTCTTAAACATTTCTCTTCTGAACTTAAGCTTACTATTGGTGAGTCTTTCTACAAAGCTCCATCTTATTCTCCCTGATTGCCTATCTATCATCTCAATGAGGTATTTTTTCATTCCTTTAAATATGATAGATTTGCTTAAAAAAGATGGAAGTAATAATGTAAACGCATTTTCAAGTGCTTCAATCATTAGAGATTCGTCTTTGAACTTGTAGTAAAATGAAGAACTTACATTCCAGGATACTTCTGCTTTGAAGGATTCAAAAGAAACAGAGAATAATTCTGAGGAATAATGTAGCAGAGAATCTATTAGATCGTTTATTCTACTGGTAAATCGCTTGCAGAGATTCTCAAAAATTTTTGATATCTTTGAGTCCTCATTCTTTCTGAATATTTCATAATATCCCATAACCCTATATACTATAAACTCTTCTAAAGCTTTTCTAAGTTCATTTGTTGAGAGAGATTTATTCTTATTGTAAAATTCCTCAATCTCTGGTAGAAGAGTATCAAAGAGTTCCTTTTTTGCTCCATATAGGTCGGGGTCCAAAATACCTTCAATAATCTGTTTGATTTCACCTTCAAATAGAATTTCAAAATCTCTTTTTTCAGATTTTATCTCTTTTCTCTTCTTCTCAAATTGCAAGAGCTTTTTATTTAACTCTTCAAGAGGAATTTTAATAGACTTTACTTCAAGTTCTGCTTTAAGAATTGCCTCTGACAATATTCTTAAGAGGTTATTAGCTACAGAGATGATTAGAATGTTGCCCTTTTCGTAAACAAGAAATCTTTTAAGCTTTTCCTCGAAAAATGGAAAGTTACTCCTGAAGAGAAGATCAGAATTATTTGTGAGCTTACCTTCAAGAGCAAGTTTTGCTGATACTGGATATATGTCAAACGATGAATAATGAGATTTTTCTTTCAGTGTTTTTTCAGTAAAACTAATACATTCTCTTAAATCAATCTCTGAGAGGTAATCTATCTTGTTCATAATGAAAAATATTCTACATGAATATTCTTTAACATCATCTAAGAAATCAAGTTCTGCTTGACTTAGAGGCTGGTCAACAGATAGAAGAAAAACGACAGCATCAGCATTTGGAAGATATTCATAGGCTACCTCAGTATTGTGCTGGTAAATAGAACCTACTCCAGGAGTATCTATTAGTCTAATACCATCCTTTAAATAATCAGAAGGATAAGCTATTACTACTTTATTGACATTCTTTATATTTTTAGGGTTACCCTTCTCAGTAATATATTCTATGAGGCTTTGAGATTCTATTTCAACGATCTTCCCATCATTGAAATAGACTTTAATTTTTAATTCCTTTCCATAAATTATTATTGTTACAATAGATGTAAGTGGTATCACAGAGACAGGGAGAATATTAGCTCCAAGAAGGGCATTTATAATGCTTGTTTTGCCCCTTTTAAATTGACCAACTACTACGAGATCAAAGGTATTTATCAGAATCTTTTCTTTCAATCTCTTACACAATTCTATATGGGTGTCATATATGGTAGTCATTTCATCAATATAGCTTAAAAGTTCATCCTTAAAACTGGAATGATTGGAGGTTAAATAATCCTTAATAATATCCAAATTATTATCCATACTTTATATCTCCTTAAAATAAAACCCCTACTGAAATGAAGAATCCAGTAGGGGTTATCAGTCCATTTATAGTGAACAATTAAAGGTGAACCCCATCACCTTTGATTCAAGATAACATAACCTATATTAAAAAGTCAATTAGTTATGTAGAAGGCCAACATTTTCGGTTAACCTATGAACTATTTGTAATTTAAGCTTGGGATGTTATATGCTCTGAATTCTATATTTAACTCATACTTGAAATATTTAACGTTGAACCCATAACATAAATCTTATCCTTTTGCTCTTCCGTTCTCTCTAACTTCCGTACTATTCAGTCTTCCATACTTCCATGCTGACTTGGTCTATCTGGTTTATTTGGTTAATCTGGTTTGTTTTGTATATTTTGTCTGTCCGATCTATTTTTCTTGCAAACTTCAAAGCAAAGAGTATTTATATGAATTTTCACCAAAAATTACTAAAATCAAACTTTCTTCAAAGCAATCATGGAGTAGAATTTATATTATGATAAGAAACCTCCATAAGAGCGAGTGACACTACCTCCAAAAATTTATTGATAAATTTTATAAAATTTTATAAAATTTAATATTATGGAGATTGAAGTTAAGCTTTTTGCTACATTGAAGAAATATCTACCAAAAGGTTCCAATTCTATTAAGATGGATTTAGAGGATGATACTACCGTTAGTGATATAATCGAAAAACTTAATATTCCTCCTGATTTGCCGAAGATAATATTAATAAATGGAGTGCATAAGAAAAGGGAGGATGTATTGAAAAATGGTGATGTACTAAGTATATTTCCGCCTCTTGCTGGTGGATTATAAACTCTTAATATCTATTTAGCCTATCTCCCTGAGGAAATTTATAAGAAATATTAACCATCTGTTATTATATTCCGTATTATATAAAGATTCTTTTATTATTTTTCCGCATATCTTTGAATTCAGCATGAATTACTGAAGACGCACTAAGTAATCTTTAAGTTTTTAAATTATATGATAAAATAAATTATGGCTGTGATAATTGATAAATTAAAATTTTTCTTCACAAAAGGATTATGGGATATAAATATCGATTCTCTTAGTAAATTTAAGGCTTTTCTTGTCAAGTCTTTAAGACTGATTGTAAGCATCTCTTTTTTCGTGATAACATTATGCAGCATATCTTACCACCTTT